>PWVH01000128.1 GCA_003563465.1 Coriobacteriaceae bacterium | reverse complement strand
GACGGCCCACGGTAGCCGATCTCGTGTCGCGCGAGCCCGCCGGTCTCTTCCCTGTCGGACGGCTAGACCGTGACACGACGGGCCTGGTGCTATTCACCACCGACGGAGACCTTGCGCACAGGCTCCTTCACCCCAGTTATCACGTCAAGAAGACCTACATTGCAACCGTGACGGGACTGCCTGATGCGCAATCAGTTGACAAACTGCGCCGAGGTATCGAGCTCGATGACGGCATCACTGCTCCAGCCGAAGTGCGCTTGATCGAGACGAAGTGCGCTGGAAGCTCTGAGGGAAGAGTCGAAATCGTGATACACGAGGGTCGCAAGCGTCAGGTGCGTCGCATGTTGGAGGCGGTCGGCCATCCGGTGATCTCGCTGCATAGGTCTTCCTTCGGCCCACTTCTCCTCGGTGACCTTGAACTCGGAGCTTATCGCGCCTTGTCTTCTGAAGAAGTGTCTGCACTCAGAAGAATCACGGGGCGCTAGAGCTGAGAGTTCCGTTCGAGATGGCAATCCAGCCCTTTACGAGGGGCTCATCGACCTGCGACAATCCTCGGCACATCGGTTCACATTGACTGGAGGCGTGGTAGAGCCTAGATGGATTGGGATGCAGCGATACGAGCCGAACTCAAGCCGATGGTGCCTTACGCGCCTGGCTTGCGCGTGAGCGAAGTGCGTGAACGGACCGGCAAACAGACAGTCTTAAAGCTGTCGAGCAACGAGCATCCCTGCGGACCCTTTCCGAGTGCAGTGCGTGCGATGGAGGCAGTCCTGCCTCGGCTCAACCGCTATCCAGACGGATCGGCGAGCGCGTTGCGAAGGGCTCTTTGCGAGCGTCTTGGCGTTGAGAGCGAACATCTCGTTGTCGGTAACGGCTCGAACGAGATCATCCGTCTCATCGCACAGTCGCTCCTGCAACCAGGTGATGAGGTGGTCTTCGCTTGGCCGAGCTTCGTCGTATATCCGATGGTTACGCAGATGTTCGGTGCTACTGCGATCAAGATCCCTCTCACCGCAGGAGAAGTCCACGATCTGGATTCCATTGCCACGGCCATCAGGGATAGCACTCGGATCGTGTTCCTTTGCAACCCTAACAACCCCACAGGAACCATCTATGAACGCAAAGAGTTCGAACGGTTCCTCGATAACGTCCCTTCGCACGTGCTCGTAGTAGTAGATGAGGCGTACTTCGAGTTCGTTCAGGCCGAAGAATACCCTGACGGGCGAACCTATTTCGATGGAGACCGCGCGATAGCGGTCTTGCGCACCTTCTCGAAGATCTATTCGCTCGCCGGTCTTCGCATCGGTTACGGTATGCTGCCCGCTCCGCTGGCTGCGGCTGTTCATAAGGTGCGTGAGCCGTTCCATGTGAACACCGTGGCTCAGGTCGGCGCATACTACTCCTTGAATGACGACAGCGAGGTCGATCGACGTCGCAAGGAGAACCAGGAGCAGAAGGCCTATCTCTATTCGGCCTTCGACCGGCTGGGAGTGTCGTACGTACCGTCTGAGACGAATTTCGTGTACGTGAAGACCTGCAAGCCGGTCGAGGTGTTCGAGGCGCTTCTGGCCGAAGGCGTCATCGTGCGCGACTTCGGCACCTCGCCCGCATTGAGAGTGGGGATAGGCACTCCCGAAGATACTCGCATCACGATGGCGGCCTTCGAGTCGGTCGTTACACGGCTCGGAAGCATCTAGCCGATCGAGAGAGCCCTGTCCCCGCAAGCGCGTCAGATGATTCTCACCGAAATAGGGGAGTGAGCAAGAATGCTTGTTGTGATGAGGGACCAGGCCTCCCGTGATGAGATAGATCATGTGGTTGAGCTCCTCGAGGAGGCAGGAGCGCAAGCCCACCTCTCGGGTGGGGAGATTAAGACGATCATCGGGGTGATAGGCGATCGCGAGACGGTCTATGCCCTTGAGCTCGATGGTCTGCCGGGTGTCGAAGAAGTCATCCGTGTGCTGAAGCCCTACAAGCTTGTGAGTAGGGACTTCCAGTCCGCCGATACCGTGGTGCGAGTCGTGCGCGGTGCTATCGTCGGCGGGGACAGTTTCGCTGTCATAGCAGGTCCGTGTTCCGTAGAGTCTCTAGAACAGATGCAAAGCGTCGCAAGAGCAGCCAAGGATGCAGGAGCTGTCATCCTCAGGGGAGGAGCCTACAAACCGCGCACCAGCCCTTACTCGTTTCAAGGGCTAGGCCTGGAAGGTCTTAAGATGATGAGGGAAGCCGCTGATGAGGTGGATCTTCCGGTCGTCACCGAGGTTCTTGACATTCGCGACGCAGAGACGGTCGCGGAGTGGGCCGACGTCCTGCAAGTCGGAGCGCGCAACATGCAGAACTTCATGATGCTCGACGAACTCGGTAAGATGGGTAAGCCCGTACTGCTCAAGCGCGGCCTGTCGGCAACGATAGAGGAACTCCTTTCTGCAGCAGAGTACATCCTCAAAGGCGGAAATCGAAAGGTCATCTTGTGCGAGCGAGGCATCCGCACGTTCGAGACATACGTGCGCAACACACTTGACCTGGCGGCTGTCGCAGCCCTGAAGACACTCACCCATCTGCCGGTCATCGTGGATCCTTCGCATGCTACCGGACGACGCGATCTCGTCGTGCCGATGGCGCGAGCTTCCCTCGTCGCCGGCGCCGACGGTGTCATGGTCGAGGTTCACCCCGAGCCGGAGCGTGCACGTTGCGACGGTCCGCAATCTTTGGACATAGAGGCTTTCGAGGCAATGATGGCCGACTTCGCCCCACTCCTTCGGCTTGTGGGCAAAGATGCGAGGGTGACATGATTCGCTTCGGCTCTGTGGCAATCGTAGGCGTGGGATTGATAGGGGGCTCCTTCGCTGCTGCTCTCAAGCGGCTTCCGGACCCTCCTAGCGTCGTGGGTATCGATGTCGACCAGGCCGCGCTTGCTTGGGCCGAGTCGCACAAGCTCATCGATTCGGGCTCTCTGCCAGAGGAGCCTCAGGCCGATAGGTGGTTGAGTGAAGACGGTCTCGATCTCGTGGTGCTTGCAACACCGGCGTCGCTCGTCGAGAAGTGGCTGGAGCAACTCGGTGCACTCGGGTACTCAGGCGTTGTCACCGATGTCGCCTCCACCAAGTCGAGCATCATCGCCGCTGCCAACCGACACCTTTGTTCCAAGGCGGCTTTCGTGGGAGGACATCCGATGACCGGTTCGGAACTAAGTGGTGTTGAGGCGTCGGATCCGGACCTGTTTCGTGGGGCATACTACGTTCTCACCCCGACCGACTCGACCGATGTCGAAGCCTACAGAGAAGTACATGCTCTCGTGAGTGAGTTCGGCTGTCGTGTGGTCTCCGTAGACGCCGTCTCCCATGACCAGGCCGTCGCTATCGTCAGTCACGTGCCCCATGTGACCGCATCTGCCCTCGTTGAACTCGCAGCCGCGCATGCGGGAGAGAGCGGAGACCTCCTTCGACTTGCTGCCGGAGGGTTCAAGGACACTACCCGCATCGCCGCCGGCAGCCCGGACCTTTGGACAGGTATCTGCCTCGAGAACGCCGATGCTGTGCTTAAGGGAGTCGAGGAGCTGTCCGACGTGCTCCATGGCTTCACCAAGATCCTTCGCGATCGAGACGCTGGTGAGTTGCGTTCCTGGCTGGCTCGTGCAGCTGATATCCGTCGCTCTCTGCCTGCGCAGTGGGTCTCAGCTACCGAGCGCCTGACCGAGGTAGTCGTTCCTGTGCTTGACCGGCCAGGCGTGGTCGCCGAAGTCACGATGGCTGCCAGTCGTGCTGGGTGCAACATCGAAGGTATCGAAATCGATCATGTCTCAGAAGCCAGCGCAAACTTGGTGCTCGTTCTGACGGATGAAGGGGATCTCGAACGATTCGCATCCGACCTGATCGGTGCCGGATACACGCCGCAGATCAGACCGCTGGAGCCGGAGCCGGAGTAGCAGAGACGATGGAGTACACAACTGCCCCCCTCGAGGTGCCACTTGACGGCAGAGTATCCGTCCCCGGGGACAAGTCACTCTCGCATAGAGCGGTTTTGTTCGCCGCCATGGCAGAAGGAAAGTCTGAGTTAAGCGGCATCCTCGACAGTCAGGACGTAGGTGCCACAATCGCCGCTGTCGGGAATATCGGTGCCGAAGTCGACGTTTCACCTACGTGCGATGGTTCTCTCGACGTAAGTGTGGGCGGCTGGGGTTCGGCTGGCCCCAGTTCTCCTTACGGACCTCTGGATTGCGGAAACAGCGGCACCACGGCGCGACTCTTGCTCGGAATCCTCGCTGGCTGGGAAATCGAGGTTACACTCACTGGTGACCGCTCTCTGTCCTCGCGTCCAATGCGTCGCGTCCTAGAGCCACTCTCTTCGATGGGGGCCCGGTTCGTCTCAGACTCCGGCACACTGCCGATAACCGTGCATGGCAGCGAGCTGATGCCTATCGTCTACGAGACCTCTGTTGCTAGCGCACAAGTCAAGACAGCGATACTCCTTGCCGGACTGCGTGCAGCGGGCAGGACTTCGGTCAGGGAGCCTGCGCAGTCTCGCGATCACACAGAGCGGCTTCTGCCCGCCTTCGGTGTCCCTGTGGGCAGGGACCAGGCACTGAACTCCTGTTGGGTCGATGGCCCGGCGACGCTCAAATCGGCTAGCGTCCGTGTCCCAGGCGATCCGTCATCGGCCGCATTCATCACTGCTGCGGCTGTACTCATACCAGGTAGTGATGTGACCGTTACCGGAATCGCCCTCAACCCGACCCGGACAGCCTACATTGACGTCATGAAGCGAATGGGCGCAGATATTCTCGCCAAGCCCGACGGCGTTCACGGCACGGAACCGGTGGGCTCACTTCATGTGCGCCACGCAAACAGGCTGCGAGCGGCGACCGTCACCGCAGATCAGATACCATCTCTCGTCGACGAGATTCCGGTCCTGGCGCTCGTGGCTGCGCTGGCGGAAGGTGTCTCTCGTTTCGAAGGCGTTGGAGAGCTTCGCGTGAAGGAGTCGGACCGCCTTACGGCCATAGTCGACGGTCTCAAGAGGCTGGGAGCCCGTGCGTCCGCCGAAGAAGACACGCTGCTCGTCGAGGGTCCGTCAGCCCTTCGCGGGGCCAGGCTCGATAGTCTCGGCGATCACCGCCTCGCCATGTGCTGGGCACTCGCCGGGCTTGTCGCCAGGGAGCCAGTGACTGTCGAGGGGTTTGAGGCCATAGACGTGTCGTACCCTCGATTCCTTGACGACCTTGCCTCGCTCGGCATGCCACACACCTGAGGAAACGGGCAATTCGGGCGTGCTATGATGCGGCCCGCATAGGTCTCCTTGCGCGAGACGGGAGTCCGCCACGTGATTATCGCTATTGACGGACCTGCTGCATCTGGCAAGTCGACGGTCGCCAAGGCGCTGGCCGCCAGACTCGGCGCGCACTATCTCGACACCGGAGCGATGTATCGCGCCGTGGCGTTGGCGGCTCTACTCCGTGGCGTGCCGCTGTCCGCCGAAGATGCCGTCGCCGATCTCGCACGCAAGGTGCGGATAGATTTCGTCCACCAGCCCGACGACCCGATACCCTCTGCGGTGCTTCTCGATGATGAAGATGTCACCTATGCGATTCGCACTCCTGCAGTCGATGACGCTGTCAGCGCGGTGGCGCGAATGCAGGAGGTCCGTTCAGCCATGGTCGCCCAACAGCGCGCGGTGGCCGACACGGCAGCTTTGCTTGTCGCCGAGGGTCGCGATATCGGGACGGTTGTGTTCCCGGATGCGGAGATGAAGGTGTTTCTGACAGCGTCTGCCGACGAACGGGCCAGACGCCGTCACAATGAGATGGAGACCCTAGGTCACGAGATGGCTCAGTCCGAGGTTCTGGACGGTATCGAACGACGAGATCAGGCCGATTCCTCTCGCGAGTCGGCGCCCTTGACTCCTGCAGCAGACGCAGACATCGTTGACACGACGAATCTCGGGATCGAGCAGGTAGTCGACAAGATAGCAAAGCTTGCGGAGTACCGGCTGTGAACCGAAGTCTCGTTCTCATACGCCTCCTTCGCGCCACAGCAGGAAGGGCACTACTGGGTCTGTACAGGACGCGCCTCAGAGGCCAGGAGGCCTTTCCGGAGGGTCCTGCCATCATCGCCAGCAATCATGTGTCCTACCTAGACCCCGTGCTCCTGTGGTGCGGTGCTCCCAGACCGGTTCACTTCATGGCTAAGGCGGAGCTATGGGAGAACGCTATCTTGGGTTGGGCGATAGGCAAGCTGCTTGCGTTCCCAGTCAAGAGAGGAGCCCCCGACAGGACGGCGATCGCGACTGCGAGCAGCTTGCTCGCGACCGGGGAGCTGGTGGGTATCTTTCCCGAAGGTACGCGCACTCGAGACCCCCAAGGCGACGAGCTAGGACAGGCATACGAAGGCGTGGCCTTCTTAGCGCTGCGAACAGGCGCTCCGGTCGTGCCAGTAGGCATTTCGGGTACCGAAAGGGTCATGCCTCCAGGAGCGAAGCTGCCGCGCTTTCCGTCAATCACCGTGCGCTACGATGTAGTGGTCCGCCCGGAGGACTTCGCCCAGGGCACTCGAAAACAGCGTGTGGAAGAGATGACTGCCGAGATAATGGGTCGCATCGCCGATGCGAGAGAATCAGCACGAGGAGTATAGGCATGGAGGTAAAGGTCGCCAAGCATGCGGGTGTCTGCTACGGCGTGGAGAGGGCACTCGAACTCGCCGAGGAGGCTGCGGAGAGCGGCACACGCGTGCGCACCCTCGGTCCGCTGATCCACAACCCCCAGGCCGTTCTTGCCCTTCGCGAGAAAGGTGTGGAAGTCGCTGGTTGCTTGGACGAAGTCGCCGATGGCACGCTTGTGATTCGTTCGCACGGCGTGGATCCTGCCACCATCGAAGCCGCTTGCCAGAAGGGGCTCGACGTCATCGATGCCACGTGTCCCTTCGTCAGCAAAGCCCACGAGGCTGCAAGAGAACTGAAGTCCGGCGGATACTCAGTGCTGATCGTCGGTGAAGCCGATCATCCTGAGGTCGAAGGTATCTGCGCGCATGCGGGCGGCGAAGCAATCGTCGTTCAGGATCCCGGCGAACTCCCCGAAGAGCTCCCCGACACGAAGGTGGGGGTGGTCGTTCAGACGACCCAATCGGCCGAACGTCTCGAAGCGATCGTCCATGCGATACTTCCGCGTGTTGCCGAGCTGCGTGTCTTCAACACCATCTGCTCGGCGACTGCACTCCGCCAGCGTTCCGCAGCCGAACTTGCGTCTGTGGTCGACGTGATGATCGTCGTGGGAGGTCACAACTCAGGTAACACCACTCGCCTGGCCGAGATATGCGCGAGCGTCAATCCTCACACATACCATGTCGAGACCGCCGAAGAGCTCGATTCGTCGTGGTTCTCGGGCGCCGATCTGGTGGGAGTCACTGCAGGCGCCTCCACGCCGGACGTGCAGATGGCTGGAGTGATTGCGGCTATCGAGAATCTCGGGTGACGTGATCGAACGAGGCTCACAATCTCGAGTCGGCGAGGCTGCAGGTGGCGGAAGAATCCTTTCCGTGAGAGCGGACGGACCCGCTTATCGAGCAGGCTTGCGCGCGGGTGACGTTGTCGTGAGTGCCAATGGACACCTCCTGCGTGACGTGATCGATTGGCGCTGGGAAAGCGATGCCGCCTCCGTGAGAATCGAGTTCAAACGCGGGAAGTCTCATATGGCGCCCAAGGAGTCGGCAGTCATGACCCGCGAGCCGAACGAAAGATGGGGACTCGAGTTCGACCGTCAGGTTTTCGACGGCATCCGCACCTGCACCAACCGTTGCGCCTTCTGCTTCATAGACCAGTTACCCCCCGGGCTCAGAGACTCTCTCTACGTACGCGATGACGACTACAGGCTCTCCTTTTTGCATGGCAACTTCATAACGCTTACCAACGTCGACGAGGGCGAAATGACTCGCATTATCGATCAGCGACTGTCGCCACTGTACGTGTCACTTCACGCAGTCGATTCCGATGTGCGCCGGAAGCTCCTGTGCCCAAGAGAGGACTCAGCACTGCAACATCTCGATTCCCTCCTGGGTCACGGCATAGAGCTTCATGTGCAGATCGTCCTGGTCCCCGGAGTCAACGACGGGCCGGTACTGGAGCGAACCCTCCGCTGGCTTCGTGACAGGCCCGGGGTGTCATCGGTGGGCGTCGTACCGCTGGGATATACCCGGCATCAGAACCGGTTTGCAAGTTCTTATGGCGAGCCGCAAGAAGCGGCAGCGGTTCTGGACCTCCTTGAGGTCTGGCGAAGAAACTCTTTCCGAATGAGCGGTGAGCGGTGGGCTCATGGCGCCGACGAGTTCTATCTCACGGCCGGACGCGAGTTGCCCACTACAGAGGAGTACGACGGCTTTCCCCAGTACGAGAACGGCATCGGGCTCGTACGCACTTTCACCGACGAGTTTATCGCCGGCCTTCGAAACCCCGCTTCAAGCATGTCAGGTTCCCGTGACGCAGTAGTCGTCACCGGGATGTTGTTCGCATCGGTCTTGAATCAGCTGATCGAACAGAGTTCGATGGATGGCCTTGTTGGGGTGTTGCCGGTTGAAAACGTCTTCTTCGGCGGCAACGTGACGGTAACCGGCCTGCTTACCGGAGCGGATCTTCTTGATGCACTGCGCGAAGGCTCTCCTTCCAATCGATATCTCGTTCCAGACGCCATGTTCAACGAAGACGGTCTTACACTTGACGGAATGACTGCCGCACACATATCCCAGGCTGCCGGTCGCCGAGTAGAAGTCCTGCCCGCAACCGCGACCGGCCTGCTCTTTGGTATCCTGTGACGCTGCAGGGCACGTCACGATGAGCGGCGCCGTGCTCAAGGTCAGGAGCATCTATGGCTCTACCTATCCTTGCCGTGATCGGCCGTCCGAACGTGGGCAAGTCTACACTCGTCAATCGCATCGCCGAGACCACCGATGCGATCGTGCATGAGGAGAGTGGCGTAACACGCGATCGGAGCTATCACCGAGCCGAGTGGGCAGGACGGGAATTCATGGTCGTCGACACTGGTGGCATCGAAGACGATAGCGGCGATCCTTTCGCGGAATCGGTCACTGCCCAGGCGCTCTTGGCCACCGCCGAAGCTGACTTAGTCCTGCTGCTCGTTGACGGCACAACCGGTGTGACTGCTGCCGACACCGAGGTTGCCCGCAAGCTCAAACGAGCACGGATACCTGCCTTTGTGGCCGTCAACAAGGTGGACACTCCCGGACGAGACGACGTAATCCACGAGTTCTGGTCGCTTGGCCTCGGGGAACCGTGGCCGGTTTCTGCGACACACGGGCACGGAACGGGCGACCTGCTCGACGCGATCATCGGGGCGCTGCCGCCAGTCGAGCCTGTGAGCGAGACCGATGCGGTCGATATCGCGATCATAGGCAAGCCGAATTCGGGAAAGTCTTCCTTGCTGAACCGCGTGACCGGTGCCGAGCGCGCCATCGTCAGCGAAGTACCCGGCACCACTCGCGACGCTCTGGACGTGGTGGTCGAGCGGGAAGGCCGTCACTACAGGTTCATCGACACCGCCGGCATCCGGCGTAAGGCCCGAATCGACAAAGACGTGGAGTATTACGGTTTCGTGCGTGCCATGCGTGCGATAGACCGTTCCGACGTCGCACTGCTGGTCATCGATGCCACCAGCGGCATCACCGATCAGGATCAGCGCGTTGCTCGGTTCGCAGCCGAACGCGGGTGCGGACTGATCGTCTTACTGAACAAGTGGGACTTAGTCGACGATCAGGAGTGGAAGGACGAGATCGACTATCAGCTCGGCGATCGTCTTGGATTCGTCTCCTACGCTCCAGTTCTTCGCATAAGCGCTCTCACTGGCGCTAGGGTCGGACGCATTTGGAGCACCATCGACGTGGTCTGGCACAACTACACTAGTCAGCTCACGACTAGCGCACTCAATCGCCTTCTCACCGAAATGCGCGATTTCGGCCACACCGTGACGAAAGGCAGCCGTACTCTGCGTATCCACTATGCGACCCAGACCCACACTGCACCGCCTGGATTCACCTTCTTCGCAAATCACCCGACCTTGGTTAGCGCCTCTTTCAGGCGTTACGTGGAGAATCGCCTCCGAGAGGCGTTCGATTTCACAGGTACTCCTATACTCCTGCACTTCAAGAAGAAGGAGTGATAGATGGATAGTGCTCTACGGATACTGCTAGTTCTCGGCGCAGCATATCTGTTGGGCGGGATACCCTTTGCGCTTCTCGTAGGAAGGGTCTTCTATCAGGTTGATGTCCGCATGCATGGATCGGGCAACCTTGGGGCTACGAACGTGTTCAGAGTGCTCGGTCCCAAGGCTGGCGCTGCTGTACTTCTTCTCGATGCGATAAAGGGTGCGGCAGCGGTTCTCATTGCCCATGCGCTTCATCCGCCACAAATGGACACGGTAGCCAAGGACTGGGTTCTCATCGCCGCCATGTTTGCAGCTGTCGTCGGCCATTCCTACTCGCCGTATCTGCGCATGCGAGGCGGGAAGGGGGGCGCCACCGCCGCAGGCGCGCTGCTCGTGCTGACGCCCCAAGCGTGGCCTATTCTGCTCGCAACATTCGTCGTAGTCGTCGTGGCAAGCCGCATTGTGAGCCTCGCCTCCGTAGTGATAGCCATCGAGTTTCCTCTGCTCGTGTTGTGGCTATACCCCGACCGTGAGCCCTTCCTCGTGTTTTCCTTGCTCGCCTCTGGGCTTGTCTTATGGCGTCATCGAGAGAACATCGTGCGCATCTTCAAGGGTGAAGAGGCTAAGATATCAATCGGACGCCGCAGGCAGCCTTCCGAGAAGGAGGACGGCGAGTGACGAGTGTCGTAGTGATCGGAGCAGGTTCGTGGGGTACAGCGGTCGCTCGTCTGCTTGCTGAGAAGGGTATACACACTGCGCTCTGGGCCCGCAATGCTCGCATAGCAGAGGGCATCTCGATGACCCGACGCAATCCGAGCTATCTCACCGAGATCGAACTGCCCGCCAAGGTCTGGGCGACTACGGATCTCGAAAAGGCCGTTAGAGATGCAGAGATCGTAATAATCGCCACTCCTTCACGAGCAGTACGCGAGGCCGCCAGCGCACTCAAGCCCCTCCTGGCACCAAACACCCCGGTCGTGAGCCTTGCCAAGGGTCTCGAGCTTGATTCTCTGATGCGGATGACCCAGGTGCTTACCGATGTCCTCGGCCACGAGAGCAGACTTGCCGCGCTCTCGGGGCCAAACCATGCTGAGGAGGTCTCCCGAGGCATACCCTCCGCGACCGTAATCTCGGCCTACGAGCCCAAGCTTGGAATATGGCTTCGGGAGCTCTTCACGACCCCTGCGTTTCGTGCGTACACCAACTCCGACATCGTCGGTGTCGAGCTTGCTGGAGCATCGAAAAACGTGATAGCGGTAGCAGCCGGCATGTCGGATGGATTGGGTTTCGGGGACAACACCAAGGCTTCGCTGATGACGCGTGGCCTTGCAGAGATGAGCAGGCTTGGACACGTCGAAGGCGCCAATCCTTTAACATACATGGGACTCGCGGGCATGGGCGACCTGATCGTGACGTGCACCTCGAGACACAGCCGTAACCGCGCGCTCGGAGAACACATCGCGAACGGAGGCAGTGCCGAGGAGTTCGAGGAGAAGACACACATGGTTGCCGAAGGCGCTATGTCATGTGTCAGCGTAGACGAACTGGGCTCCAAACACGGAATAGAGATGCCCGTGGCACATCAGGTGCGCATGATTGTCCATGAGAACGCTCCCGTCGCTTCAGCGGTAGATGCGCTCATGGGCCGGGACACGACCGATGAGCTACACGGAATGGCTTTGATCGATGAGTGAGGAGGAATCCTTCATGGAAGAGCGCGTCCTAATGGCCCCATCGATTCTGTCAGCTGATTTCACGGAACTCGGCAAGGCGGTCGATCTTGTCCAAGAAGGCGGCGCAGACCTGATCCATGTCGACGTGATGGACGGACACTACGTACCGAACCTCACGATAGGTCCTCCGGTAATAAAGGCGCTGAAGCGTGTCGCGACCGTCCCGCTCGACGTTCATCTGATGATCGAAAACGCTGAGGATAGTGTCGACTGGTACCTGGACGCCGGCGCTGACTGGATAACGGTCCACGCAGAAGCCTGCGAACATCTCCACCGCGTTTTGCAGACCATCAAGACTAGTGGCGCGAAAGCCGGAGTCAGTCTGAATCCAGCCACCCCGGTAGAAGTCCTGGGCGACATCGTCAGCGATGTAGATCTCGTACTCATCATGAGCGTGAATCCCGGCTTCGGAGGACAATCCTTCATCCCTCGCTCCACCGAGAAGGTTCTGCGCCTTGCAGCGTTGTGCGCTGGGGAGGGTGCGTCTCCGCTGATTCAAGTCGACGGCGGCATCGATACTCGAACCGCCCCGAAGGTGGTCCAAGCTGGCGCTCGTGTGCTTGTTGCAGGTAGCGCTGTCTTCTGTGAAGACGATCCCGTCGCTGCTATGGAGGCTATCCGAGAAGCAGGCCAGAGCGTCTTGTAATACAATATGCACATCTTTTCTTCAGGGCGGGGTGAAACTCCCCACCGGCGGTGACAGCCCGCGAACCCCAACAGGGGCCGACCCGGAGAATTCCCGGGGCCGACAGTGAGAGTCTGGATGGGAGAAGGAAGGACGGGCACGGGATTATGCGCTTGTTCTCCGACGCGTTTGCGTCAGTCGACGATCCACACCTGCGTCGCGCCGCACATCTTGCCGAACTCGGTCGTGGTACCACATTGCCTAACCCTCTCGTCGGATGTGTTATCGCTAGAGACGGACGTGTCCTCGGCGAGGGCTGGCATGAGCGTGCTGGGGAGCCCCATGCGGAGGAGGTCGCTCTTCGAGCCGCCGGCGACACCGCTCGTGGAGCCACTGCTTACGTGACTCTCGAACCTTGTGCCCACCACGGCGCCACTCCACCGTGCGCGATCGCACTCGCTAGAGCAGGTATCGCTCGCGTTGTCGCAGGGATGCCGGACCCTACGCCCCTTGCAAGCGGCGGTGCTCGCTTGCTCGAAGAAGCGGGTGTCGATGTCTCCTTCGCAAGAGACTCTGCTCCTTTCGAGGAGCTCAACGAAGCGTGGCTCAAACATCTTCGGACCGGTCTGCCATGGGTTACTGTCAAGCTCGCCTTGTCATTGGATGGTAAGGTCGCCGGCGCGCCTGGTGTCAGGACCCGTATGACTGGCGATGGCGGACGCTCTGTGACTATGCGCTTGCGAGCCACTGCAGACGCTGTTTTAGTCGGCGCTCGAACAGTCGCTGTCGACGATCCACTACTTACGGTTCGTGACGCCGACGGCTCTGACATGACTCGGCAGCCTTTGCGAGCAGTTCTTTGCCGTGAAGCTCTGCCGCAATGTGCCTCCATGTATACTGACGGCCGCGCACCTACACTGCTCTTGGTATCGCGAGACAGAGCCACCGAGGTAGCCCTGCCGGATGAAGTCGATGTGATGGAGTATGACTCCGCTGCCGGACCACGTGCCGCTCTCATCGTGCTTGCCGAGCTTGGAGTCCGCCGTGTTCTTGTCGAACCCGGGGCTGGCCTGTTCACCGCGTTTTGGGAAGATGGCCTCATTGATGAAATCGTTCTCGTTCATGCGGGTGGCTTCGCCGGTTCTTCCGCACCGGGTATGTATCTGGGAGCAGAATCCGAAGATGTGTCGGCCTTACCGCGGGAGCTGAGAGCGATAGAAGCTGGGATCTCAGGTGGCGAAGCCGTGACGCTCTGGCGTCCGACTGGATAGGCGCACAGCGCGCCGGGATTGGAGAGGATGCGACAGATGTTCACGGGACTCGTCGAGTCAGAGGGCATCATAACCCGAGTCGAACGCATCGGCGGTGGTATGAGAGTCGAGGTCTACGCACCCGAGTTCGGTCGCGACATGTCAATCGGCGATTCAATCGCGTTGGACGGGGCTTGCCTGACGGTGGTGAGATTCATCCGAGGAGCATTCATAGCGGACGTTAGCGATGAGACGTTGCAGAGCACTACCCTTTCTGGCATGCGTCAGGGAACGAAGGTCAACCTCGAACGCGCCTTACGTCTGTCTGATCGCCTCGGTGGTCACATCGTGACTGGGCACGTAGATGGAGTCGGCGCGCTCCTCATGCGTCATCCGGCAGGTAACTCCACTGTCTATCAGTTCTCGGTCCCCGTCGAGCTCTTGGAATACGTAATCCCCAAAGGCTCGATCGCTGTGGACGGGATATCGTTGACTGTAGCTCAGACACATGCGGACTCCTTCGCCGCCTCCGTGATTCCTCATACGGAGACGACCACCACGCTGGGGGATAAGCCAGTAGGCGCCAAAGTCAACATCGAGGTCGACACGATGGCCAAGTACGTGAGACGTTTCGTAGAGCTCTACGCGATGGACGACGATGTGTCCTTGCGCCCGGGACGCCGAGGGCTCGGCGAGATGCTACGCGATCTCACCGACGGAGGCTGATACCGGTGTCTTACCCCAAGGAGCGATCTGTCTTCGCCAGTATCGACGACGCTCTAGCCGAGATTGCTTCGGGGCGCATGGTAATCGTCGTAGACGACGAAGACCGCGAGAACGAGGGAGACCTCGTCATAGCCGCGGAGAAGACGACTCCCGACACCGTGAACTTCATGGCGACCTACGGGCGAGGACTCATCTGTTTGCCGCTGACGGGAGAACGTCTCGACGAGCTTCGGATACCTCCTATGACTCAGACCAACACGTCCGAGCACGCAACGGCTTTTCACGTCTCGATCGGCGCTAAACATCGCATCACGACCGGGATATCAGCGGCAGACCGCGCAGCCACGGTGCTTGCCGTCATAGCCCCTCAAACCGGTCCTGACGACATCTCCATGCCGGGCCATGTCTTTCCTCTTCGCGCAAAGCCTGGGGGAGTCCTCGAGAGAGCTGGGCACACCGAGGCGGCAGTAGATCTTGCCCGGCTCGCCGGCCTTTACCCCGCAGGCGTGATCTGCGAGATCATGAACGAAGACGGCACCATGGCCCGTCGCGCCGAACTCGAGTCGTTCGCTGCCGAGCATGGTCTGCTTATGGTCACCGTAGCCGATCTCATAGGTTACCGCAGTCGGACCGAGCGCTTGGTCGAACGAACCTCTACCATCCACCTGCCGACTGAGCACGGGGAGTTCACCGCCCATGGGTACACGTCGAATGTCGACGCATCGACGCACATCGCTTTAGTGGCCGGTGACGTCGCCGGAGCCTCTGACGTGTTGGTGCGAGTCCACTCCGAGTGCCTGACAGGTGACGTATTCCAAAGCCTTCGCTGTGACTGTGGCCCTCAGCTCGAGGAAGCGATGTGCCGCGTCCAGCAAGAGGGAAGGGGAGTCATTCTCTACATCGTAGGACACGAAGGCCGAGGTATCGGATTGGCCAACAAGCTTCGTGCCTACGAGCTGCAGGAGGCTGGCGCCGATACGGTCGAGGCGAACGAGGCTCTCGGTTTCGCTCCGGATCTTCGTGACTACGGTATCGGTGCACAGATACTCGCAGACCTCGGTCTGACCTCGATGCGCCTGATGACGAACAACCCTACCAAGATCGTCGGTTTGGAGGGCCATGGCCTCACCATAACCGAGCAGGTTCCGCTCGAGGTTCCAGCCTGTCAGGAGAACCTCGCATATCTTAGGACGAAACGGGAGAAGATGGCGCACACTCTGTGCCTTCCGAGTGATGCGTCACCGAACAGGAGGGATTTGTGATGAGCGTGTTCGAAGGAAACCTCATCGGGACCGGGCTAAGAGTCGGAGTCGTCGTCAGCCGCTTCAACGAACTGCTCTCCAGCCGTCTTCTTTCTGGAGCGAAAGATGCGCTCGAACGTCACGGTGTCGAGTCGAAGAACGTCGACGTCGCCTGGGTCCCTGGCGCATTCGAGATGCCGCCTGTGGCGCGCAAGATGGCGGCAACGGGCAGATACGATGCGATCGTCGCTCTAGCTGTCATCATCCGCGGCGGCACACCACACTTCGACTACGTCGCCTCCGAGGTCGCCAAAGGAATCGGGCACGCGAATCGCGAAACTGGAGTACCAGTGATGTTCGGAGTGATAACGGCCGACACCATCGAACAGGCGGTGGAGCGTTCCGGCACCAAAGCAGGAAACAAAGGATGGGACGCTGCACTGGCGGCAATCGAGACAGCCAACCTTTACAAGACGCTCGATTAACCTTTCTACCTGCTAAAACAACGAGGAGGCCTCGGCAGACGCCGGGGCCTCCTCCGTGTCCAGTGGGCTCTCGCCACCCTGTGGCTATCAGCCGTGGACCGTTGGTCTCCTCCACGCCTCGCGAGGCGGGTGTCATACCCTAGCAGATGGCAAGTACCCTCACAAGGGACCCTTTGTTCGATTTGATAAACGGCTTCGGCAGAGTAGTGAGAGGCATCCGCTTTCTGCCGTGCGGTCGTATACAATGCGAGAAGGCGCAAACGGTTGAAGTTCGATTGCAATACCGTTTGGAGGGGCGAAATGAGTCACCACGAGGGAACGACTAATGGGGCTGAAGTGCCGCATGGCGAGGACGAGACGACAGTCCTCGAGCTCTTCGGCATGCAACTGAAAGTCAAGAACCGGCGGATCGCCGAGGTCTTGACGATGGAGGCCGGAGACGCACTAGCGAGCGACATCCGTAACTTCCTAGACGCCGATCAGGTACGCAGAGCGACCGAGACCGTCGAGCGATCTCCAACCGAAGAGGAACCGGACTCCCAGCACGGGGGAGATTCCACCGACCGCCCCGGTCGAGCGGGGCTTCGCGCCAGGGTTGAAAGCATAGCAATGGCGCTCGGTTTCGACGTCGAATCAGGGGGGATATGGGAATCGCCAACGGGTGTCTCTGTTCTTACACGCGTGGTCGAGCACGACCTCTCCTATGCTGCTGCGACCGACTTGGTCGACAAGGTCGCCGGTGTCCTCGAAGCCGGTGGTGTGCCTGATGCCACTTGCTTGCTCGTCGTGGACTCACAACAGAGCGCCGATATCTTCAAGGTCGCCATCAGGCAACGTCGTCTTTACGACCAGGTGCGTACCATATCCCTAGAGAATCTTGAGGCGATCCGCTCTCTTCTAAATGCAGGCGTGATCGACCATTCCCGCGCTCTCGTTCTGCTCACGCCCATAGCCAATGCCGACGTGGGCGAGGTGTTGGCGATCATACGTGCTGCTGCTCACGACTGAGTGCACGGCCGTTAGGGTATCGAGCCGCAGTCCGTTCGGAACCTCTGCTTGACATCCACGCCGGCCGAGGGCTATCTTGCTGAAATCATACTAATATGGTCAGGATTATCTGAGGAGCAGTCGGGCACAGTGCGTCTTACCGCAAAGAGCGAATACGGATTGCTCGCGATGATCGAACTCGCATGCCGTTCAAGTGGAGAACCGGTCAGTGCCCGGGAGATCTCCCAGGTCCAACAAATACCTCCGAAGTACCTCGAACAGCTCTTCGTCGCGCTTCGGCGGTCTGGTCTAGTCAGCGCCGTACGCGGTGCTAGAGGCGGTTTCACGCTAAATCGGCTCGCTACTGATATCACGGTTCTGGATATCGTCGAAGCCCTTGAGGGACCTCTAAGGCCAGTGATATGCGACAGCGAGCGTGTCGCCCGCTGTGGAAGGGGAGACGGCTGTGCTGCTGCTGACGTTTGGGAAAGCGCGACGGCTGCCGCACGTGAAGTCTTCGTATCCACCACCCTGCACTCACTTGCCCGAAAGCAGGAAGCACTGAATGAGTCCGGCACCAACGTGTGACAAGTGATCAGAAAGGCGAAAGCCGTGAACGAAAGACGTATCTACCTCGACTACGCAGCCACTACACCTGTCGACGACCGTGTGGTCGACCTGATGGTATCCCTTCTCAAAGATAGATGGGGGAATCCGAACAGCCTGTACCAAATCGGACGTGATGCCTACACCACACTTGAGACCGCTCGCGAAGAGTTCGCAAGACTGGTAGGGGCGAAACACCCCAACGAAATCATCTTCACTAGTGGAGGTACCGAGTCCGACAACGCTGCCCTGATCGGGATAACCACTAGGGCGAGACCCGAAGGTGGTCATGTAGTGGTGTCCGCATTCGAGCACCATGCGGTTTTGGACCCAGCGCATCATCTCGCGAAGCTCGGCTACGAAGTCACGTATCTCCCACCCCGCAATGAAGGCTTCGTACATCCCGATGACCTTGCAGCTGCGCTGAAGAAGACCACCGTCTTAGTCTCGGTGATGCACGCCAATAACGAGATCGGTACCGTGCAGCCGGTAAGTGAACTTGCAGCCGTCGCCCACGAAGGTGGCGCGCTCTTCCACACCGATGCTGCGCAGACCCTTGGAAAGGTGCCTCTGAATCTTGCCGGTCTAGGGGTGGACGCTGCATCTTTTTCTGCTCACAAGGTATACGGGCCGAAGGGTGTGGGAGCGCTTTACCTGAAACGAGGCACTCCTTTCGCTCCTCAGCTGCGCGGCGGCGGACAGGAATTCAAGAAGCGTTCCGGCACTCAGAACGTTGCTGGCGCAGCAGGTTTCGTCAAAGCGCTAGAGATAGCGGTCGAAGAACTGCCCGCAGAGACCTCACGATTGACTGAACTCAGGGACCACGTGACCAGAAGCATCCTCACCACCATCGAGAACACCGAGCAAAGCGCGATGCATCCCGAGAAGCTCCCTAACCTCGCTCACCTGATAATCAAAGGGGTGGAAGGGGAGGCGATGTTGCTGCAGCTGGATGCGAAAGGCATCGCCGTTTCTACCGGTTCCGCATGTTCTTCAGGAAGCCTCGAACCCAGTCATGTGCTGCTTTCGATCGGCTGTCCTCCAGAGCTCGCCCACGGATCTTTGCGTATCTCTTTGGGTCGCTTTACCACTGTCGAGGACGTCGACTACTTCCTTGACGTGTTTCCTCCGATAGTACAGAAGCTCCGGGCGATGTCCCCTCTGTACGCTAAGATGTTCGGTTCCTCGGCGGGATAGATGTTTCAAGCTGGCAAGAAACCTTCTTCAGAAGAGTAGGAGAGGCTCGTGCTCTACAGCGACAAAGTCATGGACCACTTCAACAATCCACGCAATGTCGGGATGATAGATGACGCTGACGGCGTCGGCGAGGTGGGCAACCCGGTCTGTGGCGACGTTATGAAGATATCGATCAAGGTCGCCGACGACATCATAGAAGACATCAGGTTCCAGACTCTCGGTTGTGGTGCGGCCATAGCCACATCGTCAGTCGTCACGGAGATAGCACGTGGGATGTCTCTCACCCAGGCTGTCTCGATAACCAAGAAGCAAGTTGCCGATGAACTTGGCGGCCTTCCTCCAGCCAAGATGCACTGCAGTTTGCTGGCTACCGACGGGCTGAAGAAGGCCGTCGATGACTACCTGGTAAGGAACGGCCGTCAGCCTATCGCTGCTGGCACTATCGCCCATGATGATCCCGACTTCGATCCGCACGCCGCAGACTACGATGATGCGTGTGAGATCGAGAACGACTAGCAGACGAGATGGCTCGCGTCTGGATAGCCATGAGTGGCGGTGTCGACTCCTCAGTCGCTGCCGCTCAACTCGTAGAACAAGGTCACGAAGTCACCGGTGTGACGCTGCAGTTGCTTCCGGAAGGGCAGCGTGACGACACTTGCTGCTCTGCAGATGCGATCCAAGCGGCCAGTCGCGTCTGCGAACGGCTCGATATCCCTCACCACACCCTCAACATGCGCGATGTCTTCGAGCGCCAAGTGATCGCGCCGTTCGTTGATTCCTATGCTGCTGGCCTGACACCGAATCCATGCATCGAGTGCAACATGAAGATCAAGTTCGGCGAATTGCTGGCCAAGGCACGGGCTCATGAGGCAGAGTATCTCGCCACGGGGCACTACGCGAGAGTCTTTGTCGGCCCCGATGAGGAGTTTTGGCTTGCCCGAGGGAAAGACACGGCCAAAGACCAGTCCTATTTCCTCTATCGCTTGGTGCCTGAGCTTCTGCGCCATGTCATGTTCCCACTCGGAAATCTCTCCAAGGACGAAGTCCGGGCTGAGGCGAGTCGCCTCAGGCTACCCAGTGCGACTCGTCCAGAAAGCCAGGAGGTGTGTTTCATCCCGTCCGACGTCGGCTCGTTCGTCGAGGCTCGAGCTCCTGCCTCAGGGCGGGCAGGTCCGATCGTGGATGCGGACGGACAGCCCCTCGGAACCCATCGCGGCATAGTGCACTACACTGTCGGTCAACGCAAAGGTCTCGGACTTTCCGGGGGTCCTTGGTACATAGCCGAGATACGTCCTGAACGCGACACTTTGGTCGTCACATCTGACCGCCCGCGAGGTGCCGTCCGAATCGTCGCGGGGAATCCCGTCTGGCGTGGCGGCGAACGCGAGGTATCCGCAATGGTGAGATACAGAGCGAAACCAGTACCGGCCAGAGTCGTCCCGGAGCCGGATCAACTGACAGTGCATTTCGTCGAACTGGTCGATGGCGTAGCTCCTGGACAGGCTGTCGTATGCTACGACGAAGACAGGGTTGTCGGAGGCGGAGTCGTCATGGAGGCGAAGTCATGCTGATCGACATGCATACTCATACCTACCGCTGCGGTCACGCTGAAGGCTCTGCACTGGAATACGCTTATGCGGCAATAGCCGCAGGGGTGGATGTCTTAGGAATAACGGAGCATCACCCTCTACCGGACGGTTACGATCCTCTTGGGGTCTATTCGATGCGACCCGGCGAGCTATCCGACTATGTCGCCGAAGTCCGATCGGTAGCCGGAAGCATCACCAAGACCCGGGTGCTCCTTGGCATCGAGGCCGATTGGATTCCCGAACACATCACACAGGTTGCGGACTCCATATCGAAGCACCCATTCGATGTCGTCATGGGCGCGGTCCACTTCCTAGATGAATGGACCTTCGACGACCCCGAGAAGATCGACGAGTGGTCCGGTAGAGATGTGACCGATGTATGGCAATCCTACTTCTCGGCGTTCACACGCGCAGCGAGTAGTGGCCACTTCGACGTGATGGCTCATCCAGACCTGGTCAAGAAGTTCGGCTTCCGTCCTCCTGGAGATATGACCAAGCTGTATGCCGATGTCGCTGGCGCTATCGCAGACACCGGTGTCGCCATCGAAGTTTCCTCAGCCGGGCTACGCAAGCCCTGTGCCGAACTCTATCCATCCGACGAACTACTAGCTGCCTTCGCTCGCTCGGGCGTGCCTGCCACTACAGGATCGGATGCCCACAAGCCCTCAGAGGTTGGCTTCGGGCTCGACCGCGCTATCGAATCGCTTGTGGCTGCCGGTTATGGCCAAGTAGTCTATTTCGAAGAGCGTGAAATGAGAAAGGTCTCCCTATGAACGTGTGCGTAAGAGACATGCTCAACGCCATCGATGATGCTTTCCCGTTTCACTGGGCCGATGAATGGGACAATGTCGGGCTCCTTGTCGGCGATCCGAACAGTGGCGTCGACGGGGTCCTTGTGAGCCTCGACCTTACGCCTCAGACGCTAGCGCGTACGATTCAGTCAGGAGCCAACGTTTTGGTCACCCACCACCCGGCCTTCCTCCGGCCTCCTCAACGGATCACTCCGCGTTCTGCCGGGATCGCCTTTGCCGCCGTGGAAAGGGGCGTCGCACTCATCGCCGCCCACACGAATCTCGACCGTTCTCCTGCAGCGGGTGAAGTCCTGCCACGCATGCTTGGACTGGAGCCTGGAGTACCACTTGAAGACTCACACTTAGCGCTCTGCATCGTGACGGTCTATCTCCCGCAGGACAACGAGCGTGAAGTCGCCGCCGCCATGAGTGTTGCTGGAGCCGGCCGTATCGGAGAGTACCGTGCTTGCTCCTTCGCTGCGTCCGGCACAGGTTCTTTCATCCCAGCCCCAGACGCTGCTCCGTCCATCGGCTCTCCCGGCCAACCTTCGACCGCTTCTGAGGTACGTCTAGAGATGGTCGCCCCGCCCGAGGCGGTGGATCAGGTCGTCGCTGCCGCGCGGTCAGCCCATCCTTACGAAGAACCGCTCATAACGATCTCGGATCACCGACTAGCACGCGGGGCCGCCCGTATGGGACGTATCTCGGCGCTGCAAGCCTCGACCGATCTGGGCGCCTTGGCCGACAAGGCGGCCAAGGCCTTCGGCATCACTCCCAGAGTGTGGGGCTCGCCGGACACGCATGTCAGCGTCATCGCCACTGCAACGGGATCGGCTGGCTCGCTCGTATCCGTCACCATCCACTCCGATGCCGACGTCCTTCTGGCAGGGGAGGTGCGGTATCATGACGCACTGGCCGCCACCTCAGAAGGACTTGCAATAATCGAGATTGGTCACGATGTCTCCGAGTGGCCTTTGGTACCTGTGCTTGCCGAGGCTGTGTCTGCTACACCCGGGCTAGATCCCGATCGCGTAGCAATCGACAGCCCAACGACTGCCTGGTGGACTCCCTGAGAAGGAGAATGATGGACGCACCTTCCGCACTGCTCGAATTACAGGAATGCGATCTAGAGATACACCGGGCCGAGAAGCAACTGGATGAGCTGCCGGAAAAGCGCACCATCCTCGAAACTCGTCGCAAGAGCGTCGAGGTCGGCGAACTCAAGACTAGAGCCGAACTCCTCGTCAACCGCCTTGAGCGTACGATAGCCGCGAACAACGACGAGGTCTCATCCATCGACGAGAAAATCGCTAGCGTACAAGCCACGCTAGACTCGGGTAAGGTCACCAATCCGAAGGAGGTTCACAATTTCTCACGTGAGATCGATGCGCTTCGACGCAGAAAGGACAAGCTGGACACCGATACCCTCGGGGTGATGGAGCGAATGGAAAAAGCCGGGCTTCAACTGAACAAGATAGACGCTGCACTTCAGAAGCTCACTGACGACGAAGTCTCGTTGATCGAGCGTTTTCGCGAAAAGGGCGGCCAGGTCCAGACCACTCTCGAGGAGAGCAAAGCCCGAAGGACTTCCATCGTCGCAGAACTCGATGACGAACTACTCCAACGCTACGAGAGGATTCGCGAGGCAAAAGGCGGTATCGGAGCTGCAAGGCTTCGCCAGTCCGCGTGTACCGCTTGCCGAGTGGAACTACCGATTGAACGTCTGCGCGATCTGCGTGAAGGTCCGGATATCGCAGTGTGTCCTAGCTGCCGTCGCCTACTCGTGGTGAGGGGCGTCGATGTCCCAGACTGACTTCGACTGGTGTGTTCTCAACACCGATGGCGGGTCTCGAGGCAATCCCGGACCCGCAGGTGCTGCATTCGTCCTATCCAGCTCTGACGGCTCGGTCATCTGTTCTGCAGGGAGATATCTAGGTGAGGCGACCAACAACTTCGCCGAGTACGATGCGCTTGTGTGGGGACTGCAGGTGGCGCTGGCACGTGGCTGTCGCGCAGTCGAGATACGCATGGACAGCGAGCTTATCGTACGTCAGATGACCGGAATCTACCGAGTGAAGAACGAGGGATTGAGACCTCTCTTCGTCCAGGCGCAATCTCACATCGACCGTTTCGATGAAGTGCGTTTCGTCCATATTCCACGAGAGGAGAACGCCGACGCCGATCGCTTGGCGAACGAGGCCATGGACACGCGTTCGGCAGTGGGGGATCGAGAGGTGCCGAACGAGCGTTCCTTCACGCAACGCCCACTCTTCTGAGGAAGTGCCATGTATGAGCTGAGAGTGAAAAGTCATTTCGACGCCGCCCATGCTCTGCACGGGTATCCCGGGGAGTGCCGTGAGCTCCATGGGCACACGTGGGACGTCGAGGCCACTGTCTCCGGGGAAGAGCTCGATGACATCGGAATCGTCTACGACTTCAAGCGCCTCAAAGACGATCTTGCAGCAGTCCTCGAGCCTTTGGATCACGCGTTTCTAAACGAGGTTCCGCCCTTCGATTCTCTCAATCCGACAGCAGAAAACCTTGCGCGTGTCGTATTCGAGAAGCTCGACGAAAAGGTCGGTGCGGAGGTGCGCGTAACCGAGGTGGCGGTCTGGGAATCACCGGTTGCGCGGATAACCTATCATCCATGAGACGGGAGCAGTCTCCCGTACTACGGGTTTCTCGCGGAACCAAAGAAGATATCCCCAGGGACATAGAAGTGTCCCGAGAAACCTCGCCCGCGTCTTACCATACTCAACCGCTTCCCATTTCCTTCCGTTGGGGCTCCGATCGATCCGGCCAACTCGCGTCGCGCCTTCTCTCACAGCTCCCCGTCGGCGGCTACTGGTACGCGGCCTTTCGGTGCTCGCCAGGTCCGACTTCTCGGGACAACTGTGACATTACACGTAGGCGGAAGGGGGGTCAATAGCCTTTTCGAGAAATTCTCGAGTATGCGCCGAACGGTCGCTTTCGAAGTCCGAACGGCAACCAGAAGCGGTTCTACGGTATTCTGCCGAGGAACACTCCGAAGAGGCAGGAGAATCAACTCGCCTTGTTGACTTGCCGCCCCACAGGTAGACTGGCCACACGGCTTCACAAGTTCAAAACCTTTGATTCTAGGAGATTTCACGTGCCTTCAGCCACGCTCGAGGAATACCTGGAGATCATCTACAAGCTCTCTGAACAAGGGGTCGTCAAACCGACGCCCATAGCTCACGCTCTCGGAGTTGCAGGGCCTACGGTAACCGCCACTCTGAAACGTCTGGAGTCTCGAGGATTCGTAATTCGCGATGACAGCGATGTGATTCTTACCGAAGAGGGCCGTGCCCTTGCTGTAGACATAATCCGGCGTCATCGTGTCGCCGAGCGCTTACTCGTGGATGTCCTCGGTATCCCGTGGGAAGACGCCCATGAGGACGCCTGTCGTCTCGAGCATGCACTCTCGCCCAGGGTGATCGAAGCACTCGAGGATTTCTTGGATAATCCATCGGTATGCCCACACGGCCATCCCATTCCTACGGCCAGAGGCGAGATAGTGGCAATCGAAGGAGTCTCCTTATCCCAACTTGCCAGCGGTATGCGGTCGACTATCCTCCAGGTGGCCGAGGATAACGAAGAAATCCTGAATTACCTTGGCTCTCTCGGTATGTATCCTGGTACCGAGGTCAAGGTGTGCGAATCGGCTCCGTTCGAGGGCCCCTTGCTCATCGAGGTCAAAGGCTCGAAATACGCGATTGCTCGAGACGTCGCAGAACGGGTCTTGGTCGAAAAAGGCGATCAGAACGAATCCTGAGCTGTCCTTGCGGTATGACGTTTTCTAGCTAGAAGACCCCGTTTGTATATCGAACATATGTTCGATATACTCTGTTTCCCGTTGCATTCTCAAGAGGCCATGCCTATGACGGGATCCGTTCTACGGCGAAGGGTCTTCCGTGGGCCGCAATGTCGCGATCAAACGATATCGACCCATTCTGGGCGCCCGGACACTCGATCTGTTCGAGCCTGTCGAGGAGCGTCGCCTCGTCGTTCTCGATCTCCTGGGCACGACGTGGATATTTCGAGCTTCCGAACTCGACTATCCAGGTGACGCGGGAGTAGGCCGTCGGGTCCGTGAAGCGATATTCGTCAATTGGGAAGTGAACGAACGGCGTCCGGTGACGTTCGTCAGAGGCAGGCGAACATATCATGTGGATTCGATAGTCCAGAGTTGGGCCGTCGAGTACGCGTGGTGGGATCCCGTGCAGCACATAAGCCGTCGCTGCTGGCGCGTTTTGACGCGCGAAGGGGGCCCGTACGACCTGGCGTTCGATCGGCTGAACGGGAGATGGCTTCTCCTCGGCATACAGGACTAGCACAGCTCCGATGGACGCCTCCTTCATGCATCTACACACACACTCCACTTTCAGCTTCGGTGATGGCGCCGCGAACATCGAAGAGATCATCACCCGTTGCGTCGAACTCGGTATGGAAGCTGTAGCGCTCACCGATCACCAGGGTCTTTATGGAGCGCTGCGTTTCTACAAAGCGGCACTGAAAGCCGGCGTCCACCCTGTGATCGGTGCTGAGATAGTGCTTGCGACAGCCGGTTTGGACGCTAAAGAGGGCACTCGGGCTGCGCGAGAGCCCCTAACACTGCCCGCAAGCGTGGGTTTCGGCCGAGCTGCCGGCATAGGATTCCACCTCACATTACTCGCCGAGAACCTGACGGGCTATCGCAATCTGTGCCGCCTCATCTCACGGACTCATATACGTTCTGCTGAGACGTCGAGCGTGGTGAGCCTAGAAGATCTCGCTGAGTGCTCAGAGGGTCTGGTCGGTTTGAGTGGCTGCCCGAACGGCGAGGTGGGATCGGCAGTCTTGGCTGGCTCTCTTGCGCGTGCTCGAGCTGCCCTCATGCGACTCGCCGATTGTTTCAAGCCCGGGAGTTTCTACATCGAACTCATGAACCTGTTGACCCCCGAAAGCCCGCGCTACATCGCCTCGCTCGCCTCGCTCGCCGAGTCATGCGGGTTGCCCACGGTCGCTAGCAACAACGTCCACTATGTGAATCCCGAAGACTATCGAATACACGATTTGCTTGCAGCCGCTTCGGCAGGTATGGGCCTTCCCGGTCCTTATCGACGCCCCAACGCCGAACTGTGGCTCAAGCCTGCAACTGAGATGCGGCGTATGTTCGCCTCGTTGCCGCAGGCGTGCGATGCCACTCTCGAAATTGCCGAGCGTTGCGATCTAGATCTCGGACTCGGGTCTTTTCACTTCCCGTCAGCGGATATCCCATCCGGTGAGACGCCCTACTCGGTCCTCTCTAAAGCTGCATGGCACGGGCTCGAGAAGCGATATCGTCCCGTGAGTCCAGCAGCGTTCGCACGTTTGCAGCACGAACTCGGCATCATTGATGAATTGGGGTTCTCCGACTACTTCCTCGTGGTCAAAGAGATCGTGGATTACGCCAGAGGAAAAGGAATACGCTGTTCGGGCCGAGGAAGTGCGGGGGATTCGATCGTTTCCTATGTACTCGGCATGAGTGATGCCGATCCGATAGAGCACGAACTGCTCTTCGAACGGTTCTTGAATCCAGCTCGGCGGCAGATGCCCGACATAGACATCGACTTCGACTCCACCCGTCGTGATGAAGTCGTCGACTTCATCTACCAGAGGTTCGGCTCCGGGCACGTAGCAATGGTCGCTACCGTGAACACGATGACCGCCCGCTCTGCCGTTCGAACCGTAGCAAGAGCTTTCGGGTATCCGATCGGTGAGGTCAACGCGCTCTCAAGACACCTGCCGTGGGCGTCAGCCAGCCGACTCCGTGAGGTCCTCGAGACCTATCCCGAGTGCGCGAGCCATCCGCTTAAGGAAGAACGGCATGAGACTTTGGTGGAGCTTGCCGAGAGACTCGATGCCTGTCCCATGCACCTAGGTACGCACCTAGGAGGATTCATCATCACACGAGAGCCCGTCGACACATGGACGCCGCTGCAGTGGGCAGCCAAGGGCGTCGTGGTCTCGCAGTATGACAAGGATGACATCGAAGCTCTCGGACTCGTCAAGATGGACATACTAGGCCTGCGAATGCACTCGGCGATAACCGAGACGCTCCACCTTGCACGCAGCCGAGTAGGAAAAGAAGCCGTGCCGGAGCCGTTCGACTTAACACCCGACGATCAACAGGTGTATGACACCATAGCTCGCGCTGATACCGTGGGGGTCTTCCAGCTAGAGTCGAGCGGTCAACGCAACCTCAACACGCGACTTCGCGCGAGGTGCTTCGAAGACATCATCGCGGCGATATCTCTGTTTCGTCCCGGGCCACTCGAAGCCGAGATGATAGCTCCGTTCATCCGTCGGCGTCATGGTTTGGAGGATGTGAGCGTGCCTCATCCTGCGATGGCCGAGTCACTCTCAGACTCCTACGGGGTTATCGTCTACCAAGAGCAGGTACTTCTAGTAGCACAGGCCGTCGCTGGGTTCGATCTCGCAGAAGCTGACTCACTGCGCCGAGCGATGACCAGAGGTCGAAGCCGCGCAGACATGAGCCGAATACGTGCCTACTTCTTGGAGCGGGCGATCGAACGAGGAGTAGACCCAGAAGTCGCCGAGGAGGTCTTCCGGCAGCTGAAAGGCTTTGCGGCCTACGGCTTCAACAAAGCTCATGCGGCTTGTTTTGCTAAGATCTCCTACGCCAGCGCCTGGCTGCGCACATACTTCCCGGCTGAGTTCGCTGCGGCCATCCTGAACAACCAGCCTATGGGATTCTACACGCCTAGACTCGTCGCAAACGACGCAAGGCGGCACGGCATCGATCTTCTGTCTCCTCACGTCAATACCTCCGCTATACGCTACACAGTAAGAGAAGATGGGCGGGCGATCCTTGTGGGCTTGCGGGATGTATACGCGATGCCCAGCCGTCTGCTCGACACTATCGAGGCGGAGCGCAAGATCCGTCCCTTTCGCGATCTTGCAGACTTCCTGCGCCGTACGAATGCGGAGCCAGCCCCTGCCGAGAGCCTGATAAGCATCGGAGCTCTCGATGGTCTTGGAATCACTGAAGGAGGAAGGCCTCCCACGCGAGACGAGTTGCTGGCGCTCCTACCGGGGATCAAGACCGCTATCGCTCGCGAGGAGAGCATCAATGACGATGTGCTAGCGCTAGTTCCCGCTCCCACGCGTCCAGCCGAGGACCTCTCGCATGTAAGCGGCTGGTCGCCCGCACGCAGGCTCTCAGCCGAGCTCGAGTTGCTAGGACTTTCGCTCACATGCCACCCACTCGATATCGCCGAAGAAGACCTGCTTGACCGCGGTATCACTTTCGCCGAACAGCTACCCGGCATGCCCGATCGCAGTCGTGTCCTCGTATGCGGAGTGCGCGAGCGCGCTCAAACTCCCCGGACTCGCTCGGGAAGACGCACGTGCTTCCTGACCCTCGAGGATTCCAGCGGTCTTTTGGATGTCGTGGTCTTCGAGGACTCCCTCCGCCGAGCAGGGGAGGCCATCGTCAAACATCGCTGTTATCTCGTAGAAGGGAGGTTGCAGAATAATGCCGAGCAGGGAACGGCGATAATAGCTGAGGATATCCGGCCGTACGTCGTGCGCTCCTCTTCGGGGGCGCCAGTAAGGCTTAGACGCGGTGTGCCGAGCGGACCTATGGGACCGTCGCTCGGTGGAGCAGGAGCTCCTGAGGAGGATTCCTGACGATTGGTTCGGGAATCCCGGTCCTGCTAATCGTCGAGAAGCGGACGGACTTCCTCGGCCAAGATTTCGGGACCCGCCATCCGAATCGAGACACCGTCGAAAGCCTCCCCCAAGACCTCGACATAACGTCCTCGCGAAGCGAGAAGTTCGTCTTCCAGCTCTTCGGAGTTGGCAATCACGGCAACGACACGAATCTCCGCAGCCTCGGTTTCGGCAACGTCTACCACTGCGAAGAACCCGCCTTCAAGATCGACCCACTCGAGCACACCGACAGCCCTCATACGTCCGTCGGCAGTCTCGTAGACACCGGGTTCATCGACTTGTGTGGGTGGAGGAAAGTGAGAAGATGGCGTCCTGGACGGCGCACATGCCGCAGTGAATTGGAGGCCTATGATGCATGCCGAAAGTAACGCAGCCCCCCGTGCGAACCTGCTCACTACGTCCCCCCGTTCTCCGTGTCGTCAGCCCGGTCGGGCAGTTCGTCAGCGTCGCGCGTAAACGATACTCCATATCCTATCGCGTTGTCTCCGAACCGCTCGCATACCTCATCGACGCTCATCGCCAGACGCCTGCGCCCGCGGTGCTGCGAATCCTCTGGATCGGCTTCGAGAAGATCCATCTGTACCGCACGCTCTTCGAAGCCGCTCACGCCCACCCCAAGCAAGCGGATGCCGACACCGGGAGACCATATCGAATCGAGCAGCTGCAGCGCGACGTCCAGGATGGCTTCACGCGTATCTGTAGGCCTTGGCATCGTACATCGGACGGTACGTGTCGTGAAATCACCATACCTCACTTTCACAGTCACGGTCCGTCCGGAGATCCCCTTTCGTCTCAAGCGCCCGGCCACCTTCGCGCTCAGAGCTGACATGGCCGTCTTCACCTCGTCGACACTGTGTGCATCGGTGCCGAAGGTCATTTCGTTCGACACGGACTTCACGGGTCTGGTATCCCTTACGGGCCGCTCGTCGATTCCTCTAGCTCGTTTGATGAGATCCTCTCCGTGAGACCCGAGCACTTCTCGTGCGGTCTCTGCATCCAAGTCGGCCAGCATACCCAGGGTCGTGACGCCGAATCGTTCCAGACGCCCAGCACCGATCGAACCGATTCCAGGCATCAGGGACACGGGAAGGGGGGAGAGAAAGTCCCTTTCTTCACCCGGATATACCACTGTCAAGCCGTGTGGCTTGTTTCTGTCGGAAGCAATCTTCGCCACTGTCTTCGAAGTCGCTACCCCCACAGAGCACGTGATTCCTATGGCGTCCACACGTTCCTGGATACGCCGAGCGACAACTCCTGGATCCTCATATGCATGTGATCCAGGAGTGACATCGAGATAGGCTTCGTCTATCGAGCAGGGCTGCACGTGCGGAGTCTCCTCGGCGAGGATTTTACGTACTTCTTGAGAGACCTCACGGTACCGTTCTCTACGAGGACGAGCCCAGACAGCTTGAGGACATAGCGCGGCCGCTCGCATAGAAGGCATCGCGGATCGGACTCCGAAGCGCCGCGCCTCGTAGGAGGCTGCTGAAACGACTCCGCGCCTTGCAGGATCGCCGCCGACGATCACAGGCAGCCCTCTCCACTCCGGATGGTCCAACTGCTCCACCGAAGCGAAGAAGGCATCCATGTCGACGTGCAGGATCGCACGTCCTTTCCATAGTGTAGAGCCCTCTTTCATATCTCATCGAGTTTAACCGTCGCCGCTGTGGATGGTCACTTCTCGCGTAGAATGCTCAGCAGACCCGATCTACGCAGAAACCGGCGTTGAAAGGAGCATCTTGCTTATCGGCGCGCACGTCTCCGTCGCGAACGGCCTTGCTGCCGCTGTCGACTATGCCGCCTCGGTCGGATGCGAGTCCATGCAGTTCTTCGCGAAGAGCCCTCGCCGATGGGAAGGCCCTCCGGCGAATCCCGAAGCAGGTAAGCCGTTTCTGGAACACCGCCTCGCTGCAGGAATTCGGGCTGCTTTCACCCATACCGCATACTTGATCAACCTGGCCACACCTGATGAGATACTTCGCGAGCGATCCATCGCCGCACTGGCCGACGAGATAGCGCGTGCCCGCCTCCTTTTTGCCGATGGGGTAGCCACTCATCTCGGGACCGATCCGTTTGGAAACCCAGAGTCAGCTGCAGACCGTATCGCCTCGGCTGTTCAAGCCGCGTTCGACCTAGCAGGCACGCAGTCGGACTCGCCGACCATGCTTCTGCTGGAGAACACCGCAGGCAGTGGAAACGCCTATGGTCGAACGATAGGCGAGCTCGCCGCCGTGATCGACCGAGCTGAGGAAGATTCCCGCCTCTTAGGCGTCTGCTTCGATACATGTCATGCACACGCCTCAGGCATCGATCTTAGCGATGAGCATCGGTGGAGCATCGTCCTCAACGAAATCGAGAATCGATGCGGCAGTAAGGCATTGCGACTTGTCCACGCCAACGACTGTGTGTACGAGCGAGGATCCCATCGCGACCGGCATGCATGGATTGGAGACGGAACCCTCGGTCTGGATGCCTTCGCTGCCATGGTCCGTCATCCGAAGCTAGAAGGCGTGCCAGCAGTGATGGAAATGCCGGGTGAAATCCCGTACAAGGACCGTGAGAACATCCGCCGGCTGACGTTCTTGAGAGACCAGCGAGTGTGAGCGGCGTCACCGAACCTGATCTCTGAATCTGCCACTCTGTGCTCAGGCAGACTCAGAAAGCCCTAACGGTTGCCCCGTGAGACCATGGGTTCTAGCATAAGGGGCGAACGAATCGTATTCGTACAGAGATGATTCGAGGTGCGAGCGATGGGCTTCTTCCTATTGGGACGCGATGAGGACGAGGTACGGCTTATCGTGCCTGCGCTCTTTCCCACCCGGCATGAGGCTCTGGCAGAGCTGTCGCGCCTTTCAGCCTTGCCCGATGCCGTCACTGCCGAAGAGATCTTCGTCTTAGACCTTGACTCCGGCACACCTGTCCTGATCGTGCCTCGCACATCTGCTGTCGGACCCCAATTCTCCGAAGAGATACTCGATGCGGAGAGTGCCGCGGTCTGGGAGGCGCCTGTTGTTGACATCCCTGGATCCGAGAGCACGGAGCCTGAGTTCACCGAGCCGGAACCCGAGAGCACGGAGCCTGAGTTCACCGAGTCAGAACCCGTGGGCACGGAGTCGGAATCCGAGCTCGAAAGCTTACATTCGGAACTTCAGAGCCCTGAACCGGATACCGAAAACGCAGAGTCGCAGGCCGAAGAGCCGGAGCTCGAGACCGAAGAGCCGGAGTCCGAGAGCTTAGAGCTCGAGACCATCGAGGCTATCTCCGGCCAGGACATTGATGAGAAGCTTATGGGAGATGACGAAGTTGCAGCACAGCAGCCTCTTCCCAAGAAAAACGCCTCAGCTGCCACTCTTGAGTCTGACGAGGCCGTCCTGTCTGAGCCTCTTCCGGAACCTGAATCTATCTCTCAGCCGATACCTGCTATTGAGTCCGAACCCGAGGTTCCCAGCGAGTCCTGGCCGTGGGATCTTCCGTCAACAGAAATCGAATCTGAGCCTGAGGATCGACCGGAACCGGAATCACCCGCGTCGTTCGTAGATCCAGAACTCGAATCGGAGCCACCGCCACCTCCGCCACCTGCCGTGGCCGAGCCCGCATCCGTGGACGAGCCTGTATCCGTCGAGCCACCTTCAGTGGACGAGCCTGTCACTCCCGACGAGCCGACGTTGTCTGATATTCCTGAGGTCGCGGATTCGAATCTCGAAGAGCCTTCCGCTCTCGCGGAGCCAGAGATGCCCACATCTTTCCCAGAGACACCGGAGGTCGTCGCCGACACCCCTTTGGAGGATCTGAAGCTGTCAAACGACACTTCATCCACAGTTAGCAACGACTCTATGCCTGTCCCCGCTGACAAGCCGATCGAACCCGATAGGACGTACGAGGCCGGAGGTTCGGACCTCGCCGAACTCAGCTGTGAAGATTGTGTCTATCTGGATACGTGTCCGAAACGCGGGGAAAGTGATCCTGCATCCTGCGGATCCTTCCAGTGGAAGTCCGTCTAAATCTCTAGAAACCGTATCAACAACGCTGCGGGCGCCGCTGCCGCATGTTGAGCTATCCCTATCTTCGTGAGAATCGCCACTACAAGCAAGAAGGAGACCGCTCGCGTGGTCTCCTTCGTCGGATGTACAGGGTGGAGTGGGCCTGTAAGCCGGATTCTGTCGTGGATGATCATCTATCTGGGGTTGCAGTCGCCCACAGCCTCAAGCGAGCTAACCCGAGCGACGGCCGGGCCGACCTTGATCGCTCCTATTCGCTCTTGCTCCGGGTGGGGTTTGCCAAGCCGCTGCGTTACCGCAACGCTGGTGCGCTCTTACCGCACCGTTTCAGCTTTCCCCTGGTCCATCATGACCAGGGGGTCTTCTTTTCTGTGGCACTTTCCGTCGGGTCGCCCCGCCCTGCCGTTAGCAGGCACCCTGCCCTTTGGAGTCCGGACTTTCCTCACGGATCACACAGATCCGCGCGACCATCCAGCCCACTCCATATCTAGTTTATCAGGTGAAAGCTTTGCTATCGCTCTCCAAGCTCCACAGAGCTTGCAAAAGGAACGCCCGAAAAGGCGTTCCTTAATGTCGGTATGGTAGCCCGTACGGGATTCGAACCCGTGATCTCCGCCTTGAGAGGGCGGCGTCCTTGTCCACTAGACTAACGGGCCTTGCCCGGCGCATCGAATGGCTGGGGCGGGAGGAGTCGAACCCCCACTTACGGAACCAGAATCCGCTGTCCTACCATTAGACGACGCCCCATTGCGACATCCGGTGATCCTGTCGCCCATCAGGGCGCGGTTCGGAATCCTACCCAGCCCCACGGGACCTGTCAAGCGAACTACGACCCCTCGGCAAGGCGCATTACGTGACCGAAGCCGCCGCTCGACGGATGCGATCAACAGTTCTCTCTCGACCAAGCAGCGCTATCGACTCAAACAGAGGGGGGCTGACCAGCTTTCCCGAAACGGCTGCCCGAATCGCTTGGAAGACTGTCTTCGGCTTCAGTCCAACCTGCTCCGGAATGGCGCGAAGTGCTCCTTCAACCGCTTCGGTATCGAACTCCTCAAGCGCTTCAAGCGCGTCGGCGGCAGCGAACAGCGTCTCCCGGGAGCCTTCTTTGAGCAGTGCCTTGGTTCTAGCCTCTTCCTCTATCTCGATCTCATCGACGAATAGGAACTCGACCAAGGGAACCACCTCGGTGAGCCTCTTCACGCGTTCGGAAATCAGCGGCGCGAGCTGAAGAAACCATGCGTTCCGTTCCTTTTGGCCTTCTGCGTTGGGGGCAAGAGTCGCACTGGCAGCGATGTCGGTTTGAAAAGCTGCATCGATGTAGGGGGTAATCCGCTCGAGGAAATCCTCCGGAGGCAAATCGCGGATGTAGACTCCGTTCATCCACTCCAGTTTCTCCGGGTCGAAGACTGCAGGATTGCTGGAAACACGCTCAAGCGAGAAGTTCTGCACCAGAGTCGAGCTATCGATGATGGTAGTGCGATCATCGAGTGACCACCCAAGGAGGGCAAGATAGTTCAACAATGCCTCGGGCAGGTATCCCGAATCACGATACTCTTCTACAGAGGTCGCGCCGTGACGTTTTGACAGGCGCTTGCCGTCCGGTCCCAGAATCATGGACAGGTGGGCGAAGGATGGGGATTCCGCTCCCAGCGCTTCGAACAGAAGTATCTGTCGCGGCGTGTTCGGAAGATGATCGTCACCGCGTATGATGTGGGAGATGGCCATCTCGATGTCATCGATCACTGTAGCGAAGTTGTACGTAGGAGTAGCGTCGCTGCGTACTATGACGAAATCGTCCATCGCGTCGCAAGGAAACACGCTCTTTCCACGTACCTCATCGTAGAACACGATGTCTCCCCGGTCGTCCGGGACTTTGAACCGCCACGCATGTGGCTCGCCGGAGACCAGACGGCTCTTCGCTTCAGAGACCGAGAGCGATCGACATCTCCGGTCGTAGCCGGAGAATCCACCTGTCGCACGTTCGGTCTCGCGCCTGAGCGCCAGCTCCTCGGCGGAACAGAAGCAAGGATAGACCGCATCGGACGTTTGCAGGCGCTCGAGAGCAGCGTCGTAGTAAGCACGACGCTTGGTTTGGAAATACGGACCAGACAGACCACCTATCTCAGGACCCTCATCCCAGTCTAAACCGAGCCATCTCAGCGATGAGAGTATTGCCTGGGTGTTCGCTTCTGTGGAGCGCTCTGCATCAGTATCGTCTATCCGTAGAACGAACGATCCTCCGTGTCGCCGAGCAAACGCCCAATTGTAGATAGCTGTACGGACCCCGCCGATGTGTAGTTGTCCCGTCGGACTGGGTGCAAAACGCACTCTTACCCGCTCGGCCACGTGATGCTCCTCGTTCTCCGCCGACCGTCTCGACCCCGACTATGGTAACTGTTTCCGAATCGGCACGTCCTTTTCATAGCGCCGCCTTCGTGCTATCGTCGCGGTGCTCATCAAGAGGCGGTCGCGCGAAGACCGCAGAGGGTGGAGGGACCGAGCCCCGCGAAGCCCCGGCAACCGACGCTGAAATGAGCGCACGGTGCCAAGTCTCGGCAGGTTTTACCGGCCTGGAAGATGAGGGCATACCGCGCTGGCTTCACGGAGTGCGCCAGTGAGCGCCCTTGCCGTCCAGGTTGGGGCTTTTCTTATGCAGCGGCGTTCGCTACGAAGACAGGAGGTCTCATGTCCGAGCGCGAGTACTCTTTCACCTCAGAGTCAGTCACGGAGGGTCATCCCGACAAGATGTGCGACCAGATATCCGATGCCGTGCTTGACGCGATCATAGCCAGAGAAGCGGAGTTGGCCGAGTCCGATTTCGTATCGCCCGACGGTTCGAAAGCGCATCCGGAGTACGTAAGGGTCGCATGCGAGACCTTGGTCACCACAGGCCTTGTCGCAGTCTCTGGTGAAATCCGCACTCATGCCTATGTCGAGATACCCGCGATCGTACGCAACGTGGTCGAAGAGATAGGCTACACACGAGCCAAATACGGCTTCGACCATGAGACTTGCGGAGTCATCACAACGATCCACGAACAGAGCCCAGACATCGCGATGGGTGTCGACGAGTCCTTCGAGGTACAGCACGGTTACAACGGCGATCCCCTCGACCTTGTCGGCGCCGGCGACCAAGGCATGATGTTCGGATACGCCTGCAAAGAGACCACCCAGCTCATGCCGATGCCGATCTACCTTGCCCATCGCCTGGCCGAACGTCTGACCGCCGTGCGGAAGGCTGGCGTGCTGGACTACCTGCGTCCCGACGGCAAAACGCAAGTTACTGTTCGCTACCAAGGAGACAAGCCAATCGCCGTCGAGAAGATTCTGATTGCTGCGCAACACGCTGACGGAGTCGACATCGAGGGACTCATGAAGCCTGACGTTATCGAACACGTGATCAAGCCGGTGTTCGACCTCGAAGGCATCGAGTACGGTCACGCCGACGTATACGTCAATCCCACCGGGCGTTTCGTCATCGGCGGCCCTATGGGCGACACTGGACTGACCGGCCGCAAGATAATCGTCGATACTTATGGCGGCATGGGTCGCCACGGCGGCGGTGCTTTCTCGGGCAAGGACTGCACAAAGGTCGATCGCTCGGCCACCTATGCCGCTCGATGGGTCGCCAAGACCGTGGTCGCGGCGGGTCTAGCAGATCGATGCGAGATACAGTTGGCCTACGCGATTGGGATGGCCCACCCTCTCTCGGTATTCGTTGAAACCTTCGGTACCGAGAAGGTCGCTCTTGGCGCCATCGAGACCGCGATCGCCGAGGTTTTCGACTTGCGGCCGGGAGCCATCATCCGCGATCTCGATCTGAGACGCCCCATATACCGCAAGACTGCAGCCTACGGTCATTTCGGACGCAACGACAAGGACTTCACCTGGGAAAGGACGGACAGGGCTGTAGACCTTGCTGCGGCAGCGGGTCTCAACGACTGATTATCGCTTCCAGGCTCAAGAAGGCCGCCACGTATGTCGGTGGCCTTCTGTATGCTGTGAGCGTTCCTTCCCGCAATCGGCGAGGGGATCGCTGTGCACGTCGCCCAAGTGGTCGTCGACATACCCGCCAAGAAGCTCTCCTCGGCCTTCGACTACGACATCCCGGATGACCTTTACGCCCGTGTGGATGTCGGTGCCCCCGTGCTCGTCGAGTTCGGCAGTCGTCGTGCGCTAGGCCACGTCATCGGAATCAGTACGACGAGCAAGATTCCTGAGCGTAAACCCGTGCTTGCGGTAATCGGTCCTCCGCGCTTCGACGCAGTCTCAGCGAATATCGCGCTCTGGATCGCCGAAGAGTATCTAGCGCCTTTGTCCGACGCTATACGCCTGCTGCTGCCTCCGGGAAGTATTCCGACGGCCATCCGGGACGGCGATTCTTGGAGACTTAAGCCACCCAGCGTCTCACCGGTTCAGGAACGTGTAGTCGAGTTGGTACCACACAGCTCGTTTGAGCCTCTACCGAACGCGCATCGACAGCGCGCTCTGCTCGGAGCCCTCTCGCAGGGTCCTGTTACGGTTGCAGAGCTCACTGCAGCCTTCGGCTCGGTGTCCTCCGTACTAGCCCGCTTGGAAAGCGCCGGTGCGATACGCATGTCGGCACGCCGCCGTTTCCGAGACCCTCTGAGTCACAGACGCCCTGCTCCTCGGCATAAGAACCTCTCTCCCGGGCAGCTTTCCGCACTCGAAGCGATATCTGTGGCGAATCCAGGCGCCTGTATCCTGCTCCATGGAACCACTGGCTCGGGGAAGACTGAAGTCTACATGCAAGCAATCGAGAGGGTTCTGGATGAGGGCGGAGGCGCCATAGTCCTTGTTCCGGAAATCTCGTTGACACCGCAGACGGTCGGACGCTTCAGATCGCGCTTCGGTGATCTGGTCGCTGTCGTCCACAGTCGGCTCGGCCGTGGCGAACGTCTCGATCAGTGGGACCGCGTAGCATCGGGCGATGCCCGAATCGTCGTGGGAGCCCGTTCTGCAGTATTCGCCCCCGTAAATCGACTGCAGCTTGTGATCATCGACGAAGAGCATGAAGCCTCCTACAAGCATTTCTCGGCACCGCGATACCACGCCCGCGACGTTGCACGAAGACTCGTCGAAGAACGTGGCGCAACGCTGGTGCTCGGAAGCGCGACACCGAGTTTAGAAGCGCTGCATGCGGCCGAGCACGGAGCCATAGTGGCCGTGCGTATGCCGGAGAGAGTCGGTGGAGGCATCCGGCCTCGAATCGAGATCATAGACCTGTCCGCTGAGTTCCTCGCCGGAAACCGGTCGATGTTCTCGCGTCGACTTGCCGAGGAGTTAAGGCAGGTCGCAGCAAAGGGTCAGAAGGCCATCTTGCTCCTTAACCGCCGTGGATACGCTTCGTTTCTGTTGTGTCGTGAGTGCGGGCACGTTCCAGGCTGTACCCGATGCTCTACCTCTCTGACATTCCATGAATCCGGTGCCACACTTGTCTGCCATCACTGCGGAGAGAGTTCGCACGCACCGGGGGTTTGTCCGATGTGTCGGAGTCCTTACCTAAGGCGATTCGGAGCTGGCACGCAGAGAGTGGCGAATGAAGTCAGCTCGCTGCTTCCGGAACTTCCTGTCATCCGGATGGATGCCGACACGACATCGGTCAAGGGCGGGCACGAAGCCCGCCTCGCTGAGTTCGAAGCAGTCTCTTCTGGTGTGCTTGTCGGTACCCAGATGGTAGCGAAGGGACTTGACTACCCTGAAGTGACTCTCGTAGGAGTGGTCAGCGCCGACACCACGCTCCATATCCCGGACATCAGATCCGGTGAACGCACGTTTCAGATGCTGGAACAGGTTGCAGGCAGAGCGGGCAGGGGACACGAAGAAGGGCGGGTCTTGGTGCAGACCTACTGGCCCGAACACCCTGCGATCAGAGCGCTCGCCCTAAACGACCCGGAAGTCTTCTACGCACGGGAGCGTCAACAGCGGCAGGAGTTGCACTTCCCGCCGTACGGGCGTCTGGCCAACATCCTGGTAACGGCTTCAGCCGATAGCTTGGCCCGACGCTGTGCGACATCGGTTGCTGAGGAACTCAGCAATGCCGCTCCACCCGAGTGGGAGATACTCGGACCCGCCCCTGCACCCCTCGCTCGGCTCAAGAATCGCTTCAGATGGCATGTTCTAGTCAAAACGCCGGTCGACTCACCTCTACCCACTAAGTTGCGTGCAGCCCTTCAGGGGGTCAAGTCCATAGAGGAGGTCATCGTGACCGTCGACATCGATCCTCTCGACCTTGCTTGACAACAGTTTGGACCGGACTGAACCTGCTGTTCATGCCTCCAATTGGGGTAGAATAGGCTGCAGCTTGCTACTCCGCAGAAACGAGCGCGGCTCGACCTTAGGCGAGCGTGCCGATGGAGGGTACCGAACCCTATGCGAATCTTCACCCACCCAAGTCCTGCGCTCAAGCAACGTGCTGCCGATGTCGAGGGAGTGTCGCGCGTTGAGCTGCAGAAGCTCGTCGACCAGATGGCTAGAACCATGTATGACACTCACGGAGTCGGACTTGCTGCAACTCAACTCGGCATCATGAAGCGGATTCTCGTATACGACGTCGATGATGAACTCGTCGTCCTCTGCAACCCCCGCCTTGTCCATCTCTCCGACGAGACCGTGACCGAAGAAGAAGGATGCCTTTCTCTTCCAGGCATAGCATTGCCGATAGAGCGCAGTACCACCGTCAGATGTGAGGCAACCGATATCGACGGGCAAGAGGTGACGATTACTGCCGAGGGCCTGCTCGCGCGCGTCCTTCAGCACGAACTCGACCATCTGGAAGGCACTTTGATCATCGATCGCGCCACGCCGGAACAGAGACGGGAGGCTATCCGGCGCTACAACGAGATTACGCGGACTCTCGGCTGAAAGCAGAATTGGAGGGACCGATGAGGGTCGTTTTCATGGGTACACCCGACTTCGCCGTCCCGATTCTGCGAGCGCTTGCTTCGGCAGAGAATCTCATAGCTGTCTACACCCGGCCTGACAAGCCTTCAGGACGAGGGCGCAAGCTGGTGCCGTCACCTGTCAAGTCCGCTGCAGAAGAACTTGGAATTCCGGTCCACCAGCCTGTCACGCTGCGCGATCCCGCTGAGGGGACTCGCTTGCGAGCACTGGAGCCTGATGTCGTCTGTGTGGCTGCCTACGGACTCATTCTCCCTCCCGAGATCCTTCAGATACCTGCCTACGGCTGCATCAACGTGCATGCATCGTTGCTTCCGCGACACAGAGGAGCGGCTCCGGTACACCGCGCCATTCTCGATGGTGACGAGCTGACCGGGATATCGATAATGCTGATGGAGCAGGGTCTCGATACGGGACCGTACGCCCTTCAAGTGCCTGTCAGAACGGGTGAACGCGACGTCGACGATCTCACGCGCGAGCTCGCCCTCATCGGCGCCGACGCGCTGCTTGGAGTCCTCGACCAGCTCGAGTCCGGCGATGCGCGGTGGATCGCCCAGAACGAGGCCGCGGCGACCTACGCGCCCAAGATCACGAGAGCTGACGTGGCACTTCATCCCCAGCTGAGCGTCGACGACGCACTTCGCCGGATTCGAGCCTCGACAGCGAGTGCTGCTTCTCGGCTTCGTATCGACGGCCACGTCCTTACCATTTCCCGCGCATCCCGCCGGGAAGGCCTGCTCGAAAAGGGTCGGGTGGTCGTCGACAGTTCCGAACTGCTTCTAGGACTTGCCGACGGTACGATAGCGCTCGATAGAGTCAAGCCAGAGGGGCGCAGTGAGATGGATGGCGCATCCTTTGTACGCGGGGCGCGGCTTAGCGAGAATGCCCGGTGGGGGATGCATCCGTGACCGCCACGCCCGCCAGACTGGCAGCTCGATATCTAGTAAGCGAGGCTCGCACCCGTCAAGCCTGGGGACATGAGCTATTGGGGCCGACACTCGACCGGTTCGAGTTGTCCGGGCGTGAAGCCGCGCTCACGACCCGCCTCGCCTACGGAACGCTTTCTGCCGAAGGAACGCTCGACGAAATCCTCAATCGCCATCTCGATCGTCCCGGCCGAATACACCCGCAGGTAAGAGACGTCCTGCGCGTCGGAGCCTACGAGCTGCTCTTCATGCGCACTCCTGCTCGAGTGGCAGTGCATCAAGGTGTGGAGTCCGTTCGCGGCTTACAGCCTTCGGCCTCCGGGGTCGTCAACGCGGTTTTGAGAAAGGTGGCTGCAGAAGCCCCAAGATTCCCATGGGGTGACCCAGATGAAGATATCGAGGCGCTTGCTCGGGCGACCGCACACCCGCTTTGGCTCGTGCGGACACTTCTCAACGATCTTGGTTCTGAAACCGCACGCGCAGTAGTTCATGCCAACAACGTTCCGGCGCCGCTCTACGTTGCGCATAACCCTTTTCGAGGCTCCTTGGAAACCCTGCTCGACCGGCTATCTTCCGATGGAGCCGACCCCGTAGCCTGTCCGATACACGGCTGCATCGAGTCACGCGAGCCTGCCGCTGCCATCCGAAGCTCGGTCATTCCCGAAGGCCTCTGTCTGATTGCAGACGCGGCCGCCCAGTTCTGTGCCTCGCTGGCCTCGTCTGAACCAGGTGGCACCACGACAGAAATCGCCGCAGGAAGAGGTACGAAGACTATGCTGATTCAGGCGGAGTACCTTAGAGCAGGTGCTACCGGACGTCTGATCGCCGCCGACGCACACGCATTCAAGGCCCGCCTACTCGAAGAGCGAATGGCTCTTCTGGGTGTTCCGGACATCACCACCGTCGTCGCCGACACCACCACTACTGATTCCCTTGATGTCCTCGGAGGCCCCGCCTCTGCCGACGCAGTCATGGTCGATGCACCCTGCTCGGGAACAGGTGCGTTGCGAAGGCATCCAGAGAAGCGGTGGCGATTGAATCCGACAGATGTCGACCGGCTCGCCGAGATCGGTCTCCGCATGCTGCACACGGCCGCCCTTCTTGTCCGCCCTGGCGGTTTCGTGGTGTACTCCACATGCACGATCACCGAACGTGAGAACCGGGAAGTAGTCGACACCTTCCTTTCCGGTGAGGCAGGGGAGGGTTTCGCCAGCCGCTCGCTTCAGGCGCGGGTTCCTGCGGGATGGGAAGCGTTCGTGTCTTCAGAGGGATGGTTCCGATCGCTTCCAGCGCCAGGCGGGCCAGACGGCCATTTCGCAACGGTCTTAAGCCGCAGTCCGGAACCGTCCGACTGAGGAGGAGCCATGCGTGTCACCAGAATCATCGAGATGTTAGAGGTCACGGAAGCAGCCGCGTTGGCTGCTGGACGCTGGATGGGAAGGGGTGCCAAGGACGCTGCCGACTCTGCTGCAGTCGATGCGATGCGTGCAGCGTTCGATTCGATCAATATCTCAGGTGAAATAGTCATCGGCGAAGGCGAGCGCGATGAGGCCCCGATGCTCTACATCGGTGAACATGTAGGGGCGGGAGGCCAAGAGATCGACATTGCAGTAGATCCTCTGGAGGGCACGAACTTGACTGCTTACGGGCAGCCCAACGCGCTCTCGGTAATGGCCTTCGGGCCGAAGGGCACGCTTCTCAATGCGCCGGACACGTACATGCTCAAAGTCGCCACCGGGCCCATCGCTGCTGAAGCCGTACACATCGACGCTACACCCACCGAAAACGTGCACGCCGTCGCAAACTCGCTCAAGCGCCCCGTGGGCGACATAGTCGTCTGCATCCTCGACCGGGAAAGACACGAAGACCTCATCGCGGAGGTCCGCGATGCCGGAGCAAGGATCAGGCTGATCTCGGATGGTGATGTATTCGGCGCCGTCGCCACTGCTATCGAGGGAACCGGCATACATCTCTATCTTGGCATAGGCGCTGCACCGGAGGGAGTGCTTGCAGCCGCGGCTATGCGGTGTATCGGCGGTCAGTTCATGGGCCGCTTCCGATTCCGCAACGATGAAGAACGCGCTCGTGCGGAAAGGATGGCCAAGTGCGACATCGATGACGTGTTGGACATGGACTGCCTGGTAGCCACCGACCAGGCCGCTTTCATCGCTACTGGTGTGACCGACGGTGAACTCTTGCGCGGGGTGAAGTACTTCGGACAAGGTTCGCGCACGCACTCCGTGGCCATGGATGCGTCTACAGGCACTGTGCGCTTCGTGGAAACCGTCTTCAAGACCGGCGAAGAGCCGTTCTGGGTGCGCAGGGACTAGGGTGCGCTCACTCGGCAGCGGGACACGAGGGGCAACCTGCACCGCAGGCAGGTGCCGCGGGAGCGTCGGGCGCGCCTTTGTCGATCTGCTCGGGCTTCTCGACACGATAGTCCGTCGTATGAAAGCCGGTGCCCTTGAACACGACTCCCACCGGCGTGAACACCCGTTTGGCCTCGGAGTTGCAGTCAGGGCAGCATTGGCCGGACGAGTTTCCTACGGGATGCCTCACCTCGAAGCGAAGGTTGCACGAGCTGCAGCTGTACTCATAAACGGGCATCTTCTGCTTCCTCTTCCCGTCCCGATATCCAGCGTTGGAGGATAGCGCTCCGCCGTAAACGCCGCAAGTCTTTCTCACTGACCGAATCGGAACCGATGCGAATGAGAGATACCCAAAAAACCATTCCCCGCAACCAAGAGATACCGGAGGCCGACCAGGTAGTATCTCGTGAACGTCTGCCCCGTAGGGCTTTGCTTTCGAGAGCCACTGCTCTTGCAGTATTGGGTTCCTTCGTGCTGCTACTTCTCATCGTCGCTGCAATCGTCTGGTACGGCACGGGTATGCTCGTCACGGTGCCAGACATCACCGGCATCCAAGAAGGAGTCGCGCGAACCCGTCTGGGACAGAATGGCCTGACAGTCGCCAGTGTGGAGCGTCGATTCGATGCTCAACCGGCAGGAACGGTCTTATTGCAGGACCCCGCGTCAGGCGTCAGGGTGAGGCGCGGGAGCGGTGTAGCGCTTGTCGTATCCGCCGGTACCGAAGAGTTCTCGATGCCGGATGTCATAGGGCTCGGTATCGTCGTCGCCCGGGCACAGCTGGAGCAGCGTGGCCTCGTAGTCCATATCGAGGCGGTCGAGTCCGATGCCGCTCCTGACACGGTGCTCGAGACGATCCCAGCTCCTGGGGCGACAGTCAGAACATCGGACGTCGTACGAGTTCGCATAGCCTCCGAAGAGAGCGTTCCATCGGTGTTGCTACCCTTCCCCTTGCATGACGAGGTCTTCGTCATCGATCCTTCGCCAGTACCCTCCGGCGAGGTCGACGCCCCGCTTGAAGCAACACGCCGTCTTCGTTCTCTTCTGGAGGCGGCTGGAGCACGGGTCGTCGTGACTCGCTCGGTCACCGATACCGATGTGGCTCCAGCTGCCCGCGCTCAACGTGCAGCCGAGACTACCCCTTCGATCACTGCGGTCATAGGCATAGATGCGACCGACTCCGCTCCGGGAGGTCTAGCAGTACTCGTCCCGGAGCAGGAAGGTGTCGCGGGTGACCGATTCGCAGTCTCTTCTCTTCTGGCCGACGAGATCATCGACGTTCTCGGGCAACCCGACAGCCCCGTGCAGCGTGTCGTCCTTCCTCCGGATCCAGTCGCCAACGCGGTGTCGAGCCCTCTTGTGCGCGTGCGGCTCGGATCGTTCGCCGTCCGAGAGGACACCGCTGCTTTTCGCGATCCTACCTGGAGCGATTCTGTTGCTCAAGCTATCTATCGCGCACTCGGAAGACAGTTCAGTGGATCGTGACTCTTTACACTCCAAACTGTGTGTGTAAGAGTCGGTGAACAGAACCGTATCGGGAGCTGCGTCAAGCGGCTGAGAGGCGGTCCAAGACCGCGACCGATAGGACGGCTCCGGTAATGCGGAGCTCGCATGGCGGTATGTGGTGTGTCAGCCCATATCACGCACCGCTGCGACGTTCCCGTACGGTGGCCACACACACCGGACGGGGATAAGAAATGGCGCAGGAGCGTACCCGGCTTGTCGTCGAAATCGCACTGACACTTGCCCTTTCGGCAGTCCTGAACATGCTAGCGCTGTGGAAGATGCCGCAAGGAGGAACCGTTTCCTTGGGCATGCTGCCTATATTCGTCCTTGCGTTGCGCAGAGGACTGCTGCCCGGTCTCGTCGCAGGTGCGCTATATGGGCCGATAGACATGTTCTTCATCGACCCGTTCCCGCCTGTCCACTGGATACAGCCGTTACTCGACTACCCGATAGCCTATCTTCTCGTCGGCCTCGCAGGCGTAGCCGCTCCCACTCTCGCGCGAGTCACGGACAAGGGGTCGCGTAAGTTGGCAGTGCTCGCGATAGCATCCGGTATCCTGCTTGGGGCCGTGGGGCGCTACGTTGCGCATCTGATCTCGGGTGTCGTCTTCTTCTCAGAGTACGCACCTCCGGGTCAACCGGTGTGGCTATACTCGGCCCTATATAACCTCTACGTGCCTGTCTCTGCAGCAGCCTGTTTCGCTGCCGCCATTGTGGTCATTCCTGCCCTTGCTCGCATATCTCCTCTTATGGACCGAGGTGGTAACGCATGACCAGAGCACTTCTTGTGTGCGCGGCGTTCGCGCCAGCAGGAGCCGCTTTCTACCGCGACCTGATCAGCGGGGCAGAATTCGTCGTCGCAGCCGATGCCGGAGCACTCCTCTGTTTGGAACACGGTCGTCCCCCAGATCTCATCGTCGGTGATCTCGACTCGCTTTCCTCTGAGATCTCTGACAGGCTCCGCGGTCTCGGCATAAGCTTCCTGACCGCTCCGGTCGACAAAGACCAGACAGACCTGGACCTTTCGCTTCAGGCCGTGCAAGAGTCAGGTATGCGACACGTGACCGTGACGGCGGCATGGTCCGATAGACTGGATCACACTCTCGCGGCAATAGGCAGCGTCGCCGGCGTTTCTGACCTTGTAGTCGACATCGTCGATCCGCACATGGCCGGTTGGGTTCTGAATACCGACACCCGAAACTCCTTGGTGCTCGATCCTGAAGGAAGCACCGTCTCCTTGCTCGCCCTCACCGAGGTCGCGGTCGTCTCCTGCTCAGGCATGCGATACCCCTTGGAACGCGACACTCTGAGCCTGCTGTCTTCGCGGGGAGTAAGCAACACCCTGACGGAAGACGGTTCACAGATCAGACTTCATTCGGGAAGGCTTCTGGTCTTATCCCACACCGTTGATCTAGCTCCCAAGGCCAGACTAGCCCCCCTCGGCGAATAATCCCACCGTGGCGCGCTGTATAATGCCGGTAACGGACAACTCGCCGTTCACGATTGCGTGGTTGACGATGATCGACACAGGCAATGATTCGTTTCTCGTCGTGACAGGACTTCTCGCTGCTGCAGACTCTTCATTGTCATTTCTGTTAGCGGTCATCGTTCTGCTCCTCCTGGCAGCTGCTGTCGTCATGTTTCGCCGCCGCCACTCCTCTCGCGCGCGCGTCTCCGCCCGGCCTTCGGCCCCGTCTGAGACCGTCTCTTCCTCACGGCCGACTCGCATACCCGAAGAACACGCAAAGGCGGACTCCGCTGAACGCGAGGAATCGGGATCGGCCACAGGGGAGAACGTGGTCCTGCCCACACTGGTCGACGCTCAAAGCGTCGCTGACGCACTGCTAGCCTCTGCTTCCAGAGCGGGAAACCCTATTTCCTGTGGGATATGGCGCTCAGATGAAGTCTCCGATGTGGCAGTGAGGCTTATCGTGTCTGGTTCGGCGACCCCGGACCTCGCACAAGATGAAACGATTATCGAAGCGATCGGGCAAGATGCGCCGCTCCTGAGAACCTTAGTCGCAGAACCCGTGTCCGGCGCCTCCGCCGTTTGGCGCTATTCGATTCCTGTCTCTGTCGGAGACCACCGTGGTGCCGCCACGATTGATTTCGCTGATGCACGTCCGGACATGCAGGTTCTTGGGCATTTGGCTAGTGCGTTCCGTCTGCCTGTCGCTGCAGCCTTGATACTGGAGACCGCACGAGTCGAATCTGCGGTCACCCGAACTGTTCTCGCATTCGCTGGTGAACTTGAACATCCGACCGAAGCTGATTCTATCCTCGCCACCGCCCTCGACAGTTCGTTGAGACTCGTCGAGGCGTCTTCGGGGAGTGTAATGCTCTACGACGAGGCCGGAATCGCATTGAGAATCGTCGTTGCCCGCGGCCTTCCCGCAGACGTTGTCGAAGAGACCACCGTGAAGCCTGGTGATGGAATCGCTGGCCTAGTCGCACTTTCCGGACAGCCGCTGGTCGTAGAAGACCTACCAGATCGTCCGACGTCGGCCCACTCACGCGGTGTCCGTTCCGCCGCATCCGTGCCGATATTGGACGAGGAAGGCCTCTTGGGAGTTCTCAACGTCGGCAGCCGTGAGTATCCTTCGCCGTTCACGTCGACACACGTCGAAGGACTCCAAGAGATTGCTCGTCACACGGCCGCAGCCTTGCGCCATGCCCGAAAGGTCTCCTCGATGGGAGACCTATGCCTAGATACTTTGAAGGCGCTAGCCCTCGCTCTGGAGACTAAAGATCCCTTTGCGATCGGAGGAACCGATCGAGTCATGCACTATGCGAGTATCCTCGGTGAGGCTTTGGATCTTCCGCAGCAGAAGAAGCGTGCGCTCGAGATAGCTGCGATGCTCCACGATATCGGTATGTCTGCCCTCGGTGAGACGGCGATGATCTCCGACCGCCCGCTTTCGACCGTAGAGCGAGGTCTGCTCAATATGCATCCGGTCATCGGCGCAGACATCATTGATCAGGTTCCGGCGTTGCGTGAAGCCGTGCCTATCGTGTATCACCACCACGAGCATTACGACGGCACAGGATACGTCGGCGGTTTGGCGCGGGACGAGATACCACTCGGGGCCAGGATTCTTGCCGTGGCCGACGCGTTCGTAGCGATGACGTCTGATCGGCCGCACAGGCCTGCGATGACACAAGAGGCAGCGTTGGACGAGATCAGGAGAAATGCTGGAACTCAGTTCGATCCCGACGTTGCCGAGATCTTCGTAGCCCTAGTCGAAGAAGCTCAAGCAGACCGGGTACAGATGAAAGGCGCCTGAATCGCCTCGCGCACAGCATCCGGGCAGACTTCAGGCTCTCTGCACCTTGCCGGCCTTCATGCACTTGGTGCACACGTTTACGCGCTTAACCTTCCCGTCCACAAGGGCGGTCACCTTCTGGATATTGGGCCTGAAGATGCGGTTCGTCACGCGATGCGAGTGACTCACGCTGCGCCCGGCAGCGGGGTGCTTCCCACAGATGGTGCATACTTTGGACATCCAAGTCACTCCGTTCCGTCTCCCACAGGGCGCATCGAGGGATACCCGCGCGGAATCAGCCAAAAAGCTCGCTGATACTATCACACAGACCCAATGTCCACAAGAGCGCTTACACCCGATATTTGCAGGTCAGATGCAGCCCGTACAATCGGATATACTTGTTCGTGCATGAAGCTTTCCGACCCAACGTGAGGACGCCTATGGCCGGTTACCATCCCGACATGTGTATCCGTGATGTCCTGATGAGCCACCCTGATGCTCCCAGCGTCTTCGAGCGTCACGGACTCGCCTGTTCGTCCTGCTTGGCTGCCGAGATGGAGAGCCTCGGGGCCGTCGCACATATGCACGATGTACCTGTCGAGGCTTTGATAGAAGAGCTTGAGGCTTTGGCCCATACGTCCATCGAGGAAGGCGATTAGATGCCTGAAGAGGTCCATGGACGAATAGAGATACACGACGACGTGCTCGCAGAGATTGCTGGTTTCGCTGCTCTCGAGTGCTACGGGGTCGTAGGTATGGCCAGTCCCACACTGCGTGACGGCGTGGCTCAACTGCTCTCGCGAGACAAGTTGCGAAAAGGTGTTTCGGTTCACAGTCTCGGCAACAGCGTGAAAGTCGACTTGTATGTGGTAATCGAACACGGCACCAACTTGAGCCAGGTCTCCCACAACCTCTCCGATCGCGTCCGCTATGTGCTCGAGACCCAAGCCGGAGTCAAGGTCGACGAAGTCGATGTACACGTTCAGGGAATCAAGATCCGCAAGTGACCCCGTCAGACGAGGTTCGATGACCCCAGCGCCCACTTTCAGCACATTGGTGTCATCCGCGGCGACAGCGCTGAAAGAGCGAGCCGAAGAGGTGAATCGGCTGAACGTGTTCCCCGTCCCTGACGGAGACACCGGAACGAACATGTCTCTGACCATGGATGCCGTAGTCATGGAGCTCGATCAACTCCCCGAAGACGCTGACATACCAACCACCGCCCAGACCATCACTCATGCTTCCTTGATGGGTGCGCGCGGCAACTCGGGTGTCATTTTGAGTCAGATTCTCAGAGGACTTTGCGACGTCATAGGCTCTGGTTCCGGTGCGAGCGGGCCCGAAATCGTCGCTGATGCACTTGAGCGCGCCACGGTAGTCGCATACCAAGCGGTAAGGAAGCCGGTGGAGGGAACCATGCTCACCGTGCTCAAGGACTCGGCTGCTGCAGCTAGAAAGGTTGTTGACTCCGGAGAGGATCTCGACAGCGTGCTTGACCGGACTCTTCAGGAGGCTCTCGACTCGGTTCGTCGCACCCCAGATCTGCTTCCGGTCCTAAAAGAGAACGGTGTCGTGGATGCGGGCGGCTTCGGACTTGCGATCCTGGCTGAGGGTTTGCTCGCATCCTGGCGCGGCACGGAGTTCGATTCTTCGGTGATGGAGAGCGCCGAGGCTCCTGGGCTGGAGATGAAACCAGTGGAGGACTGGGATGAAGACGAGTACCTCTACTGCACTGAGTTTCTGCTCCACGGAGAGAAGTTGGACCGCGAGGCCGTCCATTCCTATCTTTTGTCCGTAGGCGGATCTGAGCTAGTAGTAGGCGATCACGACCTTTTGAAGATCCACGTGCACACCGACACTCCTGGCGAGGTGTTGTCACACATGACCTCAATCGGCGAGGTGGCCGAGGTTCACATCAACAACATGCGACGCCAGACACAGGCCCGCTCGGAAGCTCTCACGGACGAAGGCTCTACGGACTACGCTAAGCCCATAGGATTCGTCGCAGTGGGCGCCGGTGATGGCATTCGTGAGATACTCTCGAGCCTGGGCGTTGACGTGGTGGTGAACGGTGGGCAGACTATGAACCCCTCTACTGCCGAGATACTCGAGGCGGTGAAGAAGGTAGATGCCCAAGCGGTCATAGTTCTTCCCAACAACAAGAACATCCAGATGGCCGCACAACAGGTTGTAGAGGTGTCCAGCCGTCCCGTCGAAGTCATCCCGACCACTTCCGTTCCGGAGGCTTTTGCAGCCATGCTCGCCGTCGAATCGGACGCCGATGTACGTCAGATTGCCGACGCGATGACCACCGCCGCTTCCGAAGTGCGGACCGGCGAGATCACCGCTGCTGTCAAGGATGCAGTCAGCCGAGACGGGCCTATCGCCGAGGGGCAAATCATAGGCATAGTCGATCATGAGATCGAAGTCGTCGGCGATGATGTGATGCAGGTGGCCCGCCAAATCGCAGAACTGCTCGCCGCCGACGGAGACACTTTGACCATCCTCGGTGGCAGCGACTTGACTGACGAGGAGCTTCAGGTGTTGTCTGAGGACATAGCTGAGGCTCATCCGGAGCTAGAGGTCGAGCATCATCGTGGGGGACAGCCGCTCTATCCAGTGGTCATGTCCATCGAGTAACTACCGACCGAAGGGGGGATTCATGAGTAGTGTGGGTATCGTTTGTGACAGCACTTGTGATCTGCCGCCTGACTGGCTCGCGGAAGAAGGTGTTCGCATGGTGCCACTCAAAGTCCTTTTCGAGGATGAGTCCTATCTCGACTGGGTGGAGTTGGACACTGAACGGTTCTTCGAGCTGTTGAGTTCGTCCGCAGTACTGCCCAAGACCTCACAGCCCTCGCCGGCCGACTTCGCTGAGGCATACGCCGAAATGGCCGAGGATGGCCACACCGAAATCGTCTCAGTCCATCTCTCCGCAGCTCTGTCTGGAACACTCGAATCGGCGACGATGGCCGCAGCCGAGTCTCCAGTACCGGTGCGGCTCGTAGACACCAAACTCGTCTCCCAGGCCACCGCTCTTGCTGTGAAGGCCGCGATCCGCGCCCGTGATGAGGGCGGTACAGCCGATGTCGTCGAGCGCGCCGCACGTGCTGCATCGGAATCCTGTCGTCTGCTCTTCATACTCGATACCCTGGATTACCTGGTCAAAGGCGGCCGTGCCGGAAAAGCCTCAGGACTAGCTGCCGCAGTTCTGAACATCAAGCCCGTTCTCACGTTCACTCCCGAAGGAACCATCGAGCCCTTCAAGAAGGTCAAGGGTCTGAAGAAGGCGATCAACGAGGTGGCAATGCAGGTAGCGGCAGACACGCAGGATTCTCCTGCACTCCTGACGATCCTCCATTCGTGCGCACCGGAACTTGCTGAGACGATGCGCGACGCCCTCGATGCTGCCGGCGCCAAGTATCAACTTGATTCCGTCGGCGAGATCGGAGCTGTCATCGGCACCTACTCCGGTCCCGGTGCGGTAGGCGTCGCATACCATCCTCAGCGCTGACGGGAGAGAACTGCGGGATGTCCTCCCGTGTCGCAAAGTCGCGCCCGGAACAACTCGCATACTGGGATCGTCCGGTTCTCAAGGCACGCTTCGTCAACCGCAGCCGTGCGGATTCGCTCGCTCGTCTCGATATCGGAACCATCGGCGACCTGATCGTTCACTATCCGTTCCGGTATCTGGACCTTAGCGAAAGGCGGCCGCTGTCTGAGACTCTGCCCGGCACTGACGCCACTGTGGTCGGCCGTGTCCATCGCGTCGAAGTCAAACGTCCGCGACCGAGACTCTGCATCGTAGAGGTCGCCATCACCGACGATAGCGGCATGCTCCTCGGCGTCTGGTTCAACCAGCAATACATGGCGGAGCAGTTCAAGACAGGCGAACATGTCGCTTTCGCCGGCCGAGTCGAACAGGAATACGGTTTCCTGCAGATCAAGAACCCTTTCGTCGAGAAGCTCGACGATAGCGGAGAGCCGACCTCGTTGGGCCGCATCCTCCCTGTGCATCGCAGTACCGAAGGGTTGTCGACCAACTGGATCCGTCGTTTGGTGGCAGCAGCGCTCGATGACGCTTCCGACATCCCTGACTTCTTGCCGGCGAGCTTACGCATCAAACACGGGTTGTTGCCGCTAAGGGCGGCTCTACGTATGATCCACTTTCCGCCGACGATGTCGGACGCCTCTCGCGCACGTAGCCGTCTTGCCTACGATGAACTGCTCTGTCTCCAACTGGGACTCGCTTTGCGGCGTCACCGCCTGACCGTCGAGCGGCCCGGTATTCCCCATGTCATCGACGGGGACTCGCTCGAGGCTCTGCGCAAAGCCGTTCCGTTCCAGCTCACTGCAGATCAGTCCAACGCTATAGAGAACATCCTCGCTGACATGGCTTCCGCAAAACCGATGAACCGGCTTCTGCTGGGTGATGTCGGCACTGGAAAGACGATCGTTGCCGCTCACGCTCTTTGTGCGTCTGCGGACATCGGTGCCCAATCGACCATGATGGCTCCCACTGAGGGCCTTGCCGTCCAATACGCCGAGAAGGTCGGGCCTCTTCTCGATACCGCTGGCGTGTCTTGGGAACTCTTGACAGGGTCGCTGTCGTCGGCGCGTCGAGCGGAGATACTTGCAGCTGTGGCAAAACGCGAGATAGCCGTGCTTTTCGGCACTCACGCCCTCATAGAGCACGATGTGTCTTTCGGCAACCTAAGCCTTGCGATCGTCGACGAACAACACCGTTTCGGAGTGGCTCAACGCCTCGCTTTGCGACGTAAGGGGGTTGCGACCGACATGCTCGTGATGTCTGCCACTCCGATCCCGCGGACTCTCGCGCTGACACGATTCGGCGACCTGGACACCTCCTACCTGCGCGAGCGACCACATGGTGACAGCCGGCCCCGGGTGACCACCCATCTTGTGAAACGCGCCGACCGTGCCGCAGCATACGATGCGGTCCGGCGAGCCGTTTCGCAGGGCCGGCAAGCATACGTGGTCTGTCCGTTGGTCGACGAGTCCGATGTCCTCGAAGCCCGCGCGGCATCGAAGGAAGCTCGGCGCCTTCAGCAAGAGGTATTCAGCGACCTTCGGGTCGGTCTGCTGACAGGAAAGATGCGTCCGTCGGAACGTCTAGATGTCATGGAGGGCTTCCGCGGCAGAGAACTTGATGTTCTGGTCGCTACTACGGTGATCGAGGTAGGTGTCGACGTCCCTGATGCCACCGTGTTGATAGTCGAGGATGCCGAGAGATTCGGCCTGGCGCAGCTGCATCAGCTCCGTGGCCGAGTCGGGCGCGCCGAGTACCCCGGCGAGGTGTTTCTGTTCGCCGATCCCAAGACCTCGGAAGGTAAGGGTCGTATGCGTGCCATCGCCTCTACTGACGACGGCTTCGCCCTTGCCGAAGAAGACCTTCGCCTCAGGGGCGCGGGACAACTGATGGGCGAGGCCCAACATGGGTTGCCAGAACTCACCATTGCCTCCCTCGTCGACGACGCCGTACTGCTTGAAACCGCTCGAATCGATGCTTTCACGCTTATCGAAGCAGATCCTCACCTCACTGATGCCAAGAACTCGCCACTGTTGCGTGAGACGAAGCGTCGATTCGCAAGTGCATGGGATCGGGTGAGCAGCGGTTGAGGGTTATCGCCGGAACACACGGAGGCAGGCGTCTTGTCGCCCCACGGGGTCTTGCCACCCGCCCCACTTCGGACCGTGTCAGAGAGGCCCTCTTCTCCCGACTTGCTTCGATGTTAGGTCCTGACCTCGGCCGACCGTCGGTGCTGGATGCTTTTGCCGGGAGCGGTGCCCTCGGCATAGAAGCACTCTCTCGTGGAGCAGATCACGCCACTTTCGTAGAACGCGACAGGCACGCCCTTTCTGCGCTCAGGCACAATCTCGACACCTTGGAGCTTCACGGTAGGGCGACAGTGATCCCAGGGGAGCTGCTCGTTCATCTCTCTCGCCGTAGCATCGCTGGCGGACCGTTTTCGTTGCTCTTTATCGACCCTCCCTATAGAATCAACAAGTCCGAGGTCAGAAGAGCAGTGGTGGCTCTGGCCGAACTCGGCGTCCTGTCGCCTCATGCAGTCGTGGTGTGGGAGCATGACGCCGCCGAGAGCCCAGAGTGGCCATCTGCCTTCGAACCCGTGGGCGAACGCCGCTATGGGGACACGATTGTAGACATTGCGATCTGGAGAGGGGAGATGACCGGATGAAACGCGGGATGTGCCCTGGCACCTTTGACCCTGTGACCTCCGGTCATATCGACATAATAGAACGGGCCGCTGCCCTTCTGGATGAACTGGTCGTCGCGGTTGCACTCAGCCCGGACAAAGGGGGCGGGCCTCTCTTCTCGATAGATGAGAGATGCGACTTCATCGAAACGGCTACCGAGCACCTGCGCAACGTGTGGGTGCGACCTTTTGATACTCTTTTGGTGGAATTCGCGTCAGAAGTCGGCGCTTCTGTGATCATCAAGGGTTTGCGAGCAGTCACGGACTTCGAACGCGAATTCCAGATGGCCCAACTGAACTATCGGATTTCGCCAGATATAGAGACGATGTTCATAATGGCCATTCCTGAGTACATGTACTTGAGTTCTTCGGCAGTCAAGGAGATCGCCCGTCATGGCGGACCGGTGGAGGGCCTGGTGCCTCAGCAGGTATACGACGCTCTCGCCGAACGTCTTGTCGAATCCCGTCAAGGGAGGACTTAGATGGATATCATGGCCCTGATCGACAGAATCGAAGAGCTCGTCGACAACGGACGCTCTGTGCCGCTCACCGGCTCGAAGATGGTCGATCCCGAGAAGGTCTACGAGATCATCGACGAGATCCGTGCGCAATTCCCCGATGAGCTGAAACAAGCTCGCTGGATCGTCAAGGAGCGCCAAGAGATGCTAGAAGAGGCTGAGAAAGAGGCAAACCGTATCCTTGAGGATGCCAGGGACCGGGCCCAAGCGCTGGCCAGCGAGCAAGAAGTCGTCAAACTGGCGGAGCAGCAAGCCGCCAGTATCATGGACGATGCTCGAACCAAAGAGCGTGAGATCCGATTGGGAGCTGAGGACTACGCCGACGAGATGCTCGCCAACCTAGAGGTGAACCTCGGGAAGCTTCTTACTGCCGTGCAGCGCGGCCGCGATCGTCTGCAGGGCAAGGTTACCGGCGGCGCTCAGCAGCGATAGCGATGAACACCTTCATGATCGACGTCTCGCCGATAGTCGGTGAGGCCGCCGCCACCCTCGAACTCGATGAGGACGTCCCTCTTGAATCCATCACCGTCGGCGACTCCCTCGTCCTCTTTGCCGAGCGACCCCATCTGCACGCCATTCTCACAAATACTGGTGAAGCGATTCTAGTCGACGGAACGGTCGTAGGAACCGCTCGCCTGGATTGCTCCCGCTGTCTCGAACCGTTCGATATCGTGCTCACCGGATCGATCAAGGCTGTCGTCAGCCGACCGATCGCCGAAGATCCCCCTGACGAACAGGAGTGGTATCCGCTCGAGGGAGACCGCGTCGACCTCATGCCTGCGATGCTTAGCGCTCTCAGTATGGAGATTCCGTTCGCACCCCTACATGACCCGGCATGTCTGGGCATCTGCCCTACCTGCGGTTGCGATCTCAACGTAGAAGAATGCTCATGCGAGCAGGCCGCAAAGCCCGAACCGGATGGGCCCTTCGCTATCCTCAAGGAACTGCTCCCACCCGACGAAAGGTAGCGCGAGTCCCAAAGCAATCGCCTGTGTTATAGTGTTCCGCCGTGCCGCTTCCTACATCGCGTCAGATAGCACCTATGTTCCGCCTCGGAGCGCCGCGTCTGAAGAAGGAGATAGAATGCCTGTTCCCAAGCGAAAGAAATCGCGGGCGCTGCGCGACTCCCGCCGGGCCACTCACTCGGTCGATTGTCCGCCCAGGTCCGTGTGCCCCCAATGCCATCAGCCTAAGCTTCCTCACCGCGTTTGCCCCGAGTGTGGGTACTACAAGGGCAAGGAAGTCATCGACACCGAGTAGCTCGGGGTTCGAGGTTTCGTAGACGCGATGCGCTCTAGGCGGAGTTCGATCACGACCCTTTTCCTGGCGCCTTCGTAAGCTGATCGATCGAGATCTCACACGACATCGAGGAGGTCTTCGATGGAGCACCGGCGCGTGGTTCGCGTCGTAGTGGATGCGATGGGCGGAGACCATGCTCCCGGCGAGATACTCGCCGGTGTAGCCGTCGCCCTGGCCGACGATCCCGATTTGAGAGTAATACTGACCGGGCCTGCCGAAGTAGTGGAGCCGTTCGCAGACGCATATGAGAATGCCAGCACACATCCCACCACAGAGATCATCGGCATGGATGAGAACTCCGCTTCTGCAGTCCGCAAGAAGACGGACTCGTCGATCGTGGTGGGCTGCCGGCTCGTAAGGGAAACAGCTGCAGAAGCTTTCTTCTCTGCAGGCTCCACTGGAGCCTGTATGGCCGCAGCGACGCTCATCATGGGCCGTATCCCAGGAATCGCACGTCCGGCCATCGCGGCTGTTCTCCCTACCATAGGCTCACCCACGGTGCTTCTCGACGTCGGAGCCACTGCCGACTGCAAGCCGGATCATCTCGTGCATTTCGCACACATGGGATCCGCTTACGCTAGGACCGTTCTAGGCGTCCGAAACCCTCGCATCTTCCTACTCAGCATCGGGGAGGAGCCTGCCAAGGGCTCTCAGCTCTCTATCGAAACCCACGCATTGATGAGCGACCAGATTCCCGGATTCCTCGGAAACATCGAGGGACACGATCTCCTTAAAGGCAACGCCGACGTAATCGTCACAGATGGGTTCACCGGCAACGTCGTGCTGAAACTGCTCGAAGGAGTTTCCGGGACTCTGTTCGCTCAAGTGAAGCAAGCTATGACTTCCTCGGCGCCAAGGCGCCTGGCCGCCGCCGTCATCGCACCCTCCATGCGCGCACTGAGGTCTCGCTTCGATCCGGACACATACGGCGGGGCTCCTCTGCTCGGGGTTGACGGCATTTGCATCATCGGGCATGGGTCTTCGAAGACCCCTGCGGTCGCCGCCGCTCTCCAGGTTTCAACCCGAGCAGTTCGCGAACAGCTCACCACGCACATAGCCGGAGCGGTCATTCCCCGCGAAACGTGAATCCGTCGCCACTTTCCGCTAACCCGGACGACGTGTACACTACTCGGACACCTATCCCGCATGATTGTCTTCTCCAGGAGAGCACACGCCGTATGACCACCGTCGCCCACATTGCCGGCATCGGCTCCTACCTGCCTGAACGTATTCTCACGAACGCCGATCTCGAGAATATGGTGGAGACGTCCGACGAGTGGATCATTGCACGCACGGGTATCAGCGAACGTCGCATAGCCGAGGAGGGACAGGCCACCTCCGACCTGGCTGCTATAGCCGCGTCTCGCGCACTGGACAACGCCGAACTCACTCCTGCAGACATCGACCTGCTGATTGTAGGCACCTCGAGTCCTGACATGATCTTTCCGGCCACCGCATGTCTAGTGCAGAACCGGCTCGGAATGACCTGCCCGGCTTACGATCTCAATGCTGCCTGCACAGGATTCATATTCGGGATGCACTCAGGAGTTTCGGCGATAGAATCTGGCCGGGCTCGCCGAGTACTCGTAGCTGGCGCGGATGCTCTCACCCGACATATAGATTTCACCGACCGTGCCACATGCGTGCTCTTCGGAGACGCGGCCGGAGCAGTGGTTCTGGAGAGAAGCGATGAACCAGGTGTGATGGGCATAGTGCTTGGAACGGATGGTTCCGGTGCCGACCTGCTCAAGATACCCGGCGGCGGCTCCGCTATGCCTGCAACTCACTCACTGCTGGATTCACGCCTCCACTATGTCCGCATGAACGGCAACGAGGTGTTTCGTTTCGCGGTTAATGCGATACCGACAGCTACCAGGCAGGCTCTCGAGGCGAGCGGGCTCGAACTCGGAGACCTCGATTGGCTCGTTCCCCATCAGGCCAACCAGCGTATCCTCAACACCGTCGGTCAGCGTCTCGGCATACCTTCCGATCGAGTGTTCAGCCACGTGCACGATACTGGCAATACCTCGGCGGCATCGATACCGCTCGCTCTTGACGACCTGTATACTAGCGGCCGAATCGCCAACGGAGACATACTGGCACTCGTCGGATTCGGGGCCGGACTAACCTGGGGGGCCGCCGTTGTTCGCTGGACTAAGGCGACACAGAGTAAGGAGGGTTAGATGGCCTTTCGGACCCGACTCACCGAACTCCTCGGAATCGAACACCCCATAATCCAAGGCGGGATGGCTTGGACGGCTACGGCCGAGCTTTCGGCGGCGGTAAGTAACGCCGGCGGCTTAGGTGTCATAGGTGCAGGCCATATGCCCACTGCCACTTTGCGCGATCAGATCCGACTGGCTAAGGAGCTTACCGACAAGCCCTTCGGAGTCAACCTGATGCTTCTTACGCCCCACATCGATGAACTCGTGGAACTGGTCTTGGAAGAGAGAGTCCACGCTGTCACCACCGGAGCCGGCAATCCTGGAAAGTATATGACAGCGCTGCACGAGCGTGACATCAGAGTGCTGCCCGTAGCCCCGAGCATAGCTCTCGCAAGACGCTTGGAATCGATGGGGGCAAACGCAATCATAGGAGAGGGAATGGAGGCGGGGGGACATATCGGCGAACTCACCACCATGGTGCTCACTCCTCAACTGGCCGATGCGGTCGAAATCCCGGTGATCGCCGCAGGCGGCATCGCAGATGGACGCGGCATGGCGGCAGCTTTCGCCTTAGGTGCCGAGGGGGTCCAGGTCGGTACCCGATTCATGTGTGCTTCCGAATGTACGATCCATTCCGATGTCAAAGCTCGCATCTTGAAGGCGCGCGATCGAGATACCGTAGTCACCGGCTACTCCACCGGACACCCGGTCAGAGTGCTCAAGAATCGCCTATCCAGGATGCTTACCGAGCTCGACAGAGAGAATCGCGTTGAGGATCTCGAGCGACTCGGAACCGGGAAACTATCGCTGTGCATGCGCGAAGGTGATGTCGACATGGGCAGCATCATGGCTGGTCAGTGTAGTGCCATGGTAAACCGGATCCAGCCTGCTGCGGATATAGTCTCAGAGATGATCGCCGAGGCGGAGCAAACGAGCTCGAAACTGTGTGCCACGTTCGGAAAGGCCTGCTCGTGAGCCGAAGTAGTGTCGTCTTCGCCTTTCCCGGCCAGGGCTCCCAGCGCCGAGGCATGCTGGATGCCATCCCTGAGTCCGACAATCTCGAACGACTTCTCGATGCCGCCGAGGCTCTCACCGGATACGAACTCAGACGTCTGGCATACGAGGGCAGCGCCGCAGAGATATCGGACACCCGTGTGGCCCAGCCGCTCCTCTACCTAGCAGACTGGGCGTGGGGGAGTGCCCTCTTGGATGTCGGGGTGAAACCCGTCGCCGTCGCAGGACACAGCCTCGGAGAACTGGCGGCGCTTTCTATCGCAGGCGTCTACTCTGTCGAGGCCGGACTCGAACTCGTATGTCGACGTTCGCGATTGATGGCGCAGACTGCTGAAGACACCCCCGGTACCATGGCCGCGTGCCTGGGACTCGATCACGCAGCGGTAGCTCATGCTATCGGCGACCTCGAAGACGTATGGGTGGCAAACCATAACTCACCTGAACAGGTGGTCGTCTCCGGAACACACGAAGGCGTCGCTCAAGCGAGGGACATGCTTACTGCGGGAGGCGCTCGCCGCATCGTCGACCTGGACGTCGCTGGCCCGTTCCATTCCCCATTGATGTCCCGCGCCGCTGAAAGATTCTCAGAGACACTCGACGAGACCGAACTCAATGAAGCCGATATCCCGGTCATCCAGAACTCCCGCCCAGAGCCAAGCACCGATTCCGCCTCCATCCGTTCCGCACTCCACGCACAGATGACATCACCCGTTCTCTGGACGGAGTCCATGCGCGCCATGGCCGAATACTCACCGGTCACACTCATCGAGAGTGGTCCTGGATCGGTGTTGAAGGGTCTTGCGCGCAAGGTTCAGAACCTCCCCGCCATAAGTGTGGAGGAAACCGATCTGAAGACCCTTGTTGAGGAGGTCCTGTAATGAGTACCCTCGATCTGGCTGGTAGGTCTGCATTGATCACGGGAGCTTCTCGCGGGATAGGAGCCGTGATTGCTCGTACTCTGGCCGCCAGAGGCGCCTCGATCGCAGTCAACTACGCGCCCGGAACCGAGGGTGCTGCAGCTGTGGTCGCAGAGATCGAAGAGAGCGGGGGGGTTGCTGTGGCGCTTGAGGCAGATGTATCTCGCCCGGACGAGTGTTCGAATCTCGTGAGCTCAACCGTTCAACATCTCGGCGGCCTCGACATCCTCGTCAACAATGCGGGTATCGCTCGCGACGGACTTGTGGTCCGGATGTCTGACGAGGACTGGGATGCTGTCTTGCGAGTGAACCTCACCGGGGCTTTCTTCGCGACTCGGGCCGCTGCTAAGGTGATGATGAAAGCGCGCCGGGGCTCGATCGTGAACATCGCCTCGGTTGTCGGACTCGTCGGAAACGCGGGTCAGGCGAACTATGCCTCGGCAAAAGCCGGACTAATCGGCCTGACGAAGTCCGTCGCGAAGGAGCTGGCGTCCAGGTCGGTGCGGGTGAACGCTGTCGCACCCGGATTCATAGAGACCGACATGACGGCATCGCTTCCAGACAAAGTGCGAGAAAGCGCTCTCTCGCAGATTGCGTTGGGCACCTTCGGCACCCCTTCCGACGTTGCCGCAGCAGTCGCCTTTCTTGCTTCCGATGACGCCCGCTACGTCACCGGTCAGGTTCTCGCCGTCGACGGGGGCATGACGTTCGTCTAGAGTGGCCAGCGGATTTCGATAACTGCGAGGAACCACGAAGGGAGGTGTGGTGAGATAGATGGAACGTGACGAGATCCTGGAGAAGGTTGTAGATGTTATCGTGGAACAGCTCAATGTCGAACGTGAAGACGTCACCGAGGAGGCTGCTTTCGTCGACGACCTCGGTGCTGACTCTCTCGACTTGGTCGAACTCGTCATGGCTCTCGAGACTGAGTTCGGCGTCTCGATTCCTGACGAGGACGTCGAGTCAATCAGGACCGTTGGCGATTCGGTGTCCTACATTGAGGCCCACACCTGAGGATCCCAAACGATTCCCGCCTCGGCCGCACACAGGCTTCGATCGGTGGCCGGGGCGGATGGAATCCTCTATATAGATTTCGAACGGAGAGACACCGTAATCGCGATGCCGACATTGACCATCGGATCTAAGACCGCTCGGCTACCGATAGTGCAGGGCGGCATGGCCGTGCGCATTTCCTTGTCACCCTTGGCGGCTGCAGTAGCTGAAGCCGGAGGCATAGGAATCATCGCTGGTTCCGGTCTGGAACCCGAGGAGATGGCGTCTGAGATCCGTGCTGCCCGAGATGCCACCGACGGTGTGGTTGGCGTAAACATCATGGTGGCGGTCCGCAAGTTCAAGGAGCTGGTGCTCTCCGCAATCGCGGCCCGAGCTGACCTGGTCATAGCAGGCGCTGGCTTCTCTCGTGACATCTTCACTTGGGGACGTGAGGCCGGTGTTCCGATCGTCCCCATCGTCGGATCTGCTCGTGTCGCCCAGCTTTCGGAACGCTTCGGCGCTGCTGCCGTCGTTGTCGAGGGGGTCGAGGCTGGCGGTCACTTGGGAACCGATCGTCCTATGCTTGAACTCCTCCCCGAGATCCTCGAGGCCGTGGACATACCTGTGATCGGTGCTGGTGGCGTAGTAACAGGCGATGACATCGCACGGACTCTGGATGCCGGCGCCGCGGGTGTGCAGATGGGGTCGCGCTTCGCGGCGACGCTGGAATCCTCGGCCCCTGAAGCCTTCAAGCAGATGTATGTGAATGCGGCCGACGGCGACATCGTGCTGGTGAAGAGTCCTGTAGGTCTGCCGGGTCGTGCGATCCAGAATCCGTTTTCTCGCAGACTTGCACGTGGCGATATCGAACCTATAGGCAAGTGCATCGCCTGTCTCAAGAAGTGCGGCAAGGAATACTGCATCGTCGACCGCCTGATTAAGGCGCAGCGTGGGGACGTTGATGAAGGTCTAGTCTTCGCCGGCAGTTCGGCTGCACGCATCCACGACGTACCATCGGTCGCCTCTCTCATGGAACGACTCCAGGCCGAGTGGCGAGCTGCTGTCAGAGAGGAGGGGCCGGACCGATGAGAAGGATCGCCATAACGGGGCTCGGTGTCATCTCGCCCATCGGTCTCGGAATACAGGCGTTCCACGAGGGTCTGGTCTCTGGACGTTCCGGTGCTAGAAACATCACGCACTTCGACACATCCGAGTTCCCTGTTCGTTTCGCCGCCACCGTCGACGACTTCGACCCTTCAGCCACACTCAATCCGAAGGAAGCCCGCCGCATGGCACGATTCCAGCAGTTCGCCTTGGTTGCTGCGGACGAGGCCATCGCTGACTCCGAACTCACCTTCACCGAAGAGGAGGCGGATCGTGTCGGAGTGATTGTGGGATCCGGCATCGGTGGACTGCATGTGATGGAGGATCAGTACGAGAAGCTCGCCGCCGAAGGCCCACGCAAAGTCAGCCCTTTCCTCGTTCCGATGATGATCGTCGATCTCGCCGCCGGCCTGATCTCCATACGCACCGGAGCCCGAGGCATCAACTACTCTCCGGTCTCAGCCTGTGCGACCGGTTGTCATGCCGTCGGCGAAGCGGCCGAGGCGATTCGGCGTGACCAAGCAGACGTGATAATCGCCGGAGGTGTCGATGCCGCTATCACCCCCATCGGGCTTGCTGGATTCTCAGCTGCTAGAGCCCTTTCGACGCGCAACGACGAGCCGGAACGGGCGTCGCGGCCATTCGACGCCGACAGAGATGGCTTCGTAATGGGGGAGGGGTGCGGCATCATCGTCCTCGAAGCCGAGGAGCGCGCTTTGGCGAGAGGTGTCCGGATCTACGGGTATGTGACCGGGTACGGCGCAACAGCTGACGCGCATCACATAACTGCGCCAGAGCCTTCAGGAGATGGAGCTATCCGAGCCATGCGTCATGCGCTAGCACAGGCAGGGATATCTGCCAGCGATATCGATTATATCAATGCCCACGGTACTTCTACACCGCAGGGAGATGTCATAGAGACCAGGGCGGTCAAATCCGTCTTCGGCGTCGCCCCACCGCCTGTGTCCTCGACCAAGTCCATGACTGGCCACCTTCTCGGGGGGGCTGGGGCCGTCGAGACTGTCGTCTGCGCGCTCACCCTTCATTCCGGCGTCATCGCTCCCACCATTAATCTCGAAAACCCGGACCCCGAATGCGATCTCGACTACGTCGCAAATGTGGCTCGCGAAGGTCGTGTCCGCGTTGCTATGAACAACTCCTTCGGGTTCGGCGGCCACAATGCAACGCTAGTCCTTTCTCGAGACTGAGGGCACCGTGTCCGACCCGTCCACACCCGACTTCAGAACCCTCGACGCGGCTGAGGACATCCTCGGCTATCGTTTCTCTGACCGCTCCCTCCTTCTACAGGCGCTGACCCATCCCAGCGCTATAGGTGACGAGTGTGAAATCCTTAGTTACGAACGTCTCGAGTTCCTCGGCGATGCCGTAATCAACCTCATGATCGTCGAAGAGATCTATCGCCGCTTCACTCATCTGTCCGAAGGAGAGATGACGAAGCTCAAAATATCGGTGGTTGCAGGATCCGTCCTCTCGCAAGCCGCCGAGGATCTCGGTCTGACTCCGTTCATAGTCATCGGCGATTCCGAAGCCGGTACGGAGGGCCGGGGACTGAGGTCTGCTTTGGAGAACGTCTTCGAGGGAGTGGCAGGTGCGATATACCTCGATGGGGGATTGGAGCCCGCACGCTCGTTCGTACGCTCAGCACTCGGCCACCTCATCACTGCCGAAGCCCTCGAAAAGGTCGACCTCGAGCACCCGAAGTCACGTCTCCAAGAGATTGCTCAAGCACGCAGGCAGATCGTCAGCTACCGCATAGTCGCTGAGGCAGGCCCACCCCACGATCCGCGCTTTGAGGCAGAGGTCACCATCGGAGGAAGTGTGCTCGGCAGGGGCAGCGGCAGCACTAAGAAGGAGGCCGAGATGCTGGCTGCTGCTCGAGCGCTTTCCACGCTGCGCGAAGGTTCGAACGGCTGAGAAGCCCACCGATGCGGACATGTCGCTGTGGTAGAATCACCAGCGTTCAGGCACGCGTCGCGCGCTCCTGTAACGAATCATTGCTCGTCGCGAAAGGCCTTCTTTGTATCTGAAATCCCTCATACTCAAGGGTTTCAAATCCTTTGCCGACAAGACGGCCCTCTCACTTGAACCGGGCGTTACCGTCATCGTGGGCCCCAATGGATCCGGGAAGTCCAACATATCCGACGCCGTCCTCTGGGTCCTCGGCGAACAATCCGCCAAGTCACTTCGCGGACAAGCTATGGAAGACGTCATCTTCGCAGGGTCTTCGGCAAGGCGTCCTGTTGGAGTGGCCGAAGTCGACATGGTACTGGACAACTCCGACGGCGCTTTGCCGGTGGAGTTCAGTGAGGTAACTATCACCCGCCGCATGTACAGGAACGGCGAAAGCGAGTACCTCATAAACCAGACACCTTGTCGGCTCATGGACGTTCAGGAGCTGCTCCACGACACGGGTCTCGGTCGGGATACCAACTCGGTGATCAGTCAGGGACGACTGGATGAGATCCTCAATTCACGGCCCGAAGACCGCAGAACCTTGATAGAGGAAGCTGCAGGCGTACTCAAGCACAAGAAGCGCAAGGAACGGTCGCTTCGCAAGCTCGCGGGTATGGATGCTCATATAGAACGCGCCCGGGACATCGTCGCCGAGATCGACCGCCAGCTGCGGCCCCTTCAACGCCAGGCAGCCCGTGCAGCCCAGCACGCCCAGATGCGCGAAGAGCTTTCCACGTTAGAGACCGCCCTCGCTGTCGACGAACTGCGACGACTTCAGAGTGAGTGGGACGCACTGGCCGAACGTGAGAACGAGCAAGAGGCCCGAATAGAGCTCCTTCGACAAAGCCTTGCGGAAAAGGAACGTGAGCTGTCTGATTTCCAGACCCTCCTGGAGGAGAAGGGCTTGTTCGTCGGAGACATCTCCGAACAGCGTCGCCGCCTGCTCTCGGTTCTTGAAAGAATCAACTCTGGGCTTCTTCTTCTTGAGGAGAAAGGCAAGCATCTTGTCGCACGCTTGAGCGAGTTGCGTGCGAAGCTCTATCAGGCTCAGACCCGAGCAACCGCTCGAAAGGTCGAACTGGAGCGTCTAGCCCAAGACCGCGCCGAGACCGACGCGACCCTCAAGGCACACTACGGTCAGCTCGCTCAGCTGCGTCGGGAGGCCGAGAACTCCAAGAAGGAGCGCCTTAATGCCGACGGGGCTCTTGCCGAAGTCACTGGTGAGATACGACGTACGCGCAAAGACCTCGACGACAAGCGCACCGAACTCGCGACTCTCGAGCAGCAGCTCTCCTCGTTCAGTGCTGAAACCGACATGCTAGTCGAGCACGCTCATGGCCTCCGCGAACAGCACGCCAGGGTCGCGTCCACACTCTCCAGTAGAAGGGCACACCTCGCACAACTCGATATCGATCTAGCGCAGGTTCGCAAGGAGCGTGCATTGGCAGACAGAGATGTCGACAAACGCGTGCGGGTTCTGGAAAGCCGCCGCAAGGACCTCTCTTCTGTACGAGATCATCTCGCCAAGGCCTGTGCCGAAGTTCGCGCCCTAGAGGAGATCGACCGAGCCTTCGAATCCGCCTCACCTGCACTCGCATGGGCGCTCGCCCACGAGCGCGAGCTTCCTGAACTTGTGGGGCCGTTCGCCGAGCGTATCAGCGTTCCCGAGGAATACGAGCGCCTTCTAGAGCATCTTCTCGGGACCGATCTTTTCGCCATTCTCGTCAGGGACACCGATGACGCCCTGACGATAGCCGACGCTGCCGCTTCGCAGGCCGAGGGCGAACTCTGTTTGATCCCTTTGGATGCACCTGCGCCTCCAGAGCGTCTTCCAGCCACCTCCGGCACCAGGCTGCTTGACCTCCTTGACTGCGATACCGCCCTACTCCCCGCCGTCGAAGCACTGCTCGGCGATGTATACGTGGTCGATTCCCTTCCGGAGGCATTATCCGCACTTCGCACAGACCGAACCGGAGCACGGTTCGCCACGCCGGCCGGTGCCATCGCGTGGCCAGGAGGAAAGGTGACCTTGGGCAGGGTCATGGCCACCGACGGAGCCGGGGTCCTGGCGCGCAAACGGAGTCTCACAGAACTGGAGGACCAAGTAGCCGCACTGAACGTGGCCGTCGGCGATCATGAGGCGGCAACTTCTTCTGCCGAGGAAGCACTTGCTGCCGCGCAACTTGATGCACTCGAACTCGGCCAGAAGCTCGCACAGCTCGCTGGTGAGAACGACTCGCTCCGAGAAGAGATCGGCCGTCTGGAAGCAGCTCTTACCTCCCTTGACTCTGAGACCGAACGCATCGACAAGCGCATTCTCGAGATAGAGCAGCGCGCCGAGAAGGAGATCCCCGCCGCAGAGGACTTGAGAAAGGGCATCGAGGATGCGCAAGCCGCTCTTTCAGAACTCGAGGAGAGGGCGGCGGTGGCCCAAGAACAACGGGACGCTCTCTTCAATGAGGAGACAGCGATCAACGAGCGCCTCTCCGCATGCCAAGTCGACATAGCCACCATCTCCGAACGCGAGGTCCACCTCAAGAGGCAGGTGACTACAATCTCCTCCGAACTGGCTGAACTCGAGGACACCGTCAGGCACTCCCGCGAGACAGAGGCCGCTCTTGAGGTTTTGCGCGAGCGATTGCAGCCTCTCCACGATCTCTACAGCGCTCTACTCGAACGCGCAGAGCACTGGGCGGTGAAACTCAAGGACCGTGCACGCTTCGAACAGGCCGACTCCGAGTCGTTGCGGGGAACCATCCGGGAGGCCCAGGACGCCGTCCGTGCCATACAGGCCCAGATAGACGACCAGTCTTCGCTCATGAGTGACACACGAGTCGACAAAGGTCAGCTCGAGATTCAGGTGAAGTCCGCCGTGGCGCGCATCGTCGATGAGTACGGCATGCCCCTGGAACGCGCGCTCGAGCAGGAGCCCCTCGAGACGCGTACATCGGCGGAAGATCGTGCTCACGCCCTTCGTAAGCGTCTAGAGAATCTCGGTCCTGTGAACCCCGTGGCCATGCAGGAATATGAGGCTTTGAAGGCTCGCCGTGACTTCATGACCGAACAGGTTGAAGACCTTCTAGCCAGCCGACGCGCTCTTAACAAGGTCGTGGCAGCTATCGACCGCAAGATCCGGGATCGCTTCCTCGAGACCTTCGAGCAGGTAAACGGCCACTTTCAGGAGGTCTTCGCCGTGCTGTTCCCTGGCGGACACTCTTCTTTGGAACTCACCGAACCTGACGATCCGGAGACCACAGGTGTCGAAGTGACTGCCCAGCCTAGAGGCAAGAAGCTATCCAAGATGACGCTGATGAGCGGGGGCGAGAAGTCGCTTACCGCACTGGCGCTCCTGTTCGCGGTCTACCGCACTCGCCTATGCCCATTCCACCTCTTAGATGAGGTCGAGGCCGCCCTCGATGACTCCAATCTCAGACGCTTCATCGCGCTCACGAATACCATGCGTGCGCACACCCAGTTCATAATAGTCACACATCAGCGTCGCACGATGGAGATGGCCGATGTCCTCTACGGCGTTTCTATGCACGCCGACGGTGTCAGCAAGGTCGTCAGCCAGAGACTCGATCAAGTGGAATTGACCAGCCAGGAACCCGCTGATGGCCACGCCTTGGTATAGACGCATAAGTGAGGGACTCGCCAAGAGTCGCGGGCGGCTCGAAGGTCAGCTCAACGTTCTCGTCGGCAGAGGCCCGGATCTCGACGTCGCGTTTTGGGAGGATCTCGAGGACGTCTTAGTCGGAGCGGATATCGGTGTGGCTGCCGTCACAGACATCGTCGAAAGGCTTCGCGACACCGCTTCACGCAAGGCACTTCCCGATGCAGAGTCGGTGATCGAGCACCTTGCCGAAGAGATCGCCTCGGAGTTTCCCACCGATGTATCCGACCCATTGGCCGTCTCGCCCGTAGTAATCCTCGTAGTAGGCGTCAACGGCACCGGAAAGACAACGACCATCGGCAAACTTGCCAAAGAAGCCGTCGACGCTGGTCGCAGTGTTCTTCTCGGCTCGGCAGACACCTTCCGAGCAGCGGCGATCGAGCAGCTCGACATCATCGCAGAACGGGCTTCCGTTCCAGTCATCAGCCGCGAACGAGGAGCCGACCCGGCAGCAGTTACCTTCGACACGGTAGTAGCAGCGAACGAACGCCGTCCCGACCTGACACTGATCGACACCGCTGGCCGTCTCCACACTTCTGCAGACCTTATGAAGGAGTTGCAGAAGGTTCAGCGCGTCGCCAAACGCGAGACCCTCGCTCCTGTCATGACACTTCTAGTCATGGACGCCACCACCGGCCAGAATGGACTCGCGCAGGCACGGAAGTTCGACGCTGCGCTCAAGCTCGACGGGATAGTTCTCACAAAACTCGACGGAACTGCAAAAGGCGGCATCGCCGTGGCGATCGTCCGCGAACTCGGCCTGCCGGTGGTTCGCGTAGGGATAGGTGAGGGCATCGACGATTTGAAGCCCTTTGTCGCCGAGGAGTTCGCCCGCGCCTTGATCGGCAGGGGATAGCAGTGCTCGTTTTCGGACCGGCCGGCCGTGGCGACAGGATAGCCCGTCGAATCCTCATCCCTCTTCTGCTCATACTGGTATGCGTCTTAGCCGTCTTCTGGATCGCGTTCTTTCCGCTACGCGTGACCGGTGAATCAATGCTGCCGACTCTGCAAGACGGTGACCGGGTCCTGATCACCCGCGGTTATGCCGACCCGAAGATAGGAGACTTGGTAGTAGTTCGCGTCTCTCCAAGACCAGGCTTCGAGCGCCGCGACTTAGTCAAACGAGTCCTTGCCTTAAACGGAGACAGCGTACGAATAGACAGGGGAACCGCGTTCATCAACGGAATCCCGGAGGAAAGCTCGACCTCTGTGCTGCTGAGCCCCGATGACGTTTCCACGCCCGAGATCGTCGTTCCCGAGGGACACGTCTTCGTGCTCGGCGACAACCGTCCCGCTTCGCTCGACAGCCGCTTCTACGGCCCGGTCGCTCTAGAATACGTCAGAGGCCGATTGGTGCTCGTGTTCTCACCGATAACCCGATTCGGCCCGGTTGACTGAGTCCAGGGGCACCTACTAGCCTGTACGGACGCGTCCTGGAGGATAGTCCATGTTCCAGAATCTCTCCGAAAGATTGCAGTCGATCTTCGCTGACCTCACTGGCAGAGGCAGGCTATCCGAAGCTGACGTCGACACGGCGATGCGTGAGATCCGTCTTGCACTGCTAGAAGCCGACGTGAACTTCAAGGTGGTCAAGTCATTTGTCGAGCGCGTGCGCCAGCGCACCGTAGGCGCCGAGGTATCCAAGAGCCTCACGCCAGGTCAGACCGTCGTCCGTATCGTCTTGGAGGAGCTCACCTCTCTCCTCGGCGAGACCGAATCCCGTCTGATTCTCACTAGCCGGATACCTGGAATCGTCATGCTCGTAGGCTTGCAAGGCTCCGGTAAGACCACGGCTGCAGCTAAGCTGGCCAACCATCTGCGTAAGCAGGGCAAGCGACCCATACTCATCGCTTGCGACATCTATCGGCCTGCCGCCATTGACCAGCTCGAATCCTTAGGCCGTGAGCTTGACATACCTGTCTTTCGCGGGGAGGGTACCGACGTCGAGGCGATCGCAAAGGCCGGAGTCAAAGAAGCTATCGCCTCGATGCGCGACCTGGCTATCGTAGACACTGCGGGACGCCTGCACGTGGACGAGAAGATGATGGACGAGGCAGCCAGGGTGAAAGCCGCTCTCAAGCCCGACCAGGTGCTGATGGTCGTCGATGCCATGACCGGCCAAGACGCTGTCACCGCCGCAGCCGCCTTCTCTGAGCGGGTGGATTTCGACGGAGTCATCATGTCGAAGCTCGACGGCGACGCCAGGGGAGGGGCTGCCCTTTCCATCCGTGAGGTCACCGGAAAGCCGATCGTGTTCGCTGGCGTCGGTGAGAGACTCGATGCCCTCGAGCCGTTCCACCCCGACCGGATGGCCAAGCGTATCCTGGGCATGGGTGATGTCGTCACTTTGATAGAGAAGGCGACGGAGGCTGCCGATGCTGATTTGACCGAGGAGATGGAGGAGCGTCTCAGGAAAGCAGAGTTCACCTTCGACGACTTCCTTTTGCAGCTCACACACCTGAAGAAGATGGGTGGAATCGGCGACATGCTCAAGATGTTGCCTGGTGCCGGGCACTTCAAAGACCTCGATGCTGCCGAGATCGACGAACGCCAGCTTGACAGGGTCGCCGCGATAATACGCTCCATGACTGCCGAGGAGCGCGCAAACCCCAAACTGTTGAACGGCTCCAGACGCGAACGTATCGCCAGAGGTGCAGGTGTGACGGTCTTTGACGTCAACCAACTCGTCAAACAGTTCAACCAGGCGCGCAAGCTAATGAAGCAGCTCCAGTCCGGCGGTCCGGGCAAGAAGAAGCGAGGGGGATTCGGCATGCCCGGCGGCATGCGACTGCCATCTTAGCCAGCCTGCTCGACGAGCCCGGTTCACCTATCTCTTCGCTTTGACCCTCTTCTAGGTATGCCGTATCATGAGCAATCGTTTTGCGTGCACGTGGCCGTAACCGGCCACCTTACTCGGAGGTGAACTGTTGGCAGTAAAGATCCGCCTGGCGCGCACCGGTGCTAAGAAGATCCCCCTCTACCGCATCGTCGCCGCCGATTCGCGAGCCCCACGCGACGGTCGCTTCATAGAGATCCTCGGCCGGTACAATCCACGTTCGAAACCCAGTTCTATCGAACTCGACGTCGAGCGTACCCAGGCATGGATCGACAAAGGTGCCCAAATGAGCCCTACCGTCGCGAAGCTCTTCGACATCGCTAAGAATCCGGATGCCGAAGCGCCCGTCAAAGAGCCCAAGCCTTCCAAGAAGAGCCGGGCCAAGGCATCCGAGGAGTCCGCCGTTGCAACCGAGCCTTCTGGGGCGGAGGTATCGGCTGAGAACGACACGGAACCGCCGGTGCCCGAAGAGACCGCAGAGGCGTCGGCCGCCGAAGCCACAGAAGCCGACCCCGAACAATAGGAGATCACACCCGAAATGTCGCGTGAAGCCGATCCGGAGGCCCTAGTTCGCTACCTTGTCGGCTCTCTGGTTGCCGACCCCGATTCCGTCGACATCGTGAAACGGTCGAGTGGTGACTCGGTCGTCTTCGAGGTGTCGGTCGCACCCGACGACGTCGGCAAGGTGATCGGGCGCCAAGGTCGTGTGATCAAGGCGATCCGCACCCTAGCTCGCGCCGCCGCTAGCATCAACGGTGAGCACGTCGAAGTCGAGGTGTTAGGGTAGGGACGATGATTGATACGCCCTTCGTCCCAGTGGGGCGGATCGTCAAGGTTCACGGCACAGGAGGAGAGATCTCCGTCGCAACGACCACTGATTCTCCCTCGGCTCTTAATGAGGGCCTGGAGGTCTGGATCGTGCCACCTCCCGAAGGGATACGCCGCGGTACGGTGCAGTGGGTGCGACCCGGCCCGAAAGGCCCTCTCGTCAAGATAGCCGGTATCGAAGACCGTGCTGCCGCCGAACCGCTTCGTGGCCGCACGCTGATAGCGCGAACCGCTGACGTCCCGGAAGAGTCGGATTACGGAACAAAGACCTACGTCGGGCTGAGCGTGATCGATGAGGAGCGCGGAATGCTCGGACGAATAACCGACGTGATAGAGACCGGCGCCAACGACGTTTGGGTCATCGACGCAGGACCTTTCGGCCAAGTACTCATTCCCGTTATAGACTCCGTGGTTCTCGAGATCGACGAGGCGCACGAAAGAGCCCGCGTGCGTCTCTTGCCTGGGTTGATCGATGAGGAGCCTTCCCGTTGATCATAGACGTTATCACGATACTGCCTGACATGTTCGAGGGTCCCTTGTCCGCTTCCGTGATAGGCCTTGCTCGAGAGCGGAACCTGGTCAAGATACGACTGCATGATCTGCGAAACCATACCGACGATCGCCACCGGACGACCGATGACTACCCTTATGGGGGCGGTCCCGGCATGGTGATGAAGCCCGAACCGATATTCCGCGCAGTGCGGACCGTACAAGATCTCGAGCCCACACGCGCAACCGTGATCTTCATGACGCCAAGCGGATCTCGCTTCACACAGAAGATAGCCGGCAGGCTTTCCGAGGCCGAGCGCATGATAGTCATATGCGGTCGATACGAAGGTTTCGATGAGAGAGTCCTCACTCTGGCAGATATCGAACTCTCCATCGGTGACTACGTCCTTACTGGTGGGGAGCTGCCGGCAATGGTTGTCATCGATGCCGTGGTACGCCTTCTTCCAGAAGTCTTAGGCCACGCCGACTCCACATTGGAGGAGTCGTTCTCCGAAGGCCTTCTGGAATACCCCCAATACACTCGCCCACAGGTGTTTGAAGAGATGAGCGTCCCCGACGTGCTTCTAAGTGGTGACCACGCCCGCATCGCAAGGTATCGTCGTGAACAAGCGATAGCCAAGACTGCCCTCAACCGCCCCGAAATGCTTGCAACCGCCGAACTCACAGAAGCGGAAAGGGCTCTTGCGGCACGAATCATCGAAGGAGGCCAATAACGTGACTGAGCCAGCGAGGCTTCAGGAGATCGAGGAACCCGAGACGCGCGCGCTCCCGAGCTTCGGCAGATGGCTCATCGAGACGTTGCTGATGATCGCCCTGGCGTTCCTACTCGCGCAGGGCATCAAGACCTTTGTGGTCCAGCCGTTCGTTATCCCCACTGGTTCGATGGAACCCACCATCATGTCAGGTGACCGAGTCTTGGCCGAGAAGATCTCGCTCAGATTCCGTCCCCCGGCCCACGGTGAGATCGTGGTTTTCGATGACCCGACAGGCAGACACCCTCAGCTCATAAAGCGCGTGATCGCGGTTGGCGGCGAGACGGTGGACATCACTGCCGGTGAAGTCATCGTAGACGGACAGCCGCTCGACGAACCTTACATCTCAGGCAGGGTTACTGAAGCTGGAACGGTCGCACTGCCCGTCACTCTGGATGAAGACGAGGTCTGGCTGATGGGCGACAATCGTCCGAATTCAGGGGATAGCCGATTCATGGACACCATCCCCGATTCCATGATTCGAGGGCGCGCCTTCGCCATCTACTGGCCTGTCGACCGGATCTCTTTCCTGTCGATGCCTTAAGCTATCCGCTGCTCCCAGCGATTCCTCGATCCAAGGTGGCGAAGAGGGGTTTACGCCCTCTGGCTGCTCGTCTATACTACCGGCTTGCGCCTCGAAGGGGCGCCTGTACGTCCGCGCAAGACCGAGGACATCCGATGAAGACCATCCGCGCCATCGAACAACAGCAGATTCGTGACGACCTTCCGGTACTGAACGTCGGCGACAACGTCAAGGTTCACTACCGTGTCGTCGAGGGGAACCGCGAGCGGATTCAGGTCTTCCAGGGCGTGGTGATCCGCCGTCACGGCTCAAGTAACCGTGAGACCTTCACTGTACGCAAGATCTCTTTCGGCGTCGGTGTTGAGCGTACCTTTCCCGTTCATTCCCCGAAAATCGTCAAGATCGAGACCATCGGCCGTGGCAAAGTGCGGCGCTCTAAGCTCTACTACCTGCGCGACAAGGTCGGCAAGGCTGCGCGCTTGAGAGAGAGATCCTTCTGACCCGGATTGTTGTCGCACTGCCTGAAGGCCCCACCCCCGGGGCCTTTCTCGTGCAACAGGTATACTCTGCGTCAACCCCATCGAAAGGACCGTCTTGCGTCGCAGAACCGTGTCCGACTGTCGTGAGCTATTGAGAAGCGCCTCTGGAACGGATCTGGTTCACCTGATGCGAGATTTGGAGGCCGATCAGCGTGCTGGCGTGCGCGAAGCTGTCGCTGCAGCACGACGAAGGGTTCGACGACAAGCTAAGGAGAGAGAGCGCCTAGAGGCTTTGTCCGCGATGGAAACTCGGCTGCGAACGCAGGGTTTCTTAGCGATAGCTGGGGTCGATGAGGTTGGACGGGGGGCGCTAGCGGGTCCCATCACGGCAGCCGCCGTCGTACTCCCGAGATCTACTTACATCGCCGGCCTTGACGACTCGAAGCGTCTATCGCCGAAGATGCGCGAACTGGTCGCGGATGAGGTTTCCAGGGTAGCCGTCACCTCAGCTGTCTCGCACGTTCCCGCCCATGTCATCGATGCTATCGGAGTTGTACCAGCGGTACGTATCGCCATCGAGATCGCCATCTCCAGGCTGAATCCCTCACCGGATCATGCCATAACCGACGGACTCCCAGTAGGTCTCTCCATTCCAGAGACAGCTGTCGTCGGAGGAGATGCAACCGTAGCCTCGGTAGCAGCTGCGTCGGTTCTTGCCAAAGTGGCCCGTGATGACTTGATGCGGCGGTTTGCACAACGCTTTCCTGATTGGATGCTCGAAACCAACAAGGGCTACGGAACTCCGCAGCATCTGGAGTGCATAACTCGCAACGGTATCTGTCCTATCCATCGAAAATCCTATGCGCCCTGTGCCGACATGCCTACGCTCTTCTGACGTGATGGGATAGAAGCGGGTAAGAGACCGTTCGCACACGTATGCAACACTCCCTCCGAAGGGGGGAGAGGGCATGGCACAGAACAGCATCGCCCGTCGTGGTGAGGATGCCGCAGCCGCGTACCTGGAGCGCATCGGCTTCACTATCGCAGACCGCAACTGGAGGTGTTCCTCCGGCGAGGTCGATATCGTCGCAATCCACGGTTCGACTCTTGTGATAGTAGAGGTCAAGACACGCAGGACCACCACGGCAGGTTCACCGGAAGAGGCTGTTTCTCCAACGAAACAGCGTCGACTCGTTCGCATCGCACGACAATACGTCTCCCGATCAGGGCTGGATGAGTGTGACGTTCGCTTCGACGTCATAGCGATCAGGCCGATCAGCGAGGACCGAGCTATCCTCAGACACCACCGATCAGCTTTCACCGCGTAGAGCGATGACTCGTGGACAGGCTGTTGTCGGTACGACGACTCTCGTCGGCACCGAAGCGGTACCTGTGGAGGTTCAGGTCGACGTAGCTGGTGGCCTTCCAGCTTTCGCGATCGTCGGACTGGGAGACGCAGCTGTGCTCGAAGCCCGCGAGCGAGTCCGGACTGCGATTCGCTCGGCTGGCTACAGGTTTCCCAACTCCCGTGTTGTCGTGAATCTGGCACCCGGACCTCTCCGTAAGCACGGCACCGGGTTCGACCTGCCGATAGCAGCCGGTGTCCTCGCGGCCACCGGACAAATCTCCAGGGACAGATATGCTGGGCATCGCGCGGTCGGCGAGCTTGCTCTCGATGGAGGAGTCCGCGCTATACCGGGCATGTTGGCCCATGCGCTCGGTGCAAGGCGTGATGACGTACCGCTAATCGGCCCTGCCAGTTCGGTAGATGTGGTTAACGGAGTTCCGGAACTCAAGTACCTCGGTGTCGATTCCCTTCAGACGTTGACGAGCCCTGGGCGTTCTTCGAACTCTAAGCTCTCCTGTCTGACTGCGATATCGCAACCTGATCTCGCTGAGGTCGTAGGACACGACACTGCTAAGCGCGCTCTCGAGATCGCGGCCGCAGGGGGCCATCACCTACTGCTGATCGGACCGCCCGGCTCAGGGAAGACGATGCTTGCGCGTCGCCTTGCGCCCCTGCTGCCACCCCTGCAGGATGAGGAGCGGATCGACGCCGCAATCGTGCACTCCGTCGCCGGCCTTGACGAACGTCCGCCTCTAGCGGGTCAGCGACCCTTCCGCGCCCCGCATCACAGTGCATCCGTAGTCGGTTTGGTCGGAGGAGGGTCGCCGCCACGGCCAGGCGAGATAAGCCTCGCCCATAACGGCGTTCTGTTCCTCGACGAACTGCCGGAGTTCGGGCCGGCCACACTTCAAACCCTCAGACAGCCCATGGAAGACGGATGGGTGGTTCTCGTCCGCGCAGAGGGCAGAGTTCGCTTTCCTTCGTTGTTCACCCTGGTGGCTGCAGCGAATCCCTGCCCGTGCGGCTATTTGGGAGACCCGGTGAGGACGTGCAAGTGTCCCGACGTTTCGATCAAGCGCTATCAGAACCGAATCGGAGGACCTCTCATGGATAGAGTGGACATGGCGGTCACCGTCGAGCGAATCGATCCTTCACTCATGGTGAGAATGCCCGACGGAGAACCATCCGAGCCGGTAAGGAATCGTGTCGCCGGCGCGCGTGAGCGTTCTCGGGCCGCAGGCCGACCCCTCACCTCCGCCTTGAGTGGATCGGCACTTCTCAATGCATGCCGTCTGGACGCGCGCAGCAGACAGCTGCTCACGATGCTCGGTAGGGAGCACCACCTCTCAGGCCGGGCCATGACAAGACTGATGCGCGTGGCCCGAACCATCGCCGACATCGAAGAAGCCGATCGGGTTGCCTCGCCCCATCTACTGGAAGCCATCGCCTTCCGCAAGCAAGATCTCTCATGAAGTCCCTGGAAACCGAATCCTGGGTCCTCCAGAGAGGGGACCCGGAATACCCACTCGAGTTCGAGGACCTCTCCGATCCTCCCAAGCAACTGTTCGGCTACGGGAACCCGAGCATCCTTGGGGGAGGTCTGGCTATCGTGGGGGCGAGAAAGGCTACCCCTTACGGTCTTGCCTGCGCAAGGCGCTTCTCGGTTTGGACGGCGGGACAAGGTATCCCCGTCGTTTCAGGTGCTGCGATGGGATGTGATCTCGAGTCCCATCGTGCAGCTCTCTCTGTAGGCGGTCCTACTGTCGCGGTCCTGCCCGGCGGACCCGACATCGACTACCCGAAACGCGCATCCGATGTCCTCTCTCAGGTACGCATTCATGGAGCTGTCATCTCCGAGGCGCCGTGGGGCTCACTCCCTCAGAGATGGTCTTTCCCGCGTCGCAACCGTCTCATCGCAGCGCTCTCGGTCGCCTTGCTCGTCGTCGAGGCTTCGCTGCCGAGCGGCACCTTTTCGACCGCCGACCACGCACTGGATATCGGGCGGGAGGTCTACGCCGTACCAGGATCTATCTTCGCACCGGAATGTCGAGGATCGAACCGTCTCATACGTCAGGGGGCGACTCCTATCACCGATATCTCCGAGTTGGCCGAGGCGCTCGGCTTCGACCCCTTCGAAGCAGATCTCACCGTGCACTCTCCGACTCCGGTGCTTGCGGCTCTGAATACCTCACCCATGCGGCCTGACGATCTCGCACGCGAGATGTCTATGGACATAGTTTCAACCATGCGTGTTCTCGGGGCACTCGAAGCCGCCGGCAAGATCGTCCGTTACCCGGATGGCAGATACGGCGTGATACAAACCTGAGAGCGGTACAATCTACGAGTCATCCCTGGCCCGTCGCCAAGGAGTCTCTTGAAGACACGGGATCCCATATCGGTCGTAGGTGCAGGTCTTGCCGGCAGCGAAGCGGCTTGGCAGCTCGCCCGTTTCGGTGTGCCGGTCTTCTTGTACGAGATGCGGCCGCTGCGTATGCCACCGGCGCACACCACAGCTTCACTTGCCGAACTGGTGTGCTCCAATTCCTTCAAGAGCACCGACCCGGCTTCCGCTACGGGATCTCTCAAGCACGAACTCGAAATGCTGGAATCGCTCGTACTTCGGACGGCAAGAGTGAAGGCCTTGCCTGCAGGAGCAGCTCTGGCTGTCGACCGCTCCGCCTTCTCGTACGCTATCACCAAGAAAGTCACCCGACACCCCTTGATAAGGCTCGTCCGCGAGGAAGTCACCCAGATGCCTGCTGGGACAACGATAGTCGCGACAGGTCCGCTCACTAGTAGAGGCATGGAAGCAGCACTCTCAGAGCTTGTCGGTGACGACCGGCTCCACTTCTATGATGCCGCCTCGCCCATTCTTGATGCTGAGAGCATCGATCACTCCTCGACCTTCTCGGCATCGCGCTACAACAAGGGCGGTAGTGCGGATTATCTCAACTGCCCCATGAACCGGCAGCAATATGAGCATTTCTGCGACGCTTTGTTTTCTGCCGAGCGTGTCGTGCTCCACGCTTTCGAGCGGTACGACCTCTTTCAGGCATGCCAGCCGATCGAGGAAGTTGCGCGTTCGAGTCCTGATGCGCTTCGTTTCGGTGCCCTCAAGCCTGTCGGCATCACCGATCCGAAGACTGGACAGCAACCGTGGGCCGTTGTGCAGCTGCGATCGGAGAACGCCTCAAGAACTGCCTGGAGCCTTGTCGGCTTCCAAACGAATCTGCGTTTCGCGGAGCAAAGACGTGTCTTCAGGACCATTCCCGGACTGCGAAACGCGCAGTTCTTGCGCTACGGAGTAATGCATCGCAACACCTTCATCGACGCACCTCGCATCCTAGACTCAACCCTGGCCATCAGGAGTCACCCTCGAGTCCGCCTAGCCGGTCAAATCACCGGAACCGAGGGATACCTCGAGGCCGCCGCCACCGGACTGCTCGCTGCACTTAACACGGTAGCCCTCTGCCTTGGCTTGGAACCGGTGGTTCTTCCGCACACTACTGCGATAGGCTCATTAATCGCATATGCGACGAATCCGGTCACCGATTCCTATCAGCCCATGCACGTGAACTGGGGATTGGTGCCCCCTTTGGAGCGGAAGACCGGCGGCAGGCGCGCCAGATACATAGCCTACGCACAGCGAGCGAGCGACGACCTGAGAAAGTGGACCGACGCACATCCTTTGTTCTCCGAGATAGACAAAGGAGTCTCCAGTGCCTGACGCGCAGACTCACGTCGATCGATTTCTCGAACACATCTCTGTTGAACGTCGACTGTCCCCTCACACAGTAAAGGCTTACGATGCCGACCTGGCTCACTATCTCGACTGGGCCGATCGTGCCGAAGTCGATCCGGCACATCCAGGCCACCGCGACATGCGCCGATACCTTGCCGAGCTCGATCGGCTAGGCTACGCACGCCGCACCATCTCCCGGCGCCTCTCTGCGGTCAGGGCATTCATGGCTTTTCTCACCGAGGCCGGTATCGTCGACTCCGACGCCTCGCTCGTGGTCTCGGCGCCTCGGGTTCCCCGACGCTTGCCGAACATCATGCCCGAAGCCGTGCTCCGCATGCTCTTGGACGCCCCCGATCCTTCCAGAGCGACCGGACTGCGTGACCGCGCCATCCTCGAGACGCTCTATGCGACGGGGATGCGAGTCTCCGAACTCACCGGTATGAGGCTGGGGCAGCTCGATCTCGACCAGGGAGTTATAACCGTGATGGGAAAGGGTTCCCGCGAGCGCCGGCTTCCGCTACATCAGTTCGCCGTCCGCAGACTGCGTGAGTATCTCGATCGGGGCCGACCCACACTAGCGAAATCCGCGAGTGATGCAGTCTTCTTGTCCACGCGTGGAAACCCTATCGGTACCGATGCCGTCCGGCGAATCATCAAGACACATCTGGCTGCGGTTGGCGAGACGTCCCACATCACACCCCATACTCTCCGCCACACCTTTGCCACCCATCTCCTCGAGCAAGGCGCCGACCTCCGTACCGTCCAGGAGCTTCTTGGCCACGTTGCGCTGTCCACCACCCAGTTCTATACTCACGTGAGCACGAGGCGGCTTAGAGAGATACATCGCAGGGCGCACCCTAGAGCATGACGCGCCCCAGGACAACGGCCGCGAACGAGGGGTGCGACTTCATGAGGAACGACCCGCGGACCGATGTGTCCGCTCTTTGGGCAAAGTACAAGGAAACGGGTGACGATGACGCCCGCGAACACCTGATCCTTCACTATTCCTCACTGGTGAAATACGTCGCCGGACGTCTTTCTTCCAGCCTGCCGCAGACCGTGGAGACCGCAGACCTCATCAGCTATGGCCTCTTCGGTCTCATCGATGCAGTGAAGAAGTTCGATCCCGAACGCGGCATCAAGTTCGAAACGTACGCTATTGCCCGCATCAAGGGTGCCATCATCGATGAACTCCGGGCTATGGATTGGGTGCCCCGCTCGGTGCGTGCGCGGGCACGTAAACTCGAGAACGCATACGTAGTCCTCGAGAATCGCCTGCGGCGCATGCCGACCGATGAAGAAGTGGCCGAGGAGATGGGCATTTCCATCGACGAATTCCACGACACTCTCTCCAAGCTCTCCTATACTTCTGTGGTTTCTTTCGAGGAGCTTTGGATCGGAGGCGACCGTGACGAGCGCACCGATGCTGTTGCTTCAATCCAAGACCACACCTCCGAAGACCCCGTGGCTCTCTTCGAGACGCAGGAGATAAAGGGCATCCTCGCGCAGGCGATCGAACGTCTTCCCGAGCGCGAACGCATCGTGATCGGTCTCTACTACTACGAAGGCCTGACGCTGAAAGAGATCGGCAAAGTGCTGGGCGTCACGGAATCTCGCGTAAGCCAGTTGCATACCAAGGCGGTCCTGCGTCTGCGAGCTCGTCTTCACTCCACTCAGACTTTGGCTTAGCCTTGCCTGGAACTGACGTTCTTGCCCGCCAGAGCCTGTGATATGATACGCGGGCTTTCATCACACACGCTCGCCGACCCTTTCGATAGGTGTCCGCGTTAGGACGACGCGGAGATTCGATACGGGGATGAAAGCGAGCGGAGGCATAACCGGTTAAGGAGGTAGTGATATGTCCGTCGTCTCGATGAAGAACCTTCTCGAGGCCGGTGTCCATTTCGGACACCAGACCCGTCGCTGGAACCCGAAGATGGAGCCATATATCTTCACCGAACGCAACGGGATATACATCCTGGATCTCCAGCGCACTCTGCGCGAACTCGAGACCACCTACAGCTTCGTGCGGGACTTGGCTTCTCGTGGTCAGCAAGTACTGATGGTAGGCACCAAGAAGCAGGCTCAGGAGTCTATCAAGACCGAGGCCGAGCGCTCCGGAGGTCCCTACGTCAACCAGCGCTGGCTCGGAGGCATGCTCACCAACTTCGTCACCATGCGTACGCGAGTCGACCGGCTCGTCGAACTCGAGACGATGGAAGAGGATGGCACGATGGCCGCTCTTCCCAAGAAGGAGCAGCTAATCCTCGCCAAGGAGAGGGAGAAACTGGAGCGCAACCTCTCCGGTATACGAGAGATGAAGGGCCTGCCGGGTGCCGTGTTCGTGGTCGACACGAAGCGCGAGAGCATCGCTGTGGCTGAAGCGCGTCGCCTGAAGATTCCAATCATAGGACTCGTTGACACGAACGCAGATCCTGACGAGGTCGACTACGTCATTCCAGCCAACGATGACGCCATACGCTCGGTCAGCCTGATGTGCCGAATCATCGCGGACGCCGTTCTGGAAGGTCGAGCCGCTCTCGAGGGTCCTAAGGTAGCTGAGACCGCTCCCGCGACGACGCCCAAAGTGGCAGAAGACGCCACGCAGACCGAGACGCAACCCGAGATCAGCGACTTGTCCGACAACCCTGAGGAAAAATAGGGCTCAGAATCCGGCAGACACCAGCTCACGCCCACAATCCCTGGAGGCGACCTTTGTATGCCCGAGATCGATGCCAAGATGGTGAAGGAACTGCGTGAATGTACCGGCGCAGGCATGATGGATTGCAAGAAGGCTCTCACTGAGTCTAAGGGCGACGTGGATACCGCGATCGACATCCTTCGCACCAAAGGACTTGCTGCGCTCGCGAAGAGAGCGGGGCGAGCCACGAATGAGGGCATCGTCGCGGGTCACGTCACCGATGACCGCCACACCGGCGTGCTCGTCGAAGTCAACTGCGAGACGGACTTTGTGGCCCGAAACGCCGATTTCAAAGGATTCGTCGCGGAGATCGCGGCTCACATCGCCATTTCCGCACCCTCGGATGTCTCCTCGCTGATGGAGCAGCCCTACGTTGCCCGGCCGGAGATGACCGTCGGGGATTTCCTCGGCGAAACCGTTGGTAGGATTGGCGAGAACATGCGCATAGCGCGCTTCACGAGATACGAACTGGGCTCAGAGGCGGGGATCATCTCCGTATATGTTCATGGCGTCGGCAATATCGGCGTGATCGTAGAGATCACTGCGACCGCCCCAGAAGCTGCCGAGAGCGATTCCTTGGCCGCATTCGCCAAGGATGTCGCCATGCAGATCGCTGCTGCTGCGCCCATATCCGTCAGCCGTGACCAGATCCCTCAGGAGACCGTCGACCACGAGATCTCGATCTACAAGGCGCAGGCAGCAGAGTCAGGCAAACCCGAACAGATTCAGGAAAAGATTGCAAAAGGAAGGCTTGAGAAGTTCTTCAAGGAAGTCTGCTTGCTAGAGCAGCCCTTCGTTAAGGACCCCGATATCACTGTCAAACAGCATCTAGAGCGCACCGCTGAAGATCTTGCCACCGAGTTTTTCGTTGAACGATTCGAGCTATTCGTCCTCGGTGAGTCCACCCCGGCAACATCGTAGCTACTAAGTACTCGGATTCCGTCGTCTTGAGCCTGTGACCCTACAGCGCGAACCGTGCAGCAAGCGCCGGTCCGTGTGCTGTATGCTGTACGCGGTGCGCACGAACGGGGCGCCAAGTGCGACAAGAAGGGGAGAGGTGTGGGAGACTTTCGGTTCCGACGCGTTCTTCTGAAGCTATCCGGCGAAGCCTTGATGGGTGATTCCAGTTTCGGCATAGACCCTCAGGTTCTCGAGTCTCTCTCGCGACAGATACGCGCCGTCAACGAGGCGGGAGTACAGGTGGCGATCGTCGTCGGTGGCGGCAACATCTTCCGAGGCCTTGCTGCCGCTTCTACCGGTATGGACCGTGCGCAGGCCGACTACATGGGAATGCTTGCTACCGTCATGAACTCTCTTGCTCTTCAGGATTCGCTGGAACGAGCAGGGGTATTCACCCGTGTGATGAGTGCGATAGACATGCAAGCCGTGGCCGAGCCCTATATCAGACGTCGAGCCATCCGCCATATCGAGAAGGGCAGGGTGGTGATCTTCGCTGCCGGAACGGGCAACCCTTACTTCACCACCGACACCACAGCGGCACTCCGCGCCCTTGAGATCGGCGCCGACTGCATCATGAAAGCAACTAAGGTAGACGGGGTCTACGATACCGACCCGATTGAGAACCCGGCTGCAGTCAAGTACGAGGAGCTTCGCTACATAGATGTTCTCAACCGCGGTCTGCGTGTCATGGACAGCACGGCTATCTCGCTATGCATGGACAACGGTCTGCCTATCCTCGTGTTCAACATGGAGACAGAGGGTAACATCGGACGTGCCCTCATGGGTGAACCCGTCGGCACGATCGTAAGGGGAGAGGACACATGATCAAAGAGATCACCAAAGACACCTCTAGTCATATGGACAAGTCTGTCACCGCACTGGCACACGAGTTCGCAACAGTCAGAACCGGCCGGGCGTCAGGATCGATACTTGAGAAGGTGTCCGTCGAGTACTACGGTGTTCCCACCCCTTTGCTGCAGCTAGCCTCTGTGACGGCACCAGAACCCCAGCTGCTGCTCGTACAGCCCTACGATAAGTCCGCAGTCGGAGCGATCGAGAAGGCCATCCAGTCATCGGATCTCGGGCTCAACCCCGCCAGTGACGGTCAGGTGATCCGGGTTCCGTTTCCGCCTCTCACCGAAGAGCGTCGCAAGGAACTTGTCAAGTTGTGCAAGCAGTATGCGGAGGAAGCGCGTGTCGCCGTGCGCAACATCCGTCGTGATGCCAACGAACGACTCAAGAAGGCCGAGCGCGAGGGCCAGATCAGCAAAGACGACCTTCACCGGGCAGAGGCTGAGATACAGAAGATCACCGATGCGCACATAGCCGACATCGAAGAAGCTCTCAAGCACAAAGAAGCAGAGATTATGGAGGTCTGACGGGCGTGCCCGTCTCGTTAGAGTCACTCGGGGAGTTCTTCTCGAAGGCGCCAGGCCCAGAGCTGCTGACGCGCATCGATCCGGAGCGCATTCCTCAACACCTCGCCGTGATAATGGACGGAAACGGTCGATGGGCTGCCGCACGCAGGCTTCCGAGGGCGGCAGGACACCGGGAGGGCGCCAAGGCCGTCAGAGAACTCATCGCCGCGGCCATAAAGCTCGGAATCCCATATCTCACCATATACTCGTTCAGCTCCGAGAACTGGTCGCGCCCTGCAGACGAGGTGCTAGGACTGATGCGCCTGTTCGTCGAAGTCCTCGAGCGCGAACTCGCCAGCTTGGAGGAGATGCGGGTGCGCGTTCGCGTCATGGGTGACATAGCCGCCCTTCCTGAAGAGACCGCCGAGGCGTTCCGCGCCACTGTAGAACGCACTGCCGTCAATGACGCCCTCACACTAGTCGTAGCGCTCAACTACGGTGGACGGGCCGAGATCGTTCGTGCAGCGCAAGGTGTCGCCGAAGACGTGGCATCTGGCAACTTGCGAATCTCGCATATCACCGAACAGGCCTTCGCGGCGCATCTCTATGTCCCGGACGTTCCAGACCCGGACTTGGTGATACGAACCAGTGGAGAGATGCGTGTCTCGAACTTCTTGCTCTGGCAGATAGCTTACAGCGAACTGTGGGTCACAGAGACTCTATGGCCAGACTTCGATAGGAACGACGTCTTGAGGGCTCTCATCGATTATCAGTCCCGCGTACGTCGTTTCGGGGGTAGGTGATTCGTGCCGGTCTCGCCCAGTAAGAAGTCGGGCCTTTCTGATATGCCCGTCCGTATCCTCACAGCTGCCGCCTATGGCGGCATCATCCTTGGCGCGATCGTCTTTGGCCGCCCGCTCGGCCTTGCACTCGTCATCGCCGTGATTGCCGGGTTCGCTATCACCGAGTTCTATGCACTGACACGGCGCGGGCAACGAGCACCCAACGAGGTTTTCGGTCTCCTGGCAACCGTCTCTATGCCCGTTGCCTCCGCGCTATGGGGAAGGCTCGGATTGCTGTTCGCACTGACTGCACTCGTAGTCGCATCACTGGTGTGGCACGTGATCTTCCGGCAGGTTCGCACCGCGGATACCGCTGCAACGGTCTTCGGAGCTGTGTACGTTGGCTTTGCACTCTCGCATCTTGTGCTCTTGCGTTCGCTAGATGGCGGCACCGAACTCGCTCTGGCTGCAGTCGTCAGCGTATGGGTGAACGATGTGCTTGCATATCTCGTTGGCTCGAAGATCGGCGTCCACAAGATGACTCCGGTCATCTCACCCAACAAGTCCTGGGAAGGCTTCATGGCGGGCACGGTGGGCACGCTTGTGGTCTGGCTCTGTGCGGCCTACGTTGCCGACCTCGGCATCACGCTTGCGTGGAGCATGATTCTCGGCATCGCTGTTGCCCTTGCTTCAGTAACCGGTGACCTCTTCGAATCGCGTCTCAAGCGCGAGGCGGGCGTAAAGGACTCGGGTTCGTTGTTGCCAGGCCATGGAGGATTCCTCGACCGCATAGACAGCCTGATTCTCGTGAGTGTGGTTGCCTACTACCTTCTCGTCGTCGGGGGAGCACGATGAGTTCTTTGATCCGCATCGCAGTCCTCGGCTCCACCGGCTCGATAGGTCGCCAAGCGCTAGACGTCGCCGCCAAGCATTCAGATCGTATCCAGGTCAAAGCATTGGCGGCAGCCTCCTCGGCCGACTTGCTCCTGTCACAAGCTAGGACTTTTCGTGTCGATCGGCTGGCGCTAGCCGACACCCGCGCAGCGGACCGGGCGAACAAGGCCCTCCTTAAGACCGACGATCCGTTCGAAGTAGTCGAGGCTGGTCCCGAAGCGGTCGCTGAGATAGGCACCGGTGAAGACGTCGACCTGGTCGTCAACGCACTTGTCGGGGCCGCGGGTCTCAGAGCGACGGTGTTCGCACTCTCAGCGGGAAAGAAGTTGGCGTTGGCCAACAAAGAATCCCTTGTGATCGGCGGTGAATTGGTCACTCGCTCGGCCCGCCCAGGGCAGGTAGTCCCCGTTGATTCGGAGCACTCGGCCATATTCCAGTGTCTCCTGGGTGAGCAGATGGAAGACGTCGTCAGAATCTGGTTGACTGCGAGCGGGGGGCCGTTCCGTGGACGCACACGCGAGGAGCTTGCCTACGTAACGTCCGCAGAGGCCCTGGCGCACCCCACATGGACGATGGGTCCGAAGATCACCATCGACTCAGCGACACTGATGAACAAGGGACTCGAGGTGATCGAGGCCCATCACCTCTTCGGCCTCGATTATCGCGACATCCGCGTGGTAATCCACCCGCAGAGCTGCATCCACTCGATGGTGGAGTTCGCTGACGGCTCGGTCAAAGCCCACCTGGGTGCTACCGACATGCGCATCCCGATCCAATACGCCATTAGCCACCCTCGCAGATGGGATTCGCCTGTCCAGCCCGTAGACTTCACTGCGATCGGCTCTCTCCAATTCGAGCCTCCGGACTTAGAGGTCTTCCGTTGCCTTGCTCTCGCTCTGGAGGCCGGCAAACAGGGCGGAACCATGCCTGCCGCGCTGAACGCTGCAAACGAGGTCGCAACGACAGCATTCCTCGAAGAGCGATGTAGTCTGACCGACATAGATCGCATCGTCGAGCACGTGATGTCCGCGCACGACCCGAAGCCACTCGAAAGCATAGAGCAGATAGAAAGTGTTGATGCTTGGGCCAGAGAAGCGGCTGCTTCAGCAATCTGACAGAGGGAACTGGTGGCGTATGGTTTGCAGTAATCGCAGGCATCGGTCAGACGATCTTGGGAAGGGCGGCTAGAACCAGATGCCCTATGCGATGTCCACGATACTTTGGGGCGTGCTCACGTTCTCTATTCTTGTCATCCTGCATGAGGGCGGACACTTCCTGGCTGCTCGCACCTTCGGTGTGAAGGTTCACGAGTTCATGATAGGCCTGCCCGGGCCTGCACTCCGGTTTCGCAGTCGGCGCTCCAAAACCGCCTTCGGCATCACTGCGATTCCTTTGGGCGGATACGTCAGAATCGCCGGTATGGAACCTGGACCTGAAGACGAACTTCTAGGTACGGCCCTCAAAATCGCCACCGTCGAAAGGCGTATCGACGCTGGCCGACTCGCCGCCGCCATGGGTGTGACGGTCGAGCGGGCCTCCTCGCTGCTGACAACGCTCGCCGACTGGGGCTCTCTGGAGCCTGCTCCCGATGATGAGATTTCCTATCTTGCAGTCCTCGAAGCGCAAGAAGACACCGACTCCACTGCCTTGCTCGCGCGAGCACGTTCAGTGACATACCGTGCTCTGTCGAAACCGAAACGCATCGTTGTGCTCTCGATGGGAGTCCTAGTCAACCTCTTCACCGCGTTGCTGGTGTTCACAGTCGTGCTCAGCATCTGGGGCTACTACACGCAATCCCTTGCGCTCTACGATGTTCTTCCTGACTCCGCAGCCCAACAAGCAGGTTTGCGCCCTGGCGACAGAATCACTTCCATTGGCGAGAGAGAGATCGACGATTGGTTCGTGCTGACGCAAGCAGTCACGGCCCATGAACCCGGAACCCGGATCGACGTCGGTTTTGTACGCGACGGTCAACCCCGCCAGACGACGGTCACCCTAGACGCCTCTGAGACGGGCCAGGCCATCCTCGGCGTCGTATCCGATGTGGAACACGTCGAGCTATCAGTGACGCAGGCCACGTTAGAGAGCTTCCGGATGACCGGTATGGTCTTCATGGCCATCGGACGGTTCTTCTCACCCGACACGTTTCAGGAGTCATTAGAAGGAGCGCGCGGCATCGTCGGAATCACTGTCGAGGTCGCCGAAGCGGCGCGCACCGGGCCACTGAACTATGCATGGATCGTCGCCCTGCTCTCCCTGTCCCTTGGCGCTCTTAACATACTGCCCATACCCCCTTTAGACGGCGGAAAGATCCTAATGGAGGTGGCAGAAGCCATCGCAGGTAAGCAGTTCGACAGGCGCGTTTCATTGGGAATCAGCCTCTCCGGCGCACTCCTCCTGTTCTCCCTGATCGGCTACCTGATGTACGCTGATGTCGTGCGGTACTTCATCGAACGCTGACGCGCTGGACATCCAATGCGAGGGGAGAGTGCCGCGTGCCCGAAAGACGTGACACCAGACCTGTGATGGTCGGTACGGTGCCGATGGGGGGCCGCGCTCCCATCACCGTCCAGTCGATGACTACAACCGACACACGCGACGCCGCTGCTACCCTGCACCAGATAGTTGCTCTCGAAGAGGCGGGGTGTGAAATCGTCCGTATCGGTATTCCGGGTCCAGAAGCGCTAGATGGTTTCGCTGCCGTATGCAGCGACTCTCCGTTGCCGATCGTGGCTGACGTGCACTTCGATCACAAGCTCGCGATCGCCGCTGCCTCTGCCGGTGCGGCTAAGCTGCGGATCAACCCGGGCAACATCGGTGCCCTGAAACGAGTGGACGAGGTCATCGACGCCGCCGGCCAGGCAGAGATTCCGATTCGTATAGGCGTCAACGCCGGCTCTCTTGCCGCAGAGTACCAAGACCGCGATTGGCCTCTCGCCGACAAGCTGGTTGCCAGCGCCGTCTCCTTCTGTCATCACTTCGAAGACAGAGGCTTCTCGGACATCGTCGTCTCAGCAAAGGCCTCTGGCGTTTCCACCAGCGTCGATGCTTACCGTCGTCTTGCCGAGGAACTGCCCTACCCACTGCACATCGGAGTCACCGAGGCTGGGACCTCGCTAGTAGGCACTGTCAAGTCGAGCGTCGGACTCGGCATACTGCTCGCGGAGGGAATAGGCGACACCCTTCGAGTTTCACTTACCGCCGATCCTGTCGACGAGGTTCTGGTGGGCTGGGAGATCCTTGCCGCTCTTAACATCCGCCGACGCGGGCCAGAGCTGATAAGTTGCCCCACGTGTGCCAGATGTGAGGTCGACCTCATACCTATCGCGCAGGAAGTTCAGCGCAGGTTGGTCGGACATCGCACGGAACTCAAGGTCGCGGTGATGGGTTGTGTGGTGAACGGTCCGGGCGAAGCTCGCGAGGCTGATGTCGGAGTGGCCGCAGGAAAGGGTGTCGGTGTCGTCTTCGCCAGAGGCAGGCCGCTACGCAGGGTTCCCGAAGAGCAGATCATCGACGCGCTCATCGACGAGATCGACGCCCTTGAATCCAGCCAAGCTTGACAGGTCCGCGGAAGAACTCTTCATGCGCTATTCTTTCTCCCGACGGTAAAGAATTCGTCCAACCCAAGCCGGAGAACGGCCAGACGAGAGAAGACCTTACGTGACAACTGCACTGCGCATGAGCAATCTGCACGTTCCCACTTTGAGAGAGGATCCCGCTGAGACGGAGATATCCTCGCACCGCCTTCTGCTACGCGCGGGCATGATCCGGAAAGTAGCGGCAGGTATATACACCTTTCTTCCGCTAGGATGGCGGTCTGTGCGCAAGATAGAGCAGATCGTTCGCGAAGAGATGGAAGCCATCGACTCCCATGAGCTCTTCATGCCATTCGTCCAACCAGCCGAACTCTGGAAGGATTCCGGGCGTTGGGAAGCTTACGGACCCGAGCTCGCTCGCTTGAAGGACCGTCACGGGAGGGAGTTCTGCCTGGGCCCCACCCACGAAGAGATAATCACCTCTCTCGTCCGCGGTGAGGTGCGCTCATACCGCGAACTGCCGCTCTCACTGTTTCAGATTAATCTCAAGTTCAGAGACGAGGTCCGGCCCCGATTCGGCCTTCTTCGCGGACGCGAGTTCATCATGAAGGACGCATACTCGTTCCATGCCACGCAAGAGTCCCTGCAGGAGCACTATGAGCAGCAGGTCCGCGCCTATGGCCGCATCTGCGAGCGACTCGGACTCTCGTATCGTCCGGTCGAAGCCGATTCCGGTCAGATAGGCGGTGAGGTCACTACCGAGTTCATGGCCCTGGCCGATACCGGTGAAGCCGAACTGGTCTATTGCGACTGCGGCTGGGCTGCAAACGTAGAGGCCGCCTCCACCATCGTCCCGGGCACCGCCAAAGACGCCGATCAAAAGGAGATGGAACGGATTCATACGCCTGGAATCCACTCGATAGCCGACCTCGCTGCCTTTCTTGACGTGCCCCAATACGCGACCGTCAAGACCATGGCAGCTAAGGATGCCGATGACCGCCTGGTCTTCTTCTGCATCCCGGGCGATCGCGAACTCAATCCGGTCAAGGCTTCTCGCGCCGTCGAAGACGCAACACTCCTCGGCGAAGAGGAGTTCGACTCCTACGGTATCCCTGTGGGGTCTTTGGGTCCCGTCGATCCCCCAGCAAATACTCGCGTCATAGCAGACGCCTCACTGCGCGATGTAGTGTCGTGGACCGTAGGCGCGAACAACGATGATTATCATATTGTCGGAGCGATGCCTGGCCGAGACTTCGAGGTGTCCGAGTGGGCCGACTTGCTCGTAGCTCGACCCGGCGACCACTGTCCGAGATGTGAAAGCGTCGTTGAAGGCGCACGGGGAATAGAAGTGAGTCAGGTGTTTCAGTTGGGCACCAAGTACTCCGAAGCGCTGGGTGCCACCTTCACAGCTGAGAACGGCTCCGAGCAACCCTTCATCATGGGATGCTATGGAGTAGGCATAACCCGTTCACTGGCTGCGGTGATAGAGCAGCATCACGATGACGCCGGAATCGTCTGGCCGATATCGACGGCACCACTGGAGGTTATCGTCGTTCCGCTCTCGATCGATGACGCGGAGGTCTGGCCTGTCGCGGAAAGCGTCTGGCGCGCAATCTCCGAGTCCGGTGTCGAGACCCTGATAGACGACCGCGACGAAAGAGCGGGCGTGAAGTTCGCCGATGCCGACCTCGTCGGCTATCCGTATCAGGTAGTCGTGGGTAAACGCGGAGTCGCCGCCGGGAAGGTCGAGTTGAAACTGAGAGCCACCGGTGAGCGCGTGGAACTGCCCGTCGACAAGGCTCCCGAGATGGTCACCCGGATCGTTTCCGAGGACCGGGCGACATATCATTTGTAGGCCCCGAAGCCTGCTTGCGACCTTCTATCTCTGCCTGCGACAGAACACTGCCGTGAGCAGCACCGCGTTCGTTTGACCGCCCGGTGGCGTGTGTTAGAATCTAGCCGGTCTATAGCATGTCCTGCGAGAAGTGGGTGACCCCCGCTTCTTTTCGTCTGGAAGGAGATAGAACGGCGTGAGAGGAGACCTGGCAGAACGTCTCCGTGCACTTCTCGATCCCGAGGCCGAGCGCCACGGGTTCGAGTTGGTCGCTGTCGAAGTCGCGGGCAGTCAGGCCCGGCCGATCGTCCGAGTCTTCCTCGATCGTCGAGGCGGTATCGACCTTGATGCCGTCTGTGAGGCGAACGCTTGGATCTCGGCTCTGCTCGATGCCGAAGAACCAATCGCCGGGCCCTACACCCTCGAAGTCTCTTCTCCCGGTGTTGACCGCCCGCTCTGCACCATTGACGATTTCGAGCGCTTCACCGGATCTGTGGCTGCCCTCAAGACACAGCCGATAGATGGACGTACGAAGTTCAGCGGGCGCATTGATGGAATCAATGACGACAAGGTCGTCCTCGATGTAGAGGGACGGCTCGTACACATCCCCTTCGGCGACGTGATCAAAGCACGTCTGCGCGGCGAAGTGGATTTCGGACAGGAAAGGGGCGACGACCAGCGATGAGCTCTGAACTCATGGAAGCGCTGCGCCAGCTTGCGCGAGAGAAGGGCATCGACGAGCTCGAGATCTTGGATCGCCTCGAACTGCAGCTTGGGGCAACCTATCGGCGTATCCTCGACCTCGAGAACGAAACGCGTGTCTCCATCGACCGAGAGAGCGGAAGGATCTATGTCTACGAGCTCATCCCAGTCGGTGGCACGGAAGAGGAGCCCGAGTTCGAGGAGAAGGATATCACCCCTGCCGACGTGTCCCGCATCGCCGCCCAGGCTGCGAAGAACGTCATCATGTCTTCGATCCGCGAAGCCGAGCGCGAGAAGATCTTCGAGGAGTACTCCGACCGTGTCGGCGAGAGCGTTACAGGTACGGTCCAGCAATCGGACAGCCGCTACACGCTCATCAAGTTACGCGAAGGGGTCGAAGCGCTTCTGCCACCCACCGAACAGCCTCACAACGAGCGTTACGATCACAACCAGCGGATCAAGGCCTACATCATCGAAGTGCGCAAGACCTCGAGCGAACCCTCCATCGTAGTCTCGCGCACCCATCCCGGACTCATCCGCCGGCTCTTCGAGCTTGAAGTTCCCGAGATCTACGACGGCATCGTCGAGATAAGGAGCGTCGCCCGCGAACCAGGCATGCGTTCCAAGGTGGCGGTTGCGAGCCGTGAGCCAAGCTTGGATCCCGTCGGAGCCTGCGTAGGCCCCAAGGGCAGTCGGGTTCGCATGATCGTCAGCGAGCTTCGCGGAGAGAGGATAGACGTCATACCGTGGGCCGAAGAGCCTGCAGACTACGTCGCCAACGCCATCTCACCGGCTAAGGTGTCCTCGGTGTTGATCGACGAGGGCAATCACATCGCGACCGTGATAGTTCCCGACGATCAGCTCTCGCTTGCAATCGGCAAAGAAGGCCAGAACGCACGATTGGCCGCCAAATTGACCGGGTGGCGGATCGATATCAAGAGCCAGTTACAAGCTGCAGAAGCCGGTCTCGCTGCCCGCATGGGCACTGGGGAACCGGGAGGTCCCGAAGAGGAGTTCGACGGAAGATGCGTTGCCGTGACCAGCTCTGGCCTACGCTGCCGCAACAAGGCACGCCCTGGTACCGTCTACTGCGGCATTCATGCGAAGGAGGCCGACGAGACGTGACGCGGACGCGAAAGACACCGACGCGTACGTGTGTCGGATGCGGTCGCGCGGGAGACAAGCGTTCCTTCGTGCGTATCGTCCGAACGCCCGACGGTCACATCGAGGTGGATCCGACCGCTAAGGCCAACGGCCGGGGGGCTTACGTGTGCGCCGGCATCGAATGTTACGACGAGGCTGCCGCAAGACGCCGGTTCGATTCCGCACTCCGTGTTCGACTTCAAGACGACGATCTTGACCGACTCAGACGTGACATCGAAGCCCTGCTTTCGAAGCAGGCCGCTTCGCGGCAAGGACGGTGAGACGATGCCCAGCATGAGAGTCCACGAACTCGCCAAAGAGTTCGGGATGACGTCGAAGGAGCTGCTGGCAAAGCTCCATGAGATGAAGATACCTGCCAAGAATCACGCATCGACCCTCGTCGAGGCTTATGTCGACAAGATCCGCAAGGACCTCGGACCCGAGATCGCCGAGCGTCAGGCGGCACTTGAAGCCGAACTCAAAGAGAAGGAAGCCGCCGAGGAAGCCAAGCGCAAGGCGGAAGAGGAAGAGCGCAAGGCCGAGGAGGAGGCGCGCCGCAAAGCGGAGGCTGAAGAGCGTGCCAAGCGCGCCAAGGAGGAGCGCCGCAAGGCCAAGGCGGCAGAGGAAGAGCGCAAGGCCGAGGAGGAGCGTCACGCCGCCGAGGCCGCCGAGCGTGCCAAGCGTGAAGCCGAGGAGGAGCGTCACGCCGCCGAGGCCGCCGAGCGTGCCAAGCGTGAAGCCGAGGAGACCACCTCTCTTGGCAAAGCCGAAGAGGAGCGCTACAGGCAGATGGCGCGTCAAGCCGAGGAAGTCTCCCGCAGCAAGGTCATCGAAGAAGCAAAACAGGTGGTTGCCGCTGCCCAAGCCGAGCAAGGCAAGCGCAAGAAGCGAAAGGACAAGCGCGCCCCCAAGGCCGAAGAGATGCCCCCGGCTCGAGTGGCGGAGCAGGCTGTCGAAGCCCCTGCCGCTGATGCCGAGACCGTCACCGTCACAGAAGGTGTCACCGTCGGTGAGTTCGCTGACGCTTTGGGTGTGCCGTCAACCGAGATCATCAAGCGCCTCATGCTGCTTGGGACACCGCTCACCGTGAACCAACCGATGATGAGCGATGTCGTCGAACTCATCGCCGATGACTTGGAACGCCAGGTAGAAGTCGTAAGCCCTGAGGAAGAGGCCGGTTTCGTATTCGAGGACGTGCCCGAAGACCTCGTCCCGCGTCCGCCTGTCGTCACGGTCATGGGGCACGTAGACCACGGTAAGACATCGCTGTTGGACGCCATTCGTGAGACGGGTGTCGCCGAGACCGAAGCCGGAGGCATCACTCAACACATAGGCGCCAGCGTCGTGTTCCACGACGATAAGCAGGTGACCTTCATCGATACGCCCGGGCACGAGGCTTTCACCGCGATGCGAGCTCGCGGCGCTAAGGTCACCGACGTCGCCGTTCTTGTCGTCGCCGCTGATGACGGGGTGATGCCTCAGACCGTCGAGGCCATTCACCACGCGAAGGCTGCCGGAGTCCCGATAGTCGTCGCCGTCAACAAGATCGACAAAGAAGGGGCTAACCCTGACCGCGTGCGCCAGGAGCTTACAGAACATGAGATAGTCCCAGAGGAATGGGGCGGCTCAGACATCTTCGTCAACGTCTCCGCGAAGCAGCGCCAAAACATCGACGAGCTTCTCGAGATGCTTCTTCTGCAGGCCGATGTCTTGGAGCTGAAGGCTAACCCGAGTGCGTCTGCCTCGGGAATCGTCATCGAGGCCAAGTTGGATCGTGGCCGAGGCCCCGTCGCGACGGTTCTGGTTCAGCGCGGCACTCTGCGTGTCGGCGACGCCCTTGTGGCTGGTACGACCCATGGACGTGTGAGAGCGCTGGTGAACCCTCTCGGCGAGATCGTCGATTCGGCCGGACCGGCCGACCCGGTCGAAGTGCTCGGTCTCGGCAGTGTTCCTTCCGCAGGTGATGAGTTCCGGGTGTTCGCCGACGATCGCGACGCCAGAACTCTGGCAGAGGAGCGCTCCTTGAGACAGCGCCTGCTCGCGCAGGAGAAGAAGGTTCATGTGTCGCTCGAAGACCTCTTCTCTCGCATCCAAGAGGGCGAGCTTAAGGATCTGAACCTCGTGGTCAAGGCTGATGTGCAAGGTTCTATCGAAGCACTCAAGGATGCTTTGCAGAAGATGGACCAGACCGAGGTGCGCATCAACATCATCCACTCCGCGGTAGGGGCGATCACAGAGACCGATGTCATGCTCGCAGATGCCTCCGACGCCATCATCATAGGCTTCAATGTCCGTCCTGAGCCCAAGGCCAAGGCACTCGCTGAGAACGAGAGCGTGGACATCCGTCTTTACCGTGTCATATACCAGGCCCTCGAAGACATCAATGCAGCTCGTGTGGGAATGCTCGCACCGGAGTTCCACGAAGAGGAGACCGCACGTATCGAGGTGCGCGACCTGTTTCGTGCGCCAAAGGTCGGGGTGATCGCCGGCTGTTACGTACTGGAAGGCGAGGTCTCCCACGATGACCTGATTCGCCTGGTAAGAGACGGGACCGTGACATACGAGGGCAAGCTCGGTTCCCTCAGACGCTTCAAAGACGATGTGAAGTCGGTCCGCTCCGGCTTTGAATGCGGGCTCACTATCAGCGGGTTCCAAGACATCAAGGAGGGCGACATCATCGAGACCTACAAGGTCGTCGAGGTCGCTCGCGAAACCTAAGGTAGCCCTGCCATGAAACAGACCCCGAGGACCCGAAAGATCAACGAGACGGTCAGGGAAGCAATCGCTGCGATTCTGGCCGAGGAGATCTCCGATCCGCGACTCGAGCTCGTCACGGTCACCTCTGCCGAAGTCAGCTCCGATCTGGCGGTGGCCAACGTCTTCGTCATCACTTTCGGCGACGAGCACAGGTATGCGGAGATGCTCGATGGCCTCGAATCCGCCAAAGGCCGTATACGTTCTCTCCTCGGCCAGCGGGTCAACTTACGCTTGACTCCCGAACTCCACTTCTTCGTGGACACATCAGTCGACGAAGGCATGAGGATATCGGAAGCGCTCAAGGATCTGCCGCCCACTATGCGCCAGGACCGGACCCGCCGCAGCCCTCGACCCGATGACGAGAGGACTGGGTGACGTGGCCAGTGCCGGCTACCATCGGGTAGCCGTGGAGCTGCGCAAGGCCGCTTCCGTGGTCGTATGCGCGCATGTCAAGCCCGACGGTGATGCTATCGCTTCGGTGCTCGCGCTTACCCTCGCGCTCCACGAGATGGGAGTTCCCTCTCTTCCCACCTTGGCCGACCCTGACGGTCCTCCCTCGACATACAGCTTCATGCCGGGCTTCGGACTCTTCGTGCCAGCTGGCGATCTCGAGACTCCGGACGTCTTCGTCGCCCTCGACACACCCAATCTCGACCGTCTAGGAGACGCAGAGTCGCTTGCCTCGAACAGCCGCTTGCTGATCGTCATCGATCATCATCCCGACAACACCGGCTTCGGAGATGTCAATGTCACCGACCCCGCTGTGGCAGCTACCGGGCTGATGATATGGAGGCTTCTCGAGCGCCTGGAAATCGATCCGTCACCGGAAGTCGCTTTCTGCTGTTGGGTCGCATTGATCGCGGATACCGGCAGATTCGCCTACAGCAACACCACGCCCGATGCGCTGCATCAAGCTGCTGAGATGCTAGAGGCCGGTGCGGACCCGGCCGAGGCTCACCGTATGGTGTATGAGAACCGCACTTCGGCTGCCATGGCCTTGGAGGCTCGAGTCCTGCAGCGCATAGAACTCGCCAACCGCTCGCGGGTCGCCCATGCCTGGGTGGAGGCCGACGACTACGCCGAAACGGGTGCCAAGGCCGAGGAGACCGAGCACCTCGTTGACGCAGTGCGCAGCATCGCTGGAATAGATGTCGCGATGCTCCTTCGCGTAGACCACGACCACGTACGAGTGAATCTTCGTGCAAAGACCGGCTTCGACGTCGGAGCAATCGCTCGCCGTTGGGGAGGGGGAGGACATCGGGCGGCTGCCGGCTTCACCTACCCGGGTGACCGTCAAGCACTCCTCGGCGAAATCCTGCCGCTTTTGCCCGGAGATGAAAGCTCGTGATGCGCAGAGGTAGAGCTTCTACGGGACTCTGTGGAATCCTTGCTGTGGACAAGCCCGCGGGGATGACGAGTCACGACGTTGTGGATTCCATCCGTAGCTCCACCCGAGAGCGGCGCATAGGACATGCTGGCACTCTCGACCCTCTTGCGACAGGTCTCCTGGTTGTGCTCGTCGGCCCTGCCACACGGCTCGCACCGTACCTCTCTGCCGCCGATAAGTCTTATCGCGCCCGTATCTCGTTCGGCCTCGAAACCGACACCGATGATGCAACCGGTGATCCCGTGAGGGACTTGCCGGTTCCTCCGGATCTGACCCAGGCTGAACGTGCACAATCTGTCGTCGATGGTCTCATCGGCACCCACCAGCAACTGCCACCCGCTTACTCGGCTGTGAAACGCGAGGGCCGGATCGCGCACCGCGAGGCGCGCTCGGGCCGTCCGCTCGATCTTGCGCCTCGTTCGATCGAGATTCTCGACGCTCGTCTGGTGGATGTCGATTCCGGACCGCCTATCTGCTGGGACCTTGAGCTCACGGTCTCAAAGGGCACTTACATCCGCGCTATCGCCCGTGATCTCGGCCGGTCCCTCGATACTGCCGCATATCTCGGAGCGCTTCGACGCCTCACGAGTGGATCGCTTCATGTCGACACGGCACATCCGTTGGACGAGATAGTGAGTGCAACCGGCAGTATTTCCACGCTCTTCGCAGATTCCGTCGCTGCTCTGAATCTCCCCGTGATCAGTGTTTCGGCCGGCGATGCCGAGCTGGTGTCATTCGGTAGACCCCTCGACGTCTCTGTAACGGATGTCGGAGTGCTCCCGGCTGGGCCGGTCATCATCGCCGACACCGAGAGAATGCTGGGTGTGTACCGCAGCGACACGAACTCGGGAAAGCTTCGTCCCGAGGTGGTAATCCCAGGCGGAGTGAGCCTATGAGCGACGAGGTCATCACTTGGGAGAACACAGTCCCTGACCTTGCCACAGCGGTCGTGACGATCGGCGTGTTCGACGGCGTCCACCTTGGTCACCAGATGCTTGTATCCGCTGCAGCCGAGGATGCGGCTTCTCGCAAGGTTCCCTGTATCGCGCTCACTTTCGATCGCGATCCCGATCAGGTCATCGCACCCGACAGCGCGGCTCCTCAGCTGCTCACCGTAGCCGACAAGTGCAAGTTTCTACTGCAAGCCGGTGCGGATCAGGTGCTCGTAGTACCGTTTGACGCAGCTCTAGCCACCACGTCTCCCGAGAGCTTTGTGAAACACATCCTGCTAGAAGCGACCGATCCTGTAGGAATCCATGTGGGGGCAGACTTTCGCTTTGGACGCTTTGCAAAGGGCGATGTAACCGTTCTCTCCTCGGCGGGTGCCGCCCATGGATTCGAGGTAGTCGCGCATCAGCTCGTCCAACACGGAGGCACCCCGATCACCTCGACAAGAATCCGTAACCTGG
>PWVH01000109.1 GCA_003563465.1 Coriobacteriaceae bacterium | reverse complement strand
TCTGGTTAGTGGGTGCAATTGCACCCACTAACTGGAGCGGGTTCGGAGAGAGCGGAGCCAATCCAAGCGAAGCCAACGCGAGCCGATCCAAGCGAAGCAAGGCCGGGGGTGCCGAGCAAGGGCCAGGCGGAGTCAAGCGTAATGGCGGAGGGGGTGGGATTCGAACCCACGAGCCCGGGGTAACCGGGCTAACGGTTTTCAAGACCGCCGCAATCGTCCACTCTGCCACCCCTCCGCGCGCAGGAAAGTGTAGCATGCGTCATATGAACGCCGACGAGACCTACATGGCCATCGCACTCGAGGAGGCGCGCTACGCCGAATCGATCGGTGAAGTGCCGATTGGTGCGGTGGTGGTCTGCGAAGGCGCCGTCGTCTCCCGCGGTCACAACCGCCGCGAGACCGATGCCGACCCCTCGGCCCACGCGGAGTTCATCGCGATCCGTGAAGCTGCACTGAGACTCGGTCGCTGGAGGCTTGCCGACTGCACGGTCTACGTTACCGTCGAGCCTTGCCCGATGTGCGCAGGGCTCATGCACCAGGCGCGGGTAGCCAGGCTCGTGTACGGTGCGCCGGATCCCAAAGCCGGTGCTGTCGGCACGCTCTACGATCTGTCGAGCGACGAACGCCTCAACCACCGCTTCGAAGTCACCCGAGGGGTCTTAGGCGGGGAGTGCGAGAAGATAGTGACGGCGTTCTTCAGGCGACTCAGGGAGCGGCAGTGAACCAGAGGCGGCGCATCACAACAGTGCTCGTTGCCATCGTCTGCACGACAGTGCTCACACTCATGTTCGCCGCTCCGGCTCAGGCCAGGTCCTACACGATGGGACCTGTTCTCATCACGGCGACCGTCAACCCCGACGGCTCCATGGACGTGACGGAGCGGCGCACCTTCACCTTCGATGGCGACTTCACGTTCGTCTTCTGGGACCTCGACAAGGGCGGCGCGAAAGGAATCGAGGTAATGGGTCTCGAAGGGCCTGAAGGCGCGTACCAGCCCACAGCCTCGCCTTCGGCACGTGACGAGCGGCCGCCGGGCACCTATCAGGTCACCGACACGGGTCGCTCGCTTGATGTCCGCGCCTTCTTCCGCGCTTCGAACGAGAGCCGCGAGTTCACTCTCAGCTACAGGGTGTTTGGGGCTGCGACTCGCTGGGCCGACACCGGCGAACTGTACTGGAAGTTCGTTGGAGAGGGATGGGAGGTCGGCGCTAAGGATGTGGCTGTGGGCATAACGCTTCCGTCCGGAGGAGCGCCGGTGATCGCCGGCGACAACGTGCGCGCCTGGGCTCACGGACCGCTCACTGGGGTGGTCAGCTTCGGCGAGGAAGACCTGGCTGGTTCGGCCGGACGTACGGTCGGCGACGTGGTTCTCAGCGTGCCGGACCTTCCTGCGAACACTTTCGTAGAGGGGCGGATTGTCTTTCCCGCCGAGTGGCTCGGGCAAGCCGAGGCCCGTTCCGAGTCCAAGCGCGAATCGATTCTCGCCGAGGAGGCGCGACTCGCCGAGGCCGCCAACCGGCGCCGCGCCTTCGCGCGCGCACGAACGCTGTTCGGATGGGGCGCCGGAATGGGAATCGCGCTGCTTGCGCTGGGAGTATCGCTCTACCTTTTCATGCGCTGGGGCAAAGAGCACGCGCCGTCGTTCGACGGCAAGTACTACCGCGAGGTACCGGGCGACCTGCATCCGGCGCTGGCGGGCGCTGTCTGGCGGATGGGTTCGGTCGGCGATGCTGAAGTGGCTGCAACGGTGATGTCGCTCATAAACCGAGGAGTGCTGAGCGTGCGCGCGGTCAAGGTGCAGCAGCCACGGCTGATCGGCAGCAGAGAAGTCGACACGCTCGAGATGACACTGGACCGCTCCCGCTACGATGACACCGAACCGCTCGACCGACAGCTGCTGGACCTCTGGTTCAAGACGGTTGCCAAGAATGCCGATTCAGTGAACTTGGAGGATATCAAGTCTTATGCGCGCTCGAATCATGAGACTTTCGGCAGGCGGATGCAGAAGTGGCGTGAGGCCGTGAAAGCCGAGGCGGACCGCCGTGAGTTCTTCGAGAAAGCTGGTGCGGCCGGGCAGGTCGGGGTTGCTGGCGGAGGCGTGTTGGCGGCAGTCGCGATCGCCACACTGGCGTTTTGGTCGGGAGCACTGCTGATAATCGTTCTCGCCGTCGTGGTCGCGGTGGTGTGCTTTGCACTGGCCGCGGTGATGCCACGTCGCTCCCCCGAGGCCAACGACCTGCACGCGAAGTATCGTGGCCTGCGAAACTACCTGCGCGATTTCAGCCGTCTGCATGAGGCTCCGCCTATGCACGTGAAGCTTTGGGAGGACTTCCTCGTGATGGCTACGGTATTCGGAATCTCTAAGGAAGTGATCGAGCAGATGACCGCTCGTATCCCCGAGGTCGTCCGCAGCCCCGAGTTCGCCGCGGCTTACGGCTGGGCGTATTCATCCAAAGGCTCGCCAACCAACTTCTCCAGCCTGAGTGCAGGCTTTGCCTCGGCCAGCTCGATAGCTTCCAGCAAGTCCTCGTCGAGTTCGGGAGGGGGCGGAGGCTTCTCGGGAGGCGGAGGCGGCGGAGGAGGCGGCGGAGGCGGCGGAGCCGGCTGACACGGCACGCCGAGGGCCGATGCCTTATCCTGTTCGATGGCGAGAGGGCATCACCGGGGCGCCTGCTAGCGAACTTCGATGACCGGCGGCAGGCCCACCGGGACTCTTGTTGCACAGAAGAGTCGGGAGATTTGCTCGCACGATGGAGGCGACACCATGAGACATGCAAGGACCGTTGCAATCGCGTCGGTTGCGGCTTTCGCGCTGTCGACGCCCGCCCAGGCGTTCGCTGCGGGGCCTGCCTCGTTGGTGCCCGTCTGGCTTTCGACCGGCATGGGCGTGTTCGCACTCGTGGCTGCGGTCGTCCTGCTGATCGAGGTGAGCAGGCTCAGGCGCGCGGCCGAGGGCGCTGCGTTCACCGACAACATGGCCTATGTCATGGGTGGAATCATCTGCCTGGCGACCTCCGTCTTGGTCGGGTGGATAGCGGGCGTTGCGGACGTAGGACTTACTGCGGAGCACGCGCGGTTCTTCTCCGACGCACTTGTCGGCGTGGCCATGGTTCTCCTCGGCGTGTACTTCGTTCGGGTCCGAAGGGCGATTTCGCGCTATCTCAAGGTGTTGAGCGGTGAGACCCTGCTCGCGCAGGCGCATATGACCGAGGAGGACACAGCACCTCCAGAGGGAGAGCCGGGTGCCTAACCTACTTGCAGCCCGCGTCGAAGAGGAACTCCGTCCGATCATTGGAACGGTGTTGGCCAAAGTCTCCGTCGAAGTCGAGGCCAAGCGCATCGGGAAGTCCGTCGAGACCATCGACCGTTCCGATCTTTCGCAGATCGCCGACAATCTTCGAGAAGCCTTGCGACTGGTGGTAGGTGTCGAGATGGCCGAAGCTGCCTCGGCACGAGTACGCGAACTCATCTAGGAGAACGAAGCCGAGCAGCACTGAGTAGAGTGGCAGTGCGGCAAGCAGGGCGAATACCACGATTGCCGCCCTTGGCCTTGCCCGGTATACTCGCGGATGCTGCTTTTCGTCCGAGCGGGCCGCTCGTCGCGCGGGCGTACACACGGAGAGCTGGCCGAGCGGTTGAAGGCGCACGACTGGAAATCGTGTATACGAGCTTGAACTCGTATCGAGGGTTCGAATCCCTCGCTCTCCGCCAGGATATTCTCACTTGCGGTCTCGGTCGCTAGGCGTGCCGAGGCCTCGGCCTCTACCCACCGACCACTATCCTCGCCCCGCAACGAATGCGCGACGGCATCTGTGGGAGTACACTGCAAACCGGGGGATGTCTCCAATGTCGAAATGCCCATCCAGGGGGTGGTCTCAATGTCGAAACACGTAGCAGGGTTCCTCGCACTGTGTGTCGTGCTTGCTGTCGTACTCCCGGGCTGCTCCATGCCAGAACAGACCACGGATGTGTCCATGGACGACGAGCCGTCGGCTTCGGAGACGGCAGGCGAAACCGAGGGCGAAGAGTTCGAGTGGCTTAACGGAGGTTGGACGGTCACGACAGAGCTGATCGATATCGACAACACGATGATGACATCCGCTGCGGACCAGCCTGGTGCCGAATGGGAGTGCATTGTCGAGGGCTCCGCGATGACGCTTTTGACTGATCGGCATGAATACAGCGGCGAGCTCTCGGGGAGCAGTGATGGAGACTGGGCCTACGAAGGCGTCTCCACCTACACCGATGAGGAGGGCACAGTCTGGACGAGCGATATCACCGTGACCGCCGCACGCGACAGCGAAGACTCTTTCTCCGGACAGATGGAAGGCACGATCTCTTCGGATGCCTATGGGCACCTCTATACGGCCACCTGGGACATCACGGGAAGGGGCAAGTAGAGACACGAGCACCTCATAGGTCTCCCGGATGCGGCCGCTCGCCTTCTTGAGCCTCCGTAAGAACAATTCGTTGCCGCCGCCTCGTTCGGGAATGTCGTCGAATTGCTCCCGTTTCTGACCCTCGGTATACTCGCCCTTGCGCTTCGAGCTGCTCACGGCGGCTC
>PWVH01000046.1 GCA_003563465.1 Coriobacteriaceae bacterium | reverse complement strand
GTGGGCTGCATGAATGTCGCCGCTCGCTAAACGACCACACGCATAATCTCCTCGATGGAGGTCAGTCCCATCGACACCTTCTCGAATCCGTCGTCACGCAGAGTCCGCATTCCTTCGGCGACGGCCTGGTGTTTGATGTCATCGGCCGAAGCATTGTCAACGGTCATGTGTTCGAGCGTCTCCGACATCGTCAATACCTCGTGAATCCCCATCCGGCCTCGGTAGCCGATATCGTTACACCTTGTGCATCCAGCCGCCCTGTAGAGCTTAGGAAGCTTACCCGGTTTGAAGGGGAATCCCACACGCTTCAGCGCCTCTTCGTCGGGTGTGTACGCTTCTTTGCAGTCCGGACAGAGCCGCCGGCAGAGCCGTTGAGCCAGTACGCATGTGATTGCCGATGCTGTGAGGAACGGTTCGATGCCCATCTCTGTAAGCCGGGTCACTGCCGAAGGCGCATCGTTCGTGTGCAGCGTCGAAAGTACCAGGTGGCCCGTCAGTGCTGCCTCGATGGCGATAGTGCCTGTCTCCGCGTCCCGAACCTCTCCTACCATCACCGTGTCTGGATCCTGGCGGAGAATCGAACGTAGAGCCGCTGCGAAAGTAAGTCCGGCCCTTTCGTGAACTTGCACCTGAGACAGCCCTTGTAGCCGGTATTCCACCGGATCCTCAACGGTGATCAGATTGGTACTGACGTCTGCGGTCCTGTTGATTGCGGCATAAAGCGTAGTGGACTTACCCGAACCCGTCGGACCGGTGACAAGAATCGCACCGTAAGGCAGTGCCAAGGCATCCAGCAACCTTTGCAGCGGCTGCTCGAGAAACCCCAAATCTTCAAGCGACATCATGATCGAGTCCTTGCGCAACAGCCGCAAGACAGCGAGTTCACCGTGGACTATCGGTAGTACTGCCACACGAAAATCCACCGACTTACCATCGAGAACGACGCCGAAACGGCCATCTTGAGGTGTGCGTTTCTCGGCGATATCCATTCCAGAGGCTATCTTCAGACGGCTGACAAGCTGTCTTTGCATCCTCCTCGGGCTGCGAAAGACCTCTTGGCAAACGCCGTCGACGCGAAAGCGGATCCTAAGTTCGTGCTCGTGGGGCTCCATGTAGATGTCGCCAGCTCCCTGTCGGATACCCTCGGTGATGATGAGGTTCATCAGTTTCGCAACCGGCGCATCTTCGTCTTCGATCTCGGCTTCACTCACGTCGTCATCGACTGCGATATCCTCGAGATCGCCCATCATGTCATCGACGTCGTGCTGTGACGCAGAGAACTTGTCTATAGCGCTGCGCAGCTCACTTTCCACGGCCACTACAGGCTTGATCTCATAGCCGGTGACGATGCGCAGGTCGTCGATCGCGAAGATGTTCGCCGGATCGGACATCGCCACCGTGAGTTCGTCGTCTTCGACCTTGACGGGGAGCACCCAGTAGCGACGAGCAAAGTCCGAGGACAGAGAAGCGGCTGCATTTGGATCGATGTCATAGTTGGAGAGATCGATGAAGGCAAGACCCATCTGACCGGCGATCGTCTGAGCGACTGTGGTTTCCGACGCATAGCCCATCTCGTCGAGCGAAGCAGTCAGAGAGCGTCCGTCGGTTGCCGATTCCAGGGCAGCATCGAGCTGCTCTTCTGAGACCACCCCGGCCTGAATCAGAAGTCGTCCGAGTCGCTTGCCGCTTGCAACGATCATTCCTCTTCGCCGACCTCCTGTAGCGCCGTCTCGGTCAGTGCGTCCTCGGCGGCCTTCCTCATGACTCCGCGAGGCGCCACGGTCTCGGTTCCTCCACTCCATATCTCAAGTGCCGTCGCTCCTTGCGACACCAGCATGCCCAGACCGTCAACTGCCGTGGCACCTGCCGCTCTCGCGGCTGTCACCAGAGGAGTGGACTGCGCACTGTAAATCATATCGGCGACTACCTGCCCTGGCCTGAGCCACTCCTTGGGTATCGGTGACGGGTCGCTGCGTCTCATCCCCATGGGAGTGGCATTGATGACGAGGTCCGCCGTGCGGATGGACTCGACAGCGCCCTCTGGGAACGGACCTGCCTCGAGGTCGGTATCGCGAGCGTGCGAGGCAGCACGCTCAACCAGCGCTTCCGCCCGTTCTGTAGTGCGGTTGAGAATCGTAACCTTCGAAGCCTTCGCGAGTATCAAAGAGAGCGTCGCCGCACCAGCGGCCCCGCCGGCCCCGATGACGACGACGACCTTATCCTTCGGATCGAATTCGGCTTCGGCGGCCAAGGAGTCTACCAACCCCCGGCCATCGGTGTTGTAACCGATCAACCGATCTCCTTCGCGGTGCACGGTGTTCACAGCACCGGCCACACGGGCGAGGGTCGCCACCTCGTCGCATATGTCGAGAATCGCCTGTTTGTACGGCATCGTCACGTTGAAACCTACGAACGGCAATGCACGCACCGCACCGACCACCCTGATCAGGTCGGAGTCGTCACGCACAGGCAGAGGCACGTAGACCCAGTCGAGACCGAGAGCCTCGTATGCGGCGTTATGCATGGCTGGAGATAGAGTGTGCTCCAAAGGCCAGCCGATGATGCCGGCCAGGCGCGTCCGTCCGGTGATGTGATTCTTCATGAGATCAGCCTTCCTGCGATACAGCCACTGCGAACAGGCCGAGTCTAGGCCAGGGGCTGCCGGTCGGCCAGCACGAACCGCTCCAGACGCCGTAGCAGAAGCGTGTGCGGCAGATCCGAGGTTGACAGAGGCACCACGAGCACGGTGGTCATCCCCAAGGCGTTCCCGCCGAGGATGTCGGTGAATACCTGATCGCCCACGACCGCTGTCTCCCGGGGAGAGGCATCCAGAAGCGCAAGCCCCTTTCGAAAGGCAGACGGAAACGGCTTGACCGCTTTGGTGACGATCGGCAGTCCGATCTCTTCGGCGACTGCTTTCACGTGTCCGTGCCAGTTGTTCGACACAAGACAGGCCGTGAAACCTTCGGCGTGCAAAGAATCAATCCACTTGCGGACACCCTCGGATACTTCGTCCGAGTTGCGCGGAAGCAACGTGTTGTCGAGGTCTACGAGGAGGTGGCGGACGCCTCGTTGCCGAAGATGCTTAAGATCGATAACGCTGACGCTCGTGACGTAGAGATCCGGGGCTAGCACGCTCATCTCGGCCTGCCGCATCAGTGACCGTGGCCGATAGTGATTCCCAGACGATCGATCTCCTCGTCTATCTTAAGCATCTCTCCTCGTACGAACTCAGCCGATGCTTCATCCCCAGCAGCGGCGAAGACAGCTCGGAAGATAGCATAGGATTCGTACTGCACGACCAGGTTTTCCCACACGGTATCCTCCGCAAGACCGATCCTTGCTTGGTAAGCGGCTTCTTCGATGTCGTCTCGAAAAAGCATCAGCAGCTGAGCGTAGTTCGCTCTCATGAAGCCCGAGTCGGGATTATTCTCCACCCCCAGCCGGGCTAGTTCGACGCCTTCGTCAACCTCTCCCCGCCGCGCAAGGATCCAGGACGCCACGTAGTAGGGTTCGAGAAGCTGAGGATCGAGTGCGACCGCGGCACGAATCGTCGGCATCATATATATATGCTCTTCATGCGGCATCATGCTCTCGTAGTAGTCGTGGAATATCGGATCTAAGCGGTTCCAGAGCACCGCGGCTGCATACGTGCGGATTCCGGTAAGATACGCGAACCCGGCGCGCTCGACGGCGCGCCTCGTGCTCGTTTCGACCGCATGCGCGGAAGCCAGTGCGCCGGAAGCTGCTTGGGCGAGAAGGACGAGGGCGAGCATACCGGCCGCTAGCGCTGCGCCAAAGGTGTTCGACCGACGGTCCGTCTCCATCAGAGGTCCCTCCGAGAGAAGCCTGCCGACCCCAGCACGATCAGCACACCCGCCCATCCGACGAACACGAGCGTCATCGTCGCGATATAGGCAAGCGACACACCCGTTCCATGGGCCACCGGTGCGATGATGTTGAAGGCGTCGAGAGACGGATAGACGTACCAGAAGGGACTGCCGGGCCCGCCGAGAAGATCCATGCGCACGTTCGTCACGAACAAAAACGCCAGCGCGGCGACGGCAACGATCGCGGGTGCGGCAACCGTCGAGACGGCCACACAAAGTGCTGCAATCACGCTCGCCTCCATCCAGATGGCAAGCACTCCCTGCCAAAGGGGCCACATCGGCTCGCCATAGACCGCCCACCCAACGCCGAAGATGATCGCCCCAAAAGCGACTGTGGCTGCAGCCGTTGCGACAGCGATACCCAGCCACGTAGCGGCGACATACTCCCACCTTCGAACATCACGTGCCAACACGCTGTACGCAGTGCGACGCTCTACCTCGGCGGGAATGCGTCCTGCTGCGAGAACGAGTGTGACCACCATCACAGCGACGTAGGTGAGGGCCAGTGCTATCTCTCTGTAGACCGCCTCCACCACCCCGACGCCATAGCTCGGAAGCATGGGGATGACCGCTGCCAGCACGAGTGAGAAGAGCGCGATAACCCACACTGTCTTCCGACGCACAGCATCGGCGACGACAGCTCGCGCTATGACGAAGACCCTGTTCATGCACTCCTCAACTCCTCGGCATCCAC
>PWVH01000119.1 GCA_003563465.1 Coriobacteriaceae bacterium | reverse complement strand
GCGGGCAGAACCCGTCGGCGACCAGCCAGGAGTCGCCCACGGCGTGCCCCAGCGGGCACTCGCCGCCCTCGAGGATGCGCACGACTTCGATTCGGACCGGGATGCCGGTGTCGCTCATCTGTAGCACCTCGCTGACTCGAACTCGGTTGCGGGTTTTTCAGGGACTATGGCCTAGTAAAACGCCCTCCTTAGTTAAGGTTTGTGCGCTAGACTTGACTAAGGAGCCAACCTGTTTGTTCCTCATCATCATCTTGACCAGCCAGTGGACGGTTTCCATTTCAGCACAAACGTCTCCTCAGCAGCGGCAGCAGTAACAGCAGGCATGATGAAGTCAATGATGGCCTCGCACACGTCTGCAAGATCTGCTGGTGCATCGATTCCCTTCTCCGAGAGAAACGACCTCCACCTAGACTGAGCTTCTGCGGTTCTGTAGAAGGCGGCCGTCAAGCCAGACGGTGTGGTGGCAGTTAGTTCCGTTCTGCGATGAGCGAAGGTGCCAGCGATGGTGGCGGCGAGTTCTGCTCCACCGTATGCATGAATGGTTGAGAGCAGCCAGATGTCGTAGTAGTCCCTGAGCCTGCTGTTCGCGAGACCCTTGGTGACGATCGTCTCGAACTTTTCGGCGATAGCGGTCGCGGGCTGGAAAGCCAATATGCGCGGCGCTTCCAAGTCCAGAAGTGTCGGGTAGTCAACCCATTCGGGATCCGTGACAACAGCATCGTCGATCCCCACGTCAAGTTGCAGTTTGAAGCGACCCCCATCGAGATGGCCGCGCACGACCGCACGCACGCCAGGGTATCTATCGGCGACGTTGATTTCGGATGTCTCTATCTCTGCATCGAATACGAGTCCATCGTCCGGGTACTCCACCGCAAGGCAATCACGGACAGCTCGCTCCACGACTGCTGCCGAGTTGTCGATTGTGCCGAGGAAATCGATGTCCCTTGTAGGGCGGCCGAGTGGAGTGCCCCATGCGCGTAGCATTATTGCGCCCTTCACTACAAATCGCTCTCCCCACTCCGTCAGTGAAAGCCGGTAGAGAAACCGCTCGATCGCAAAGTACTGTAGAAGCTGGTCGAACGATTCGCCTTGCTGCTTCGCCTCGTTCAGCAGACGTGCACGAACAGACGCCGGGATGTTCTTAAGTTCTCGCTGACTCACTACATCGCCTCGAGGTATGGGCGCACGACATTAGAGACCCGATCGACCCCTGCGTATTTCATGATCTCGTTTCGCGTTGCTTTTCGGCTGCGCAAGCTCTCTCTAAGTGCTTCAAGCGCCACGTCGAGTCCAATCTTGTTCCTGAACTTGAAACAGTCGGCGACCGTCTTCGAGGGACTGAACACCTTCACGGTAGTTCCGTCGACCGAGTGCTCCTCGACTCCTGAGGTGAGGGCCTCATCAGACATGCGGTATACGCGTACGGGCGGATAGTCGAGTTGTGGTTGTCTGTCTTTGCGCCCTATCGCGATGTTCACTCCCGAGGGAATCTGGGTTCCGATCTCATGGAAGTCCAGTGCGCTAATCAGACACAGAACCGCACCAGGCACTCGCTCAGCCACCGTCACTACGTCGTACTTACTCGGTCCTTGCAGCTCAGCGAGTCTGTACACCCCCCGCGAGAGTTGCTCGAGAAGCCCGGCATCGCGCATACCGTACAGCGTCGAGTAGTGAACACCACGATCCGCGGCCTCACGCGTTCGGAGGGTGCCGCCACTCGCTCTGAAGACTTCAGTGGCATGGCGAATGGCGTTCTCTGAAGGGAGTCTCTTCATGGGCTCATTGTGATAGATATGTCGGACTTTGTGAACATTGTCCGACGTTTTTATCACATCGCTTTCTGGGACTGGCTAGAGCTTTCGATAACGATTCGAAGCTGCCGCCCTTTGACGTGCGGATTCTTGGGTTCGATGGAATACTTGCTCGAGACGCTAGTGGCCCGAGACGAACGGTGTCGACTCACAGGCTTCTCGTAGCCAACGCTCTCTTCCGAAGAAGCTACCAGGCGCTCACTTACATGGCATTCCTCGCCGACGGATTCTCGTCCTGAGCGACCGCCGCCACGGGCTTCTCATCCGACACCCATCCGAGTGCAAGTGTGCAAAGTAGCGAGTGTCACCGCACCCGCAGAGCCTTCGGCATGAACCTCAACGAGGCTCCTCGGCATCCACGAGTCGTCCTCGGCTGTCCAGATACACCCACACTTCTCGATGCGCATTCCAACCGGTCCACTCGGCGTTCTCGGCACCCAGCGGACGTGAGGCACAGTCGTGAAGATGTGCGTCAAGCCGCTCTCCTACCCCTTGCCTCCCGACGATGATGCACCCAATCTGATGACGCGACAGCATCACGCAGAATCGGCCGGGCTCGAAGCCGAACGCATCGTACTTGGCTGTTCCACTGAGCGGGTGCTTGACGACCATCACGGGGCGCTCCAGACCCTGCCAGATCTCCGGGGTGTCCACCATGATGCCGCCGTCGCCCACAGGGATATCGGATTCGAGTAGGAACCGCCGGGTTGCTGCACCCGAAATCACATGGGAGTCCACGCACCCGACGTGGCGAGCCTCGAGGAGACCACACACCGTTGTCTCTGTGCGCCGAGTCAAGATTCGCGACATCACCTCAGCTGCAAGCCTCGAGACACCTGGGTCCTCATGCGACAGGGCGACCTCGCGAGGAGGTAGCATCAAGCCGACGACACTCGCACCCGTTTCGAGCATCTCTAAGGCCGTGTCAATCGCATCGCCGCTTCCAGAATCCGAAAGTCGTAGTTCGCGTTCCCCAGAAGCTGCAGCTGAAACGAACGGCAGCCTCGGATACAAGGACGGCTGCAACACGTCGGTAGTATCCTGTGGCAGCCGCCTAGTGGCCGGGAGCCTCAGCACAGGGACGTCAGAGTAGCGCCTGAGTAGCTCTCTAGGCACCGCCCAGTGAATCTTCACATCAGCACCTTCGTACCAAACCGTATCGGCACGCACGAGCGGAGGCAGCTGGCCCGGATCGCCAACCAGAAGCGTTTGAGCTGCCACGGCGAAGAGCGGTGCGAAGTCGAGGAACGGAAGCTGGTATGCCTCGTCGCATACGAGTAGATCGAAGAAGCGCGAGCCCCAGGCTTCGACAGAGAACTGTGCCTTCGCCGCCACCGCAACCGTAATCCCAGGCCCTGACCGGACATCGTATCCGCGGTTCACCACCGAGACGTTCGGATGCGACACGATGTCATCGGGTGCCGAACGGCGACTTGACTGGTGCAGCTGGATGTTCACAGATGGGAAGTGAGCCGTCAGGCGCCTGCACAGAGCGTACGTCTGCTCGACGCGCGGCATAATGCACAGCACACCGAGGCCGAGTTCCTTTGCCGCTACAACCAAGACCTCTTCGACAAGACCTGTCTTCCCTGCTCCCGGAGGCGAATCGACCACGACAAGGGGCTGCCCCTGTGCCAACACCAGATCGAGAACTCGATCCCTCGCCTTGAGGGCCTGCCTTTCGACGTCTGGTCTCGGCATACTACTGCTCCCTAAGCGTCTGGAGTGCGGATGAGAGCTTCCCGACGTCGGTGTCGCGGCGACGCGCAGAGCCCAGTTCGCCACCGAAGACGAGCGGGTGGCCATGTTCGTACATGGTTCGGTAAATCCCTCGCTTCATGAAATGCCCACCGAACGGAGTAGAGTCAACGAAGTCTATGTGGTCTCCCTCGACAGGAACGCTGGATCGTCGAACGCCCTTTGTCACCTGAGCCGTGATGACTGTCGCCTTCCCAGGTTCATGCTCGAGCTGCTCGACCCGAATCTCGACCGAACCGTCGAGCGAACTCAGTGCAGTCCCCCGTCGAATCCTGAGGACTTCCTGGTCTGTCTCGAGACGGACATGGCACGGATGGCAGCCGCTCTTGGGTTGGTCGACCATCAGCACGGTGCAGTACATTGCACGGCCTGCTAGACGAGCCTTCTCTCTGAGCAAGCGGTCGTAGCGAATCTCACGATCGAGCAGCACCTCGGCCGCATGCTCTTCGTCCAACAGCGCGGCTGAAAGGCCATCCGCACGAGTCGGCCGCCAGTATCGACCCTCGGCAATACGCGAGAACACCCAGGCGTCGTCTTCCGGCACCCATCCGCGAAGCTCGAGCAAGTTGAGGCCCCAATAGGTGCCCCGTGCAGACTCGAGCAGCGCCCACTCCTGAAGCGCGCCCTCCCAGAGTATCTCCTCGATCCGCTTCCTGGCCGCCTCGCCCTCGGTACCCGCTCTTTTCGCTACAGGACGTAGTTCCTCGACTTCATCATCGTACTGGCGCATCAGCATAGCTGCTGCGGGCTGGATTGCGGCTTGGTCGGCCGCAACAGCTGGATATACCCCAGGCAGAGGGTCGATCCACTCAAGGAGCGCTCTCGGGTGGAAGTCCTTCGCTGGTGACTGACCCGTGGCTACGTGAGTCCGTAAGAGATCACCCGCGACCGCCACGACCTGCTGGCCCGGACGCCGGGTTTCAGCGACTAGTGCTGCACACTGCCCTCCGAGGAGTCTGATTCCCTCGCTCGCCTGTCGATTCGTCCGGTATCGGTAGCCAAGCATCTCGATGACAGCCAACGCCGCTCGATGAGGCAGCCAGATTCTCGGCGTCGTTTTCCTT
>PWVH01000023.1 GCA_003563465.1 Coriobacteriaceae bacterium | reverse complement strand
CTGCGATGATCTGATCAAACGTAGGTTCTTCAGCAGCTTGTAGTAGCCCCAGCCAGGTGATCCGTCCAGCTTACTGACCACTAGGGCGGTTGCAAAGAACCCTCCGGCTTTGTAGCTGCGCATGCTGATGTATCCGAGGAAGTCGCTAATCAGTGCCCGATTGAAGTCCCCCCAATCACTCACATCGATGGTGAACGGTGACTTCTTCACGTTGGGAAGGTCAAACGTGACGCCTCGCGCAAGGTCCGAGTAAGTGAGCAGCTGACGTTGCTGCCCCGCATGTGCGATGCGCTTCTCAAGTTCGTATACGGCGTCGGGATCTTCGTGTGCGAAGCTCCATCGAATCTGGTCGAAAGCGTCGAGAATCGGATCCACACTGCACCCCCTGTATCTGCGCGTAACGCTGTAGCGTATAAGCTACGCGCCGTCCGCCTTCAGGTCGATTCTATATCTTGCGCGTCAGCTGGAAGCGCGGGCTAGACCCTGCCGAAGCATCCAAAGACCTAGGGCTCTTGACCATCGATACCATCAAGTCCCTTGTTCAGATAGTCGATCAAGTCGTCGACGCCACCATCTCCGAAGTCAACGAGCTCGTACGCTATGGGTGGCTGAGCGTAGCTGACCGAAAGCAGATTCAAGACATCACACAGAGCTCTGAGAGCAGTCTCTGCCGCCCGAACGTCGGCGGTTGGCAACGGCTCCGCTTCAGCTCCCAAGGCTATCTCAAGATCACGATGGGCAATGAGTCTGTGTCGCCAGTGCCGGGCGAAATCGGAGTCGTTCACCGCCCGCAATACAGCCGCTTCCAGCTCTGCGCGAAGCGAGTCTTCATCAATCATGGCTGGCAATGCTCGAACCGAAAGATTGCTCCGTCCGGCGGACTTCGGTGAATCGGTCATGCGTGCGATGCCGAGAAGGATGTCCTCCCAGAGCAGGCGCTGCAGTACGTAGAACAGCCTTGGCGCAGTGCGTGAGAGAGTCTCATGGCGCTCGCGAGAATGCCCGAACAATTGCCTGTGAATGTTCCAGCGTACGTACAGCCACGACAGGTCTGAGGCCAAGGAGTGATAGGTTGACCCGAGTTCGCGGCCCATAGCGTCGACGTGCCGGGCCCTCAGAGTGTCATCATCATGGGTCGCGACTTTACGCATGCTTCTCCGATGCCTGGCATGGGTCTAACACATTTGCGCCTAACTCTCGTGCTAGATGCTTACAGGATAGGATAACCTTCTGCGCGTCGAGTGAAGCGCGGGTTAGCTCTCTGCCTGCTCCACGATGAAGCGAGCGCGGTCATAGAGCTCGTCGAACGTTATGATCTCCGGTCGCTGCACGTTTCGCCTGAAGAGCTCAAACGATCGGTACTTGTCCGCGTTGACCCCGCTGTCGGCCACGAACTCACTCATGCATCCTGCTACCAGGAAGGATTTCGGCTGGTAGGTGAAGAGCACCTCTCCGGTGGGCGTCCCGTCCGCGTCTGTAGGTTCCAGCTTCTGCTGGAGAGTGCGCAGCGCACGATCGACTGTTCCCTGGGCCTGGCTGATGCCTCCGACAAGTTCCACTGAGGGGGACCAGCAACCTGATCTGTACGGTCTCGATGACTCCTGGAGGAGACCGGTCTTGTGCGTCTTGATTTCTACGAAGCAGAGAGCTTGAATCGCGCCCCCGGTCTTCATGAGCGCATCGACTCGCTTGCCGCTGCCTGACAAGTCGGGTCCCGCGACGACTTGCTCCAACTTCCGGTCGTCGAGATTCGACAGGTGCACGAACGTCAGTCCGTAACCGAAGACCCATGGATTGACCTCGAAGAATCGCTGCCACACATCTTCGTCTCTGGACACAACTGCTCGCTCACTCGCGAAGTACTCATGATCTGTCAGCAGCTGATGGAAACGGTCGAGCTGCTTCTTGCGGTAGCCAAGGGCAACCAGATCGGCTTGTGTGATGTCCGAACGGGCGATCTCCATCAGGGTGTCCGGGTTGTTGAGCATTAGCGTGCGGATCTGATGAGGAGTAAGGAGCATCTCCTTCAGTTCCTTGTCGGTTACATTGATTCGATCGTCATCAGCGAAATGGACGAGCCGAAGGCTGTTCACGAAGTCCAGGAACTCAGGTATCTCCTCACCGTGGAACGATAGGTGGGATTTGTGTGGGACACCGGTTTCCATCGTGAACCGCTGCACTGTGAGAGTCGGGATGCTTCGATCGTCCTCGTAGAAGAAAGCCACGATCTCCTGTCGTCCCCCCTCAGTCACACGAATCTGGTGTTCGCCGCGAACCAGCGCAAACGAATGAGACTCTGGGGAGTCGATCACCTTTCGGGCTATGCGGATCTTCCGACCCGGCTCATCCTTGAAGACGTGGCTTGAGCTGATGTATGTCTTGCCAGTCTTCTTGTTGAAGAAGTACTCGTGCTCTTCGGTCACTGCACTCATCCCTCAGGAACAGTGCGGCAGTAGGGCTAACGTGTAGCGCATCAGCGGCGGTCATGCACCTGTGTCCAGTCTAGCGCTTTCGCCGTCCGCTGAATGCGCTGGTTCGACTAGTTCCCAGTCGCACTCGCACCAACCCTCACCGGAACCGCTGCCCGCCTTGCCGCCGCGACCCGGACCCGCAACGCCTAGACGCTTCCGATGAGGCGAGCGGCCTTCCGCACAAGGAGAACAACGTCTCGGGAATCGAGTCGAACTCACTTTGAATGTTAGGCCGGGCTACGGAGGAGCAGCAAGGCTTGGGATCTCGACGCCCAGATCCTCCAGTACGACGAAATGCCAAGGCGGCGGAGGCATGCGCACCCATCCGTCGAAAGCGACCGCCTCGATCTGCAGACGGGACATGTGCTTCTCGAGGAGCCAGCGCTCCCATTCGCGCGTGGGTGCAATCAACGTGGTTTCCTCTGGTTGGAGTGCCAGCTCATCAACCTGAATGCGCCATTCCCGCTCCCAAGTGAAGTCGACTGCGTCAGGCTCATAGCGGACGTGCCTGTACCGCAGGTCCTCGGGCAATGAATCGAACTCGTGATCCGCCTGGTAGATGACAGGACGTCCACCCCGCTCATACAACCACCGTTTCGAGACCATGGCACCGAACGGACTGTAGCGCATTCCGTGGTCGCCTGGGTTGGCGAGTATTGCTGCGAGCTTACTGAGCGGCGCCTCGCTGAAGCATACGCACCGGTAACCACCGCGGATGCAGGTTGTCCCACCCTGAATCGCACCCTTCTCCACGATGGAGAGGAACCGATTCGCCGCCGCCTGCTCCGTCTCACCCCTGGTGAGGTGGACGAGTCTGTCGCTGAGATCGTCGCGAATCACCCGTTTACTCTCCTCGGCCTAACGATTGGCGCATAACCCGCGCGCCACTTCGCTCTCAGGATACGTCAACCTAGGTCGCGTCGGGTTGATGCGCTGGTTCGACCCGTTCCCGCTCGCACTCGCACCGACCCCGCCGGACTGCCGCCCCCGGATCGTCACGACCGGAATCCGCATCGCCGAGGCGGTCGCGATGAGACGATCGAGCGTCCGCGCAAGGAGGGAAGAGCCGTGGGAATCGAGTCGAACAACGATTACACAGTCTGGATAACACCCTTGACTCCACATTCCTGAGCATACATCACCGCGCCGACACGGGATCGCAGATGCCGACGAGAGACGTTCTGTGAGCTCACCAGAGCCCGTCTAAGGGCCGCAGGAACCGGGGTGGGATCGAACTACCCCAAATAGAACGCGAATTCATCGGAACCCCGGCGATCAGCCTTATGACCTGGGGATATGGTCCAGCGTATGAGCGACTGACAGTATTCATATGTATGGGTGGAACCGGTAGATCGCCCCCTACCCCCGAGGGTGGGGGGTTTCCTGTCCCGAGGGCAACGTTCTCGCGATTCCTGTGAAGGAGGTGATGCCGTGCGAGCTGCAGCTAATCGGGCATGGAAGGAGGTGAACGAAGGTGCAGATCCGAGATCGATGTAGGGAAGGCGGCGCCGTGAGGCGCCGCGTAGATCACCAGACGAACTGAGGGGCCGTAGGGCCCTACAGACAGTCGATAAGCCGTCCCGAATGGGGCGGCTTTCTTGATTTCTGGGCCAGGAAGGGAGGTGATTCTCAATGCTCACCATAGCCATAGGCCTGACGATAGCGGCGATACTACTCGAGCTCATGATCGTCTACCGGTCGGGCAGGACCCTCAGCGGGCTTCGCAAGAACACAGTCGCAGGCGTCGTGCTCTCGATCCTGTTCTCGTGGCTGCTCGGCACCATGTTCGGCGCTGCCGGAATGATCATCCTCTTCGCCGCGACGGTCTCGACCGTGATCACGGTCGTGATCTACAAGAGCGGGCTTCTGCTCGGCGTCAGGTGGGTTGTCGACAGGTTGAAGAGCGCTAGCCACACGAGCGACGAGTAGGGCCGCCTAACCGAACACCGGCATATACGGGCGACAGGTGATCCCGCTGCCGTCCTTTTTTCGTGTACCAGGAAGGGAGGTGAATGACATGGACATCAACGAGATAGCACACATGAGCGACGAGCAGTTGGTCGATCTGGTCACGGGCACAAGGCCCGATGACGAGGCCGTGGCACTCCTTGCCCTGGCGCTTGCAAACGACACGTGGTTCGAGGGCGTGAGCGAGCTCAGGCGCCGCTACGCCAGGAGGGTCGAGCACACGATGGCGCTTT
>PWVH01000019.1 GCA_003563465.1 Coriobacteriaceae bacterium | reverse complement strand
GGTCGCAGGTTCGAGACCTGCACGGCCCACCAGAATGCGAACATGCCCCCATCGTCTAGAGGCCAAGGACTCCGCCCTTTCAAGGCGGCAACAGGGATTCGAATTCCCTTGGGGGCACCAGACTTTATGCAGGCAGAGCTGTCCGCTGAGGTGGACGGCTCGCCTGTTTGGTGCCGAAAAGGTGCCATAGATGGCGAATGCCGTTCGATCAGAGTGCCTGAGAGTGCTCCCCACCGTTGCTCCACGCGCCTCGGCTATTCAGGAATGTGCGAAGCGGATTCTGATAAGCTAATGACTGATGTATCCTGGAGTGCGGCTGGAGGGCGAATGACGGACTTGGCGAACAAGCCACTGGTCGAAGTCGTGTTCGAACTTCGGTGGGATGTGCAACTGCAGGGCAACGGCACTATGAAGCGCGACCCTCTCACGAACTTGCTCTTTGCGCGGCTATACGAACCCCTGACTGCGAGATATCCGGACTACGAGGAACTCGAAGCCTCCCTCGTGCCTGACGAGTTGGCTGTGGATACCGTGCAGCACCGGTTCAAGGCTGAGCATGCTGAGGCCGATGCAATTGGCATGGTGCAGTTCGGTCCGGGTGTGGTGACCTTGAACGTTACCAGTGCGTATACGTGGGAAGCGTTTCGTAGCGAGTTGGCAATGCTAACTGATGACTTTCTAAAGGCGTTTCCTACCGATGAGTATGAGAGATTCAACTCAATGGCATTGAGGTACATCGATGATGTTCCAGCCGAAGAATACCTTGACAGGCCTTTGGCGTTCATGCGGGAGAACATGGGCTGCGAAATACGGCTGCGGGACAGTCTGTTTGGTGAAGGTGTTGGCGAAGAGGCCCATCATGTTGACTTGCGACTTGCGTTTCCCACGCATGACGGCGGCGAGCTGGAATGGCGAGCGGTAACCGCGCGGCGCTCCAGAGATGGCACCCCGGTAGTCGCGTGGTTCACGTCAGTGCGAACGGGTATCACTGGTAAAGTGGATTCGTTGACGGTTATGGATTGGGCCGATTCGGCGCATGATTTGCAGGTTCACTGGTTCGAGCAGCTGACGGCCGGTGACCTGTATAGGAGTTTCCAGTGAGCACTGAGGTTACGTTATACGATGTCAGGCGGGCAGCTGAGGACAGGCCGGGGTTGCACGCAGGAGCCTACTTGGGAGCAGTCCCCCCTGAGGTCACTAGCGGGAAGAAGGCCTTTCTGACTCATCTGATTGGGGCGCACCAAGAAGCCGCTGCGGAACATGCATGGTTGCGCACGGCCATGGAAGGCAGGTCGCAGATGCCTTCTGTCTTTGGGAGTTACAAGCTCATGCCAGAAGTGATTAGCGTGAGCGTGCAGAGTGCTGCTCTGCCCAAGATGTTGGGACGGTACGTGTCGAAGCCGTGGCTCTGGGCGGGCAGGGCAGATAGCCACTGTGAGCCTCCTCGAGCGGTGCACGGCAATCGAGCACATGCCTTCACCGCTACTGACGACATGCTTAGACTGGGGGAAGCGCTGTTTGGAGACAGCAAGCCCCTTCCGACTGATGCCGTGGAGGTTCTTGATGGGCTGGTGCTGAGGCGCAGGTCGCTTCTGGAGGAGTAGCGGCATGGATACTGACGCCGCCGTTGATGCTGCGACTTTCGTTCCCCCCGAACACAAGCAAGAGCTTAAGGATTTCTTGAGTGCGTTTCCCGATGACGCCGAGCATCGCATGTATACGTCCAAGAACCGAGAGATCTTGCTACAAGGAGACGTCTTGAATGATGCTCCTGTGCCCGCATGGGACGGTGAGAATCTCGTTCTAGCACCAGGACCTGCTGTAGTGCTTTCTAACTCGTGCGACATCAACCAAGACAAAGATCGCTATGCTACGGTCGTGCCGGTCGTTCGACTAGATGACTTCATTGCCGACTGGGCCAAGTATCGTGGCAGCCAGGAGGGGCTTGCCGAGCACATCGAGAACGTTCGGGGGAACAAGGCGACCCAGTTATTCTTTCTGCCTGGCAGAAAGGGAATCCCAGACTCAGTCGCGTTGCTTGTAAGAGCAGCAAGCATTCCGATTGAAATGCTGCGACCGAATGGCAAGGTGTTCGAACTAAGCCAACTGGGCCACTACCTGTTCATGACTAAGCTGGCCTGGCACCTGTGTCGCCCCGAAGCGCAAGATGCTGCTAGGGCCTAGGAGAGAAGACCTCGGGTTCGGCACGGACCAGACCGTTCCTGTGAACGCAGCCATAGGTTGCACGGTGGCTCAAAGCATTTTGGAGCGCCCCATTAGTGCCGCATCGAACGCTTCAGCAGCGGCCATCTGCTGGCCCGGCAGAACGTGCGCGTACCGATCCAACGTGAACGCGACGGTGGAGTGCCCGAGGCGCTGGGATACAACGTGCGGAGGAATCCCGCTCCTCAGCAGAATCGTCGCGTGCGAGTGCCGCAGATCATGGAACCTCAGTCCGTCGAAACGGTGTGTATCGCCCAAGCCATCGCACGCCGGGCAGCGGTTAGCGTCAAGCTCCCCAGAGCCTTCGCACAGTCCGCAGCGATTCAGCTCAGCGACGAGCTGACGGAACCCTGTGGAGACGGCAGAGGGGCGCACGGGCTCCCCGCCGGTGCCGGTGATGACCAGATCGAGATCTGCCCACGCGATACCGCACGCGAGCCGCTCAGCGGCCTGGTCCGCTCTGTGCTGTCTGAGCGCCTCGACGGTCGGGCCGGTGATGTCCACGGTTCGCTCCTTGTCGCTCTTCGGTTCTTTGAAGCTGTACCACGTCTCAGAATCCCCGCGCTTGAGCGGCTCGACGAGCGTTCTGCGAATGGACATAGCTCCCGTTTCGAGGTCGATGTCGCTCCATCGGAGCGCCAGAAGCTCCCCGAGACGTGCGCCGGTGTTCAGCGCCAGGAACACGGGCAGCAGCTCGCTCGAACCTTGCGCCTCGGCGATGATGCGCGCCGCCTCTTGGCCGTCGAGTACTCGAAGCCTGGCACGCTTGGCCTTCGGCGGCTCTGCGAAGTCGGCAGGATTGCGCGGCAACAGCCCAAGCTCTACCGCACGTTTCAGCGCCATCTTGAGGACCACGTGACGGTGCCGGACCGTGGTAGGGGACAGCGTCGAGCCGGTACGCTGGCCCGGTTCTTCGAGGCTTGCCGAGTAGTAGGCGTCCAGGTGCTGAGGCGTGATCTGCTGCAAGCGCAACGAGCCGAGGGCCGGGATGATGCTCGACTCAAGGAGCGACGAATACCTCTCGTGAGTCCGTCCCGACACACGCGGGCGCTTCCATTCGAGCCAGCGCCGAAGATACGGCTCTAGCCGCTCGTCGGAGCGCCCCACGTACTCGCCTTTGGCCCTGTCCGCTAGCAGCTTCGCCCGGAGTGCCATTGCCTCAGAGCGTGGCCCGTGAACGGTGCGACACTCTCTCCTGCGCTTCCCGTTCGCGTCCAACCCCGCCTCAATGATGATCTTGTAGTGTCGAGGTCCGAGCTTCTGAATTCCGTTAGCCATCGTTGCCGCTCCCCTCAATCTCTCGACGCATCTTGTTGTACTGATTGCGCAGCCCGGCCTCGGCACGGCCGAGCGACTTGGCTATCTCCCCCCACTTCTGTCCGGCCGCCCGCATCTCACGGACCTGCTCGTACATCGTCACAGTATCGTCTCGGTATGACTTGAGCCGGGAATGGTGGCGCGCGAGTTCGGCAGCGGCTGCGTACTGTCTCTCGACCTCTTCAACTGGAACGGCCGCGCTGCGTACCGTCAGTGTGATCACCGGCTCAGGTATCCGATGGATGCTCACTCGCATATGCGGGATAGGGTCGATGCGACCTTCGATCAGGTAGCGCCAGGCGACAAGCGGGCTACAGTCTATGGCTCTCATCATCGAAGCGACGGTGCGAGCTACAGCGTAGAGCGGCTGCGGTTCCGGCCCGTCGCCTGAGAAGGCAAGTACAGCGTCCGTAGGGCCTGTGCCCGCATGATACGTGGGCCACTTGCCGTCCCAGACATAATCCTCAGGAGTGGGGAAGTACAGCCAGAGAGCGTCCCCTGACCGGCTCTGAGTTCGCTCATGCTCAAGCACCCACGCGACTGTTCTCTCTGTGTCCATATCTCCAGAGATACCGGCTTGCCTGCGCATGATATCCCGCTGCTCGCTGAAAGCATCATCGAACAAGCGGGGAAGCTGGATGCTCCACCAGGGCAGCGGTTCGGGTTCGGGATTGCGCCATTTCGGCGGTTGTGGAGTCGGCTCTGTCCGGCGCGCTTCTGCGAGCCTCTCGCATTCTTGCTTAACGTGGTTCGCCATAGCTGCGAAGCGCTGCTCTGAGGATACTGCCCGGCCGGTAGCGGTAGCCAGATTCTCGATCATTCGCTCGGCCTGTCCTACGAGCCTGCCCACGTCCGAGGAGCCGAGTTCCGGGTGCTTCTCAAGCATCTCGGCTTTGAATCCGTCGCGTGCCTTGTCGAGGTCTAATGCAATCATGCTACCACGCCTCCAAGGTTGCATACGCTGCTGATACACTGCGTTTACCGGTAGATACCGTCTGAGTGAAACCAGCATACCACAACCGGGCCGATTGCACCAGGAAGGAGGAGCTGTGCAGGATCGAACCGAAGCGGTCCACGATTTGGAGTCGCTGCCGCTGCTGATGACTGCCGCCGAGGTGGCGCGCGTGCTCGGCGTGAGCGAGCGGACCGTCTGGAGATACCGATATACAGGCATCCTGCCGGTCGTAAAGGTAGGCCGGGCTGTTCGTTTCTCGCGCGACTACATCGCGAAATTGCTTGCAGAAGGTGCCGAAGATGTCCGCGCCTGAGTTACTTGTCCTGGGCGAGCGTCTCCATGCCCTCGAACCCGTCCCTCGTGTGGGCGAGGCGCTGGGCCTGTCGAGGGGACAGAGCTTCAGAGCGGCGAAATCGTGGCCGTGCACCGGCGGCGCTGGTGCCCGTCGCGTCATCGTGCCTGCGCTGCTCGAAGAGCTGAAAATACCGTACTCAGTCTGCAACGGCACCGGAATGGCACCAAACGAGCCGGATTTAGCCGCTGGCGAGAGGGTTTCGGCAGGTCAGGATGATGAGACTTCCCGAGCCGCAAGGGAAACGCACTTCGCCGACGCACTAGAGGCACCGGCGGAGCGACCATGAGGCCCCCAGCAGATCTCCAGAAGGCTGGCGAAGCTGAGGCGGTGATCAAGTGAGTACTACCAACAATCGACAACCGCCCCATGACGTCGAAGTGGAGCGGGCGCTCCTCGGCTCGATGTTCCTCTCTCCTGAGGCCGTGGAACTGGTCCTCGGCATCGTACGCAGGGACGACTTCTACCGGCCTGCACACGGCAGAGTATTCGAGGCGATGGAGTATCTGCGCGACCGGGCAGCGCCTATCGATCAGTTGAGCGTTGCAGATTGTCTCGACTTCGCAGGCCATCTCGAGGCCGTCGGCGGGAGAGGCTATCTGCTTGATCTCGCGAGTGCTGTCCCAACCACGGCCAACGTCGCTCATTACGCAGGTGTCGTCCGGCGCCTCGCGGCTCTGCGGGCACTCGCGGTCGTGGGGTCCGCCATCACCACACTCGCACTTGACGAGGACGATGCTGCCCGTGCGGTCGAGAGAGCACACGAGATGCTGGCCCCGATTGGGAAACACATCGCCCCAGCGGGTCCGACTGGCGTACTGCTACAGGACGTGCAATCAAAGCGCGTCACGTGGCTATGGCCGGGCCGAATCCCGCGAGGGAAGCTCTGCATCCTCGACGGTGACCCGGGTCTGGGTAAGTCCACGCTTGCGCTCGAGCTCGCAGCGCGCGTGTCAGTGGGTGATGCGATGCCGGGTTGTACTTCTGGGCAACAGGAGCCAGCCGGTGCGGTGCTGCTCAGCGCCGAGGATGACCTCGGCGATACCATCCGCCCTCGGTTGGACGCCGCGTGTGCTGACGTGTCGCGGATCGTTGCGCTCCGTATGGTTCCCGGCATCGATGGTGAGCGACCTCCCGTGTTGCCGGACGACCTGCACCAACTCCGGGCGGCGATTGAGCGTGTCGATGCTGTGCTGGTGGTTATCGACCCGTTGATGGCTTACTTGAACGGGAAGACCGACGCCCACCGCGATCAAGATGTGCGCACCGTCCTGCACCGCCTAGCCCGCCTTGCAGAAGAGACGGACGCGGCCGTTGTCTGCATCCGGCATCTTAATAAGACTAGCGGGGTGAATCCACTTTACCGAGGTGGCGGCAGCATCGGAATCATCGGAGCTGCCCGCGCTGGCCTGATCGTCGCGCGCGACCCAGACGACGAATCGCGACGGGTGCTGGCATCCACAAAGAACAACCTTTCCGCTGAGTCCGAGAGCGCCTCCCTTGCGTTCCATCTCGAGACGGCATCCAACGGGTCGTGTCGGCTCGTCTGGCAAGGTCCCTGCGACCACAGTGCTGCGGATCTCCTAGCGGTATCTGCCAATCCCGAGGACCGTACCGTGCTCGGCGAGGCCAAGGACTTCATCCGCGACATACTAGCCATCGGACCCGTTCGCGCCACAGAGGTACAGGCGCAAGCGCGGGAAGGCGATATCTCCAAGCGAACCCTGCAACGAGCGAAGACCGACCTCGGCGTCGAATCCCATCGGACGAACGACGCCTGGTGGTGGGCCCTTCCGGCCAAGGTAGCCAATGACTCCCCAGCAAATGGAGATGGGCAACGTTGCCAATCTTGGCAATCTTGCGAATCATCGCACTTCAACGATGCCGACACCGCCTCTTCGCTCGATTCCGTCGACCCAAGTGTGCCAAGAGTGCCAAGTCTCGGAGTTGGCAACCTTGGCGATGTTGACTGCTGATAGGAGGTGCACACCGTGCAAGACGATGAGCGCGGCGAGTTCCCCATGTGTTCTAAGCGGAGGAAGGAAGTCCGGTCTGCAACACGCCATGCACGGGCGGGCTCTGGCTTGAAGGCACCAGGACCACAGGGTCAGCGGGCGAGCGGGGACGCGTGCGAGGTGTAACACAACATGGGATGGGAACGGCGAGAGCGTGGCGGCCTCTACTACACACGCTCCAGGCGTGTCGGAGGCCGTGTCGTGCGGGAGTATGTCGGCACCGGCGAAGTGGGCGAGCTGGCAGCATCGCTGGATGCGGAAGAGCGCGCGGAACGGCAAGCACGTATGAAGGCCCTGAAGGCTGAGCAAGCAGAGGCTCATAGTGTGTCGGAAGCGTTGAGAGAGCTAGACAAACTCACCCGGCAAGCCGTGGAAGAAGTGCTGTGCACCGAAGGTTTCCACCGCCACAAGGGACAATGGAGGCGAAGACGTGGAACGCGATGAAACAGAGGCCCTGGTTAATCGCTTCCTTGCTGTCTGTGACGAGGCAAATCACAGTCGGCCTGGATCGCGTGAAGCGCTACAGGAGATTATGCGCGAGCGCCCGGAGCTGTGTGCGCTGCTTGTTGAGCGGCACGGAGACTACTCAAAGCGGGCCGTAGATGCGCTTCTGCAGTATGCTTCGGGAGGCAACGTGCTCGTTGACGAGGCGACACGCGCATGGCTCACCGAACTGCAGGACACACTTGCCGAGCCTGACGACACCGCGCTTGAGAGCCTGCTAGTCCATCGTGTCGTCCTGTGTTGGCTTGCGGTGAACGCAGCCGAGCGTTTGCGTTCCGAGAACTGGAAGGAAGGCATCTCTACACAGGCGGCGGACTTCTGGGACAGGCACGTTTCGCGGCTCAACACCGATTTCCTCAAGGCAGTGCGGGGGCTTGCGACGGTACGCAAGCTTAGGCGTCCGGTGGCGCAGGTGAATGTCGCCGGGCAACAGGTGAACGTGATGCGGCCCTAGCGGATCGTCGCGCGTGCTAGCGAGGCAACTGATGAATGCCATGCCGAGCAGCTTGTGCAATGCGGTCGCCAAGAACACTCGTGTCCGGATCTCCACTCCTGGCAGCGCGACAACTCGACTTCTCAGCAGGCTGCAGGATTCCGGCTGTTCAGAGACTCGACTGCTGAAAAGCATGCCGACGTGGGTATAATAATAGCTGAGATTATGCGCCCAACGGAGGAGAGATCATGGACGAGCAGCAGGCCAAAGCGATCGCGGGCATCTTCGACGACGACCCGACCGTGTTCGCCGACGACTGGGCCGGGGGCTTCTGGGGAGTGCAGGCGCAGACGGACTTCCTCGATGGCGAGGGCGGGATAATCCACCTCTCCATCGGCTCGGACGATGACGGCAACACCCTCGCGCAGCTCACGACCTTCCGCAGCGGCCAACTCACGGACGACTACATCGCGATAGGCGTCCGTGACGACCAGCCCGAGCAGGTGGCGGCATGGATTCGCGAGAACCGCGGGAAGGACATAGACACTCTGCTCGCGATGCACGAGCCGTACTGATGCTCACCACGCGGCAGGCCGCAGACGCGCTGGGGATGACACCTCGGCGCGTTCGTGCACTTTTGGAAAGCGGACGGCTGATTGGAGAGAAACTGACCCCGAGGTTCTGGCTGGTGGACGAAAAGAGCGTCGAAGAGTACGCGAACTCCGAGAGAAAGGCGGGTCGACCGCCGACGAAGTGACCTATGCTCCGGCTTGGCCGAACCCGCAAACACAGACGGCACGGGCTGCCATTTCAACGAAGGTAAGCTACCGGTAAGAGCCGGTTTGGAGTCTTCGGCTATCGTTCAAGCCGTTGGCACCGTGAACGACATCGACGCGACGGCCCGAACGCTCTTCCTGTTTCGGATTGTGAACGGAGCCATGTCGGAGGAAGTCGCCGGGGGCTGGACGGGCTGAGGTACTTTGCTGTCGAGGTCGGTGGGAAGGACTATTGGCTGACCGAGGCCGGACTGCTCAAACCGCAGACACGGGAACCATTGTCTGAGTGAGTCCCTTCGCTGAGCTTTGCGAGGTCGCTGAGGACGCCTGTGGGCAGTCCACTGAACCCATCCGCTGAGACTCAAGGCCGCTGCCAAGTAGTTCTGCGACACACCAGGGGCACACAGCACTGGTACAGACCGAGTGATCCTGCGTTACTGTGCCGAACTCGACCCTGTCAGATGCTAGGGTACAATCAGGTTGCTGCTCGTTGCACTTCAATGGGGAGAACGCATGACCGAGTTCTTCGACCTCACGCCGGACCCGAGGGTCCTGGTTGCGCTGACCCACACCGCTTCAGCCCCTTGATGCGCTGTGCGAGCTCATAGACAACGCGATTGACTCCTTCATCGACGCTGAGCGGGAAGGCCGACCGGTTGAGTATCCGCTGATCGATGTGAAGCTTCCCGGTCAAGCGGAGGTGTCGCGCGGTGAGGGCAGAATCGTTGTTCGTGACAACGGACCGGGCTTAACAGCTGAGGCAGCTGAGAAGGCCTTGCGTGCCGGCTACGGGAGCAGGCGCCCGTACGACACCCTGGGTTTGTTCGGCATGGGTTTTAACATAGCGACCGGCAAGCTCGGGCAACTCACCGATTTCGTCACCGCCCGTGGTGAGGAGGACCTGGCGGTGCAGGTTCGCATCGACCTGTTGCGCATGCAAGAGGAGCACTCCTACAGAGTCCCGGCTGAGTGGGTCGAGAAGTCTGCCAATCTTCGCAGCGGGACAATCGTGGCCGTCTCCACTTGGTGGCCAGAAGGGAATCCCAACAGCGGTTTCATCAAGAAGGTCGCTGGCTACCCAAAGCCCAAGGTCCGAGAAGAACTGGGCCGCAGATACGCCACGATTCTGCGAGAACGAAACGTTAGGCTTGTGGTCAACGACGAGCCGTGCGTGCCGTTTGAGCACTGTGTGTGGGACAGAAGTCGGTTCGTTGCCCATCAGCGGCACGGCAGGATTCCGGCTGTCTACGACGTGGACGAAGTCGTCGCCACTCAGACACGATGCGCGGACTGCCACGCGATGGTTCCGGTCGGCGAGGCACAGTGTCCGGCGTGCGATTCAGGCCACATGAGAACCGTTGAAGAACGCGTACGCGGGTGGATCGGCATCCAGCGTTTCGACGACGACTCACGTTTCGGAATTGACCTCGTTCGCAACGGACGCGCAATTAGAGTGGGAGAGAAGGATGCCTTCTTCACGTTTCGTGACGAGTTCGGGGAAGTGACGTACGACCTTGCCGACAGCGTCTACAATCGGTTTGTCGGCGAGATACACCTCGATCACGTTCCAGTCGACTACTTGAAGCAGGACTTCCAGCGAAGCAGCCCTGAATGGCAGCGCGCGATGTCCTATCTGCGGGGCGACAGCTCTTTGCAGCCGAGCAAACCGGGCGCGGACCAGAACCGCAGCCCCGTCTTCATGCTTTACCAGGGGTATCGCAAGGTTCGCGAGCCCGGGAAGCGCTCGATGTACATGGGCCGTTGGGATGAGACGGCCGACAAGCCCAAACGAGTGAGCCGTGCGCTCGAGAGGGAGTACTATCAGAAGTTCCTAGACAGGATACCCGGGTTCTACGATGACTCGGAATGGTGGCGACTGGTCGAAGACGCGGACACCAAGCCAGTCGAGGAGTATGTCGAGTGTCCGAGCTGCGGAGCACAGAACCTCACTGCATTCGCGGCATGCAGCGTTTGCGGTGAAGTACTGCGCGGGAAGGATTGCATAGCTCCTGAGTGCAAGAAGCTCATCCCACAGGGTGCCGTGACTTGTCCACACTGCGGGGCGTCACAGATGCCCGAGATTGCCGACCCGTGGGCGTGTGAGGTCTGCGGCGCGGCGAACGAATCAGATACGGCGAGCTGCTCGCGTTGCGGGCAAACCCGCGGGGCGCACCGCCCAGGATCTCGAGAGGATCTGGTTGCCCGGTCGGACATTGATGATGAACTGTCGGTCGATTCGCTCTCTCTGAGGCTCGCGGACGGTTCGAAGAGCGCAGCTGTGCCCCTGGTCGGCTACCAGACCAAAGGCCTGATTCGTGCAGGCTGGAAAGGTCCTCGCGTGCCGCTTGTGGCGTTCAAGTCTGACGCGATCGAGGTCTTCGTGGACCCGACACACCCGGTGTTCCGAACGTACGGACTCAAGCCGCAGCATCTCATCGCCCAGGAGGTTGCCCTGTACCTCTACGAGAAGCACAGAGACATTGTTGCCCAGCACCCGGCTGCACATACAGCTGCCAACATTGCGTGGGCGGTCATGGAGCAGGAATGGACCGAAATCCTTGAAGACACCTGCGAGAACATTAGTGCAGACATCCGCGATCTGTTCGAGACCATCAAGTCGCGTCTCGCGTCTGGAGCCAATGAGATGGCCGCGGACCTTTACGGAGAGCTGACCGAGGACCAGGCAAGGTCGATCATCACGAACATGCTGGCTGAAGGCAGGGATATCGGCGAGCTGAAGGCGCTCCGTGAGAGCCGGGAGTTCATCGAGTACCTCGACGAGGCTACGGTTGTCGCGCTGTTCATGCGCCATCCGGAGATGTTCTTCGACGGAACAGTCTGGGATGTGTCGTATCAAGAGGCCCAAGACATCGACCCAACCGTACTTGTGGACTGGCGCAAGACCGTCAAAGCAAAGTACGCCACTTGTCTAGAGGACTGCGCCACCTATGTCACCTACAGTCCCACGGAGATGCCGTTTCTTAAGAAGGCACGTGCATCATGCGACTTCCTGAACACGAAACTGTTGCAGTGAGCCGGTTTCTTTCCTCGCGCAAGCTCGACTGGCTCACCTGGCAAGCGTTCGAAAGGGCCATTGAGCGCCTGCTCATATGCGAAGGCTTCGAGAACGTGAGAGGCGTCGGACAGACGAATGACGGAGGGGCCGATGTTATCGGTTCGCGTGGCGGCAAACGGTGGCTCTTTCAGGTCAAGAAGTGGTCGAAGCGGGTTCCCTCATCTGTGCTGAATGAAACCCTCGACTCTCTGGAACGATACCGAGCAAGCGTGCCCGTAGTGGTCAGCAGATCCGGCTTCGCTCAAGAGCTTCTTGAGCGCCAGGTCTCCCTGCATTACGAAGGTATTCCGCTCCAGCTCTGGGACAGCGCTCACATAGTACGCAAGACAGATGCCTTGCCGGATGACTACCCTCCATCATTTCAGCAGCTCGAGCTGAGGGAATACCAGAAAGAGGCAATCGAGGCGATTACTGACGCCTACCATCGTCGCCAGTCGCGGCGTGGGCTAGTTGTAATGGCCACAGGGCTTGGAAAGACCGTTGTAGCTGGTGAAGCGCTGCGTCGCCTTTTGGCGCAGGACGGGCTTGGCCGCGTACTCGTTCTTGCTCACACGAATGAACTTGTCTTACAGCTCGAACGAGCTCTTTGGCGATTCCTGCGACCGTCTCAAATGTCGTGCGTCTGGAACGGGCCGGAGAAGCCGTCAGAAGGAGTTCTTAAGGACTCGACGGTGGTTGTCGCCTGCCTCAACACTGTGTGCGACGCGGTTGAAGCGGGAGAGGATCTGTCGGCATTCGACTTCGTCCTGGTGGATGAATGCCATCACGTCGGCGCCTCCATGTACGAGACGGTACTGGGCCATCTCAGGGCCGGAAAGAGCGGCGGGCCGTTCTTGCTCGGTCTCACCGCCACGCCGTGGCGACCGGATGAGAAGAACCTTGAGGACTACTTCGGACAACCGTTGCTGACCGTTGACATGGTCACGGGGCTGAGGAACGGCTTTCTCGCGAATGTGGACTATCGAATGTACACGGACAATATCAACTGGGAAGCCGTAGGCGAACTCGATGGCCGCCGCCTGTCACCTCGGCAGGTGAACCGCACCCTTTTCATCGAGGAATGGGACGACGCAGTCGTTCTTGAGCTTCAGAAGACCTGGAAGGAGCAGTCATCACCAAGGGCCATCGTGTTCTGCGGCACGATCGACCACGCCGAACGAATGCGGGACAAGGTCAATGCTCTGGGCTTCTGCAACGCGGAGGCGCTGTTCTCCGTAAGACGTGACGGACGTGCGCTCAAACCCTATGAGCGCAGCCGGATTCTCTGCGACTTTGCCGATGGCATCATAGAGGTTGTGTGTGTGGTCGACATCTTCAATGAAGGCCTGGACGTGCCCGACGTGAACATCATCGTCTTTCAGCGAGTAACTCATAGCCGACGGATTTTCGTTCAGCAGCTGGGGCGCGGACTCAGGCTAGCCCCGGGCAAAGACCGGGTAATCGTTCTCGATTTCGTCTCCGACATACGACGCTTCGCTGCAGGACTAGAGTTGAAGGATGGCCTCGAATCGGCAGATGAGTTCGGACGTGGGCCAGTGCGGGTGAGGTGGCCGCACCAGGTCGCCTTCAGGCGTGCAGATGGTCAGGATGACCGGGCTGAGCCTTTCTTGAGGGCCTGGCTCGATGACGTTGCTGCTATCGAAGGCGCGGATGAAGACGCCGCCGTTCTGAAGTTCCCGCCGCCAGTGGGCGGGGGCAGCCATGAGTGCTGAAGGCGCGCTAATTCGAACAGCTGAGTGTCTGCGCTATCTGGCTGACCTGATTGATGCTCAGCTGGCTGACGAGGCCCCCAATTTCGACCATCTGCTCTCTTCTTACATCCAGACCCGAGGCGAGATGTCGCGGCATTTCCGAATCGCATGCCGCGAGACGCTCGCACCGGATCCGACTCGGCTCCAGTCGGTGAGGCAGGAGCTAGAGAAGTACATGGCACGGAAATACGGCGAGCACATTCCGTCGAAGTACGTCAGGGTTAGGTCGTACACTGTCTTCCACGCAGCAGCATACGAAATGCTTGTCGATAAGCATCCCAACGCCGTCGGATCGTCGGTGCTGCGTGTACTGTCTGGAGACCAAGTGCACACCGAGCGACGCGTCAGAGAGCTGAGGGACATCGGCATCCTTGTGGAATGGCGCAAGTCTTCAGGCGAATTCGAGTACTATCTGGATTCGGCGACCCCGGACCTCGAGCAGGGTGCGACGGTTCAGGCTCGCGCACGCGTGCTGGAGGACAGGAGCTGTACGCCTCAGCAGCGCGAAGCCCTTCTTTCCCTGATTGAGCAGGTGGACAAGCAGGCTCGGTGAAGGTGGCTCTCTCGCAATGGACCGACTCAGCGCAGAGGAACGAAGTGACAACATGCGAGCAATACGCAGCAGCGACACTCGCATTGAACTGGCCGTTCGTCGGGCTCTGTGGGCGCGGAAACAGCGCGGCTACCGGGTTCATCCTAAAGGTCTGCCGGGCAAGCCAGACGTAGCCTTCTTTGGGGCCAAGCTGGCCGTCTTCATAGACGGTTGCTTCTGGCATGGCTGCTCGGAGTGCTACTCCGCGCCAAAGTCGAATAGGAAGTATTGGGCTGAGAAGGTCAAGGGGAACCGAGCTCGAGATGAAAGAGTCAGCTCGGAGCTCCGAAGCAGGGGTTGGACAGTGCTCAGGTTCTGGGAGCACGAGGTCGAACACGACCTAGACCGTGTGGTTGCAGTGATTGAGCGAGAGAGGGCTCCAACGCTCTGAACTGACTATTCAGTCTAGCCAGGTGCGACGCGGTCGAATGCCCGCCCGATTGCCCGCCCCACGGCCGCCGCAACCGGCGGAGGGAACGCATTGCCAATCTGACGATAGGCTGCGGTCTTGCCCCCGGCGAACTGCCAGTCTGGCGGAAACCCCTGGAGAATCGCCGCCATTTCCACGGTCAATCGCGGTACGCCGCTGAAGTGCAGACCAGGTGGTTCATCTGCGAGCCCCATCCCGTCCACTCCCATTTCAGCCCACTTCCGCTTCACCCGTGTCGGCCCCAAGTCAGGTCCGCCATGTTTCCTGGAACCGCCGACAAGGGTGGGCCCGATGCGGTCTGCCCTGGCCGCCCACTCTCTAGCGCCCGGCCAACTGTTGGCTGCCATCAGTGGGTAGAGGGCCGCGCCAACAGTAGGCGCAGGCTTGCGGTGCGGGACAGGCCATTCGAATGCTGAGGCATCCTCGGGCCTGAGTGCCACACAGACAGCACGCGGCCTCAGTTGTGGAACACCGAAATCCGATGCCTTCAACAGGCTCCACACAGCAGTGTATCCAAGGGTCTCGAAGGCGCTGTCGATCGAACGCCGATAGTCGTCGAAGACTGCGAATAGCAGTCCACGCACATTCTCAATCATCACTGCTCTAGGCTTCAGCTCCTTGGCGAGCCGTAGCATTTCCGGAAACAGGTTACGGCTGTCATCTTGCCCTCTCTTGTCGCCGGCGATGGAGAACGGTGGACACGGCAGACCTCCTGCGAGAAGGTCGATGTCCCTGTAGCCGTCGGCCGAGAAGACAGCAAGATCCTGTTGCACGATGTTCCACCGCGGCCGATTCAGCCGCAGAGTCGCGCAAGCGTGCAGGTCGTTCTCGATTAGCACAACATGCCGGAAGCCAGCTCGAGTTAGCCCTATCGCCTGGCCTCCAGCCCCTGCGCACACTTCTATCGACGTTAGTGCCACACTCTCTCCAGGGGCCGACGCAGCTCTGTGTCAATTATGTGAGGCGCGATGTTGCCACCAACACTGTCAAGCAGGCGGCTCTTCCGGTCAGATGCGCACGCTGCAGCATGCACCTAGGAGAACAACCTTTCCACGACCACGGTGGCTATGGCCAAGACGAGTCCTATGATGATCGTCCAGAAAATCCTGTCCACCGTGCCACGCATTTGGTGCACTTCCTCGGTCTGCCGTTCTTGGGCCGTCTTCAAAGCTCTTACGCTGTCTGCCAAGTCCTGCGTGCTCGTTTCGAGAATACCCACGGAAGTGATTACGTCGGCCAGCGTGCGGGTTTCCATCGTGGTCATGCGCACCACATCGTCTTCTGGGAACTGCATCAACCCTTGGAACGCACCTCGGTAGGGCTTCTCTACAGGCTTGCCGAGCCGAACGAACTGAAGGGTCACGAACGGCTGCCCAGGCTCGATCAGGAACGGCTCGGCACCTGGGTTGAACACCGCGACGAAGATCTTGCCGTAGTAGCCCGGATCTACTTGGAGCCCCGAGAAGTAATCGACGCCACGTCGCGTGATACTCGATCGCACGCCAATGAGAGCGGCGATATCAGACGGTAGCTGAACAGCCTCTAGTGTCTCTATCTCCGCCCACTGCCCCGTGTGGAGCAAAACGCGCTCCTTCGATGGGTCTACAACGCCCCGGTTCGGTAGAAGAACTCTACCGACCCGGCAATCGTAGCTGGCAGGTTCCAAGCACCCCTCGTCGAAGTTCTCAATTCTGAGCGAGCCAGATGCGAGTGCTTCCTTGATTTCGCCATCAGACAACAGCATGGTCTTCCTCCCAGCCTACAAGCCTTTCAGCCTCTCGCGGTCGCTGAGTATGCGTTCCACTTCAGCATCACGGACAACAGATTGAACCCCGAGCCGTATCAGATGCTTCGCCACTTCCGCAGCCGTCGAGCCATGAATCCCGAGCTTCGCCAAGCCCTGCAGGTACTCGTACGTCTCAGGGCTGAGCCGGACATCCAACCGCCGCGAGTCGCTGTTGTTGATTCCCTTACCCATGTATAGCATTCTACTACGACAACCCGCTAAATGACAGCTATGTGGCGGACAAATAGCACATCATTGCGGCGAACCATTGGTGTGTAGGCATAAGTCCGTTCGATGAAGTCTTGAAGCGCATGCTCGAAGCACCGTCCAAGAAGCAGGAGCGGGGCAAAGGCAAGAAGGGCGAGGCGATCCCTCATCGTATACGGGTTGAACCACCTCCGCGTGGCTCTTTGCGTGACTCGGAACGGTGCCCAAAAGGTGCCACATATCGCCGAAACGGGCCGAAACCGAGCGGAACGTGACAGAGCCGAATGTCCTTCAGGTAACCTATCCGACCAGCGCAAAGGTACGTCGGTACGGAACCCCTCGAAACCGCCTGAAACCCCCGTCTCAGAATTCGAATTCCCTTGGGGGCACCAGCTGCAACGGCGGGCCCGTCTGCGGGAGCAGGCGGGCCCCTCTTTGAGCGCTCGGCGGCACAGCAGTCTGCGACTTGCTACACTGGTCGGCGCCCCC
>PWVH01000076.1 GCA_003563465.1 Coriobacteriaceae bacterium | reverse complement strand
TCGATATCGTGGTGAAGGAGATGAGGCGCACCAAGGGTGAGCGCGTGGAGCGCGTGCACCTGTCGTTCATGACCGACCCCTTCATGTTCGATGCGGGCACTGGTCGTGGAGTACCAGAGATCGAGGAGATGAGTATCGCAATCATCCGGCGTATCAATGATGCGGGCATTCCAGTAAACGTCTTAACGAAGGGAGTCTATCCCGACAGACTGCTTGCGGCGTTGCCGTCTCTTAGCGAATCGAATCAGTACGGCATCACCGTGACCTCAGTGAACATGGAGTACGTTTCGGAGTGGGAGCCTCGGTCGGCCAGGCCCGATCAGCGCATCAGGGGTCTTGAGAGGCTGGTCGAAGCAGGTGGTCGCGGCTGGGTGAGCTTGGAGCCGTATCCGACGCCGAATATGGATTCAAGCGCTGAGGGCATCGACCTACTGCTCGATAGGCTTCATGCCTTCGAGAAGCTCGTCTTGGGGAAGATGAACTACGTTCCGGTGGCTGAGCAATACCACAAGGAGCACCCCGAGTACTACGAGAGGGTGGCGAGGAGGTTCTTGGATTGGTGCGAGGAGCACGAGAAGTCGTACCATATCAAGAGGGGTACACCGTTGCACTCGGGCGACACGTGTGACTTCATGGCTCCATGAAGGTAGCTGGAGAGTAGAAGGCCCGTCCCACAAGGTGGGGGCGGGTCTCTCGTTTTGTCATGGCGAAGTCAGGCTGACAGGTCGTCTTGTTGCCGAGGGTTGTTGAACAGCCCATATTCAGTCAGCCAGTAGATCGTGCCGGCGAGCTCGATCTCGAAGTATGCCAGACCATCGAGTCTTCCGAAGTCGCAGACACTAGGGATTTCGCCGTCGATGATCCTTACGAGGAAGTAGGATCGAGCTGTGGTGTGGATGTCGGTGATGTCGTCCATGCAAAGCATGGTAGAGGTGGGGTCTTAACAGGGTCTTACTTGTAGGGTTACCTTCGAGATAGTTGTTGGCTGAATGAGGAGAAAATGGCAGTTCAGAAGTGCAATCTGTGAAATAAGAAGTGGGGTTCAGATTCAAGCACAGCTGAAGTCTTATGGGATTTCACGCGAAGGACGTCGTTCCCCCTTCCGGCGTACGGGAGCCGCCTGCGAATGGCATCTGGTGCCGAGCTCGATCCCGAAGTCTGCGAGGCTATCGAGGTGTCTGGCTTTGGGTTGTCGGGCCTCTCCGACACTGGTTTTCGTGTTTTCGGTAGGATGGCAGAAGCGAGAGGGGGGGATTCCGATTGGTGAACTGCATGAAGCGGCAGTAAGCGGAGATGTCCAGAAAGTCAGAGAGCTCCTGGAGCAAGGAGCGGATGTGGACTCTCGGGCTAAGGGTGGCTGGATGCCGCTCTATTACGCAGCAAAGGAAGGCCATACCGAGACAGTACGGCTCCTCATCGAGTACGGGGCGGACGTGAACGTTCGGGGTGAGGATGGCGACACCCCGCTCCATGGCACAGCAGAGGAAGGCTGGAGTTTTGAGGAGGTCAGCATGATGGGGAGGGTCCACTACGCCTCCGTCTTGATGGAACGCTAGCCAGGGGGTTCATCCGTTGGGTTTCGAGTATCCGACTTGTACAGACGTCACGGACTATGTGGTGGAGCGCTACTGGGAGCGGCGTTTCGGTGGTAGAGAATTCCTTGAATACAGAGAGAGGCAGCGCCTCCGTGAACGCATCTCCTCTCTGTTCCGCGAAAGACTAGTGCAGCGGACCACGAACGACGAACTGTATTCCAGAGGCATACCTGTGAGAGACGATGGCAGCCATTACTTCCTCGCGGACGGGGGCTGCTTTGTGACCAGCGAGCCGGTTTCTGGGCAGGTCACCGTAATCACCTATCTACTCGTGCCTGACGTGCCGCTGCTCGGCGACGACCAAGAGGGGTACGACCACGAGGGGTACGACTGGAAGGGTTATGACCGCGACGGCTTCAACCGCAGGAAGATCCACCGCGACACGGGAACGGAGTACGACCCTGAAGGCTTCGACCGCGAGGGATACGACCGGGACGGCTTCAACCGCGAGGGCTACGCCCGCGTGGGCTACGGCCGTGACGGTTACGGCTGTGACGGTTACGACAGTGACGGCTTCGACCGGTACGGCATACATCATGGAACACGCACGCGATACGCCCCAGACAGCTTCGACTGGGAGGGCTACGACCGTGACGGCTTCGACCGTGACGGCTTCGACCGTGACGGCTACGACCGTGACGGCTACGACCGCAGGGGCTACGACCGCAGGGGCTACGACTCATGCGGCATCCACCGCGACACGGGAACGGAGTACGACCCTGAAGGCTTCGACCGCGAGGGATACGACCGCGAGGGATACGACCGCGACGGCTACGACCGCGAGGGCTACGACCGCAGGGGCTACGACTCATGCGGCATCCACCGTGACGGCTACGACCGCGAGGGCTTCTACCGGGACGGTTTCAACCGCGACGGCTTTGACCGCGAAGGACTGCATGAGAGCACGGGTACAAAGTACGATCCGGCTGGCTACGACCGCGACTTCTACAACAAAAGCGGCTATGACATCAACGGCTTCAACCGTGCGGGCATCCACCGAGACACAGGGACGGAGTACGACCCGGCGGGTTTCACCCGCGACGGCTACGACCGCGACGGCTTCTACCGGGACGGTTTCAACCGCGGCGGCTACGACCGCAAGGGCTTCAACCGCAGGGGCATCCACCGGGACACGGGTACAGAGTACGATTCGGCGGGTTTCACCCGCGACGGCTACGACCGCAAGGGCTTCGACCGTAATGGCTATTACCGTGACGGCTACGACCGTGACGGCTTCGACCGCAAGGGCTACGACCGCAGGGGCTACGACCGCGAGGGCTTCAACCGCAAGGGCTTCGACCGCGACGGCTTTGACCGGGACGGTTTCAACCGCGGCGGCTACGACCGCGAGGGCTACGACCGCGACGGCTTCAACCGCAAAGGCTTCGACCGGGACGGCTTTGACCGGGACGGTTTCAACCGCGACGGCTTCGACCGCGAGGGCTACGACAAGAAGGGCATCAACCGCAAGGGCATCAACCGCAAGGGCTACTACTGCGACAGATACGACCGCGAGGGCTACGACCGCGGGGACTACGGCTACGGCCGCGACGGCTTCGACTGCAAGGGCCTCCACCGGGACACCGGCACGCGATACGACTCCGACGGCTATGACCGAGATGGCTACGACATGAGATGCTTCGACCGTTACGGCTACGACAGGAAAGGCATCGACCGTCTGGGCTTCAACCGAGAAGGTTACGACCGTGACGGGTACAGCCGCTTGGGGGGCTTCGACCGCGAGGGTTACAACCGCGAGGGATACGACAGAAACGGTCGGAATCGCGAAGGTAAGACGCGGAGCGAGGTCGCGGAAGCGGCGGGGTGCGGATGTATGCTCCCTGCGGTGTGCGTGGCTTTGCTTGCGGTCGCGGCTCTTCTATTGGGCTTCTTCTAGATGGCTCCAGGCTGCACCGAGACAGCGCGGCTCCTCATCGACCGGGGAGCCGACGTCAACGCTCGGGATGAGAATGACGCGACCCCGCTCCATTGGGCAGCGGAGAAAGGCCACACAAAGACGGCACAGCTCCTCATCGAGCGAGGGGCTGACATGAACGTTCGGGATAAGGATCGCAAGACCCCGCTCCATTGGGCAGCAGAGATGGGCCATACCGAGACGGCAGAGCTGCTCCGGCGACATGGCGCAGTCGAGTGACTTCTCACTGTCTGACGATCTGATCCTTGTCAGATTAGATTCTTTGGTCAATGAGGAAAAGATAAGGTCAGAAGAGCAGTCCAGGAAAAGAAGAGGTCTGCTTCACTACACAAGAGTAGATTCCTGATGAGCTATAGTCGCAAGTGGGGGATTTGACTCTGGCGGAGTTGAGAACTCAGAGAAAGCTGGAGAGGAGCGAAGCGTACTCGGTGTTCTAATCCAAGGTCAGCGCCATATGGTGATCAGCCTCGGTGCAGTCGCACATGAACCGATGTAGACTCAGACGGGGATGGTTGGGGGGATTGTTCAAAGGAGACTAGCTGGCGCGCAGTGTTGTTCCGGATGAGCTCAGATGCGAGCGAGAGAGGGGGCGGCCGCATGCCCGATGAGAACCGGAGGCAGCTGCAGAATTCCATTCTGCGGAGTGCCCTCCCTACGGATTTTGAGCGGAGCCTGGATCAGTTGTGGTACGCCTGCGAGAACGCATGGCCGAGAGACGTGACGCGGATAGTGCAGGACTTCACGGATCATGGGCCGGAGCATTGTCTTAGGGTCTTGAACTGGCTACTGAGGATCCTGGAAGCTGGGGGACATCAGCCTTTGGACGCCGAAGAAGCTTATGTCCTACTCGCGGCGGTTTATCTCCATGACATTGGCATGCAGTGCGACATCGCCAACCGACGTGAGGTTCAGCTCGCAGTGACTGGTGCCGGTGTGCACCAGCCTCCGTGGACAGCGCCTAGGGCCAGTGACTATTCCATTGAAGAGCAGGCATGGGTGCGCAAGAATCATGCGTTGCTCACGGCTGAGTGGCTGAAAGGGGCTCGTCAGTGGGATGACGAGATACTCGGTCGCGCCGCAGAATCGATTCCTACCCACCTATTCGAAGACATCATTGATGTTGTATTGCACCACACTGGCAAGCCCGTTTCAGATTGTCCCGAGCGAATGGAAACCCATCGAAGAGGACGCAAGCGGTTCGTGGCTGCACTCATGCGACTCGCTGATGAGCTGGATATTGACAGCAAGCGAGTCACTGATCCAAAGGTGGTCCAGCAGTTCGCCATGGACGCAGACGATGCGAAGTACTGGTGGCTGCACAACCTCACGCGAATCGACTTGACGGAGAATAACCTCTTTCTGACGGTTGCGCTGCACCCGAGAGACTATCACTCGTGTCTAACTCGCGTAAAAGACGCGATAGTCAACCGTTTCCGTGAGAAGAACGCAAGCCTATTCTCGATACTTGCCGACTTCCGTGTTGGACTGGTGTTCAGCTCGGAAGTGCGGAAGAACCCACAGAGTGAACGCCTCCCGAATGAGATTCATCAGCTACTCAACCAAGACGTCACTCTCTCAGAGAATCCGACTCAGACCCTAGTGTCCAGCTTTATGACAGCGTCGGGGTTCGAGGTCGTGCAGGCGAGTCATCCGGTAGGGCCAAGCTGCTTGTGTGTCCTTGATGGAGGTATGACTCGACATGCGATTCAGGTGGTGTGCTCGACTTCGATCTTGGTTGATGACGTATCTGAGGCCATCGAAAATGGCTTCGTAGGAGTATCGGAAACGTGGTTGGTTTCATCGCTGCCAGTGTCTAAGGAAGCGAGCGAGCTAAGTCGACGGGACTCAAGACTGGCGGTAATGGATCTCAGAGGATTCATGCAGCGCATCTGGAATCCTTATGAGGCCTACCTCGACTCCGCTCTCCGGGAAATGGGAATTGAGGACGCCTACGAAGATCCTCCCTGCTATCAACTGGTGGCACAGCGGAGCGACCGTAGTCAGCACGCTTTTCGAAAGGAAAGCCATGAAAGCCTTGGTCGGTTCACTGCGGATTGGTTGAGATGCGAAAGCAGTGAGCACCTCATGGTTCTGGGATCGTTCGGGTCGGGCAAGACGTCGTTTGCCCACAAGTTCGCCCAGGAACAACTGCGCCGTTTCCTGTCCGATCCCGTGCACGAGCGTGCGCCCGTGCTGCTGTCGCTTCGAGACGTATCGAAAGCTGTCTCGATTGCGGACTTCATTACGGCTCGACTTACCGAAGAATACAGACTTCGTCCGGTCGGCTCCGCATGGCGGTTCTTCGACTCACTCAATCAAGCCGGTCGCCTTGTCGTCATTCTAGACGGATTCGATGAGATGGCTCAATGCCTTGATGATGAGTCGCTTTCGTCGAACTTCGCAGAGCTGCTACAGCTGGCTGCTGGGCGCGCTCGGATGCTGCTTACAAGTCGCACAGAGTGCTTTCGCCGAGCGGCGGTCGAGCATGGGCTTGCCGAAGGCCCCTTGGCAGCCAGTGTGACTGCTGGCAACTCCGCTTTCGGCGTAATCTACATTGCTGAGCTCGAAGCCGAACAAGTACGGCGTCTTATTCGGTATCGGACTAACGCAGATAACCGCGCGGCAGCGCAGCGCATTCTTGAAGACCCAGACCTCCTGACGATGGCGCGCAAGCCAGTGCTCATTGACATGTTGTTTGCTGCGCTTGAAGACGATCCGACACAGAGCTTTGGAAGCTATGCGTCTGTCTACTCAAGTGCCATTTCGTCAATTCTTAGGCGAAACCAAGAGCGGTCGATGACGGGCGTGGATTACAAACTCGCATTCTTGGCGCATCTGGGTTGGCGCATGCTCTCTGCGCAGACCACCAGAGTTCATTTCAGTGAACTCCGACCGCTCATCTCGGAGCTTTACGGGGAAACGGAGGCGGACGACGAGCGTATCAGTCATCTGGAATACGACATGCGAACACAGACTATGTTGCACCGAGATGCAATGGGGCACTACGAGTTTGCCCACAAGAGCTTCGCAGACTACTTTGGGGCCAGCTACGTAGCTGGCCTACTGGAACAGATGGGCACCGCGCAGGCGTTCACATCAGAAGCAGAATCTGTGGTGGATGGGGCTCTCGATCAGTCCAATGTGTGCGAGTCCATACAATGGTTTCTGCCAGACTTATTGTCGCGGGACACCTGGCAGGGATTACTCGCTCTCGGTGAGGCCATGGTCAAGGAAGACGATTCCAAGACACCGGTGCCGATTCGGGTGCTGTTTGTTCTCGCGACCCTTGACACAAAGCGTCGGGATGTGCCCTGGCTTGATACATCCGATATTCCAGCGAGAATGATGGACGATTTCCTCGTGGTGGACGGGCAGAGCTATCGGGGCCTGATCACCAAAGCTGAGAGATCTCGGCAGATGGATGACATTGTCCGTTCGTTCTCAAAAGGAATCACGCTCGACGAGGTTAAACATTTCACTTGCATTGCTCGTAGGTACGTTGAGTATCGGATGTCCGAATCGTACTAGGCCATGCATGCAGATTCACTTGCGCGCGGGGCTTCGTTGTCCCGAGCGGAAGCGAGGGGCCGTGCATCACAGGGTTTCCGGGAATGGAAAACGGACCGCGCTCACTTGTTGTTAGGGTTGATAGTGCGCGAACAGCTAAGTGTGGTGTAGGGAGAATGAGGATTCCTAAGCCAGCCGACCTTCGGGTCGGCGTTACTAGTTCGAGAGCATGATGTGAGAGAGATTAAGGGGGGAAGGGCAGACCAGTGAAAATAAGAGCAAGCGCCTTCTGATTTGACGAGCAGCTGGAGGCTTCCCGGCATGCGCGGTCAGTTACGAATGGAGTAGGGTGTCTAGTTAGCCGACCTTCGGTCGGCGTTCTTGTATTCGTGAGCCTTGGGCTTCGAGAGTGCAGATCAAGAGCAGACCACGAATAGAGAAAGGTCCTCACTCACCAGTCGATATGCGGCAAGACTTAAGGAGTCGTATTGGTCGAGTAGTATGTAGGCAACCACTCAGCTGGCGAGAATGGGAGCGACGATGGAGTCTGCCGGTGCGAGTGTTGAGGCTCAACATGGCAAGGGCCGCCACATATGCGTTGGAGGGGGCACGTGACCACTGATAAGCTTTTCCGTGATCTTGAAGAGCTGCTCGGTCCGGGTTATCCGGTGGCCGCATCGGATGTAGTCCATGCCTGGGATGTGGCGGGCATCGAGGTAGCGCTGGCGACGGCCGTGGGCGAGCGAGAGGTTCGCAAGGCGTGGAAGTCACGCCAGGGTGGCGGGGCGACACCGCTTCTTCTGCTGTCGCTAGTGGAGGGCGGATTACTTACGCTAGGACCGTCCAGTGAACGCGATCCGGTTCGCATCGTGCCGCTTGACATGCTGGCTGAGGTGCTGACGGGTCTCGAGGGTCTTGAACGTCGGGATGCTGTCGTAGAACTGGCTGCAGAGCTTGAGCGCATCGACACTGCTGGGATCCCAGGGATCCTGGTGCGGGGATTGCTCACGCGGCATCTTCTCGAGCGGAGGTTGAGGAACAGTCCTTATTGGGCCGAGCTTGAGCAGCGAGCATCTGAAGTGAAGGCGAAATACAGCTGGCGCGAGAGTCTTACCGCTTTGGGTTGGACGGAACGGGAGAAGACGAACCAGGGATACCTGTACAGGGTGGGCGGAGCGCCAGTCCTCGTTGTTCATCCGATGCGGGATGTCGCCGATTTCGGTCGACTGACGGCTGCTGGAACGATGCCCGAGGGTACGCTGCTTTCAGAATGCCGTTCCTCGGGCGCCAAGTGGGGGATGCTCACCAGCAACCGCCGCTTTCGACTGTTTCGGACCGATGATGGTGTCGGCTCTTCTACGGGCCGCTACCTAGAGGTCGACGTCTCTACGACCCATCATGATGATTGGCCCTACATCGGTCTGCTGCATGCGGAGTCCTTAAGGCCAGGCGGTCTGTTAGAGCGTTTGATCGAGGAAGCCGAGGAATTCGGGGTCGGATTACGCGAACGCCTCGAGGACCGTCTTCGTGACGAAGTGATGCTGGTTCTGTCTCGTGGTCTCGGGAGAGCCGTGTCTGCGAGGGGCGAGGACCTCACTGATCCCGCGCTTCGTGAACAGATCGAGGGTGCGGTCCTTACCCTGTTGTTCCGCCTACTATTCCTGCTCTACTGCGAAAGCCAGGGCTACCTGCCCCTGAATGCCGCGGCCTACAAGCCGCATGGCCTGACGACGCTTTCGCGATCTGCCCTGGACAGCAAGGAGAGCCTAGATTCCAGATCGACGTTCTACTGGGACAGCTTCGTGGTGCTTGTGAAGGCGGTTCGGCTCGGCAATCGTGCTCTCGGGGTACCTGCGTACGATGGTGACCTCTTCAGTGAGAACGGACTGCTTGGCGCTACGCTCCTAGAGGACATATCGCTCACCGATGACGTTTTCGGCAACGCGCTCGTTGCGTTGGGGTTCGACTCCGAAAGCGACAGCCCTGATGTCGGCGTCGACTATGCGGGACTCGAAGTCGAGCATCTAGGTCGTATCTACGAGAACCTGCTCTCGCTTCGCTTGTCGCTTGCCGACGTTGACTTGAAGGTCGCAAGAAAGAAGCTCAAGTCCGGCAAGGCCGAGGTGTATGAACCGGCTGGCCCAGAAGACGAGGTAGTCGTATCAGCAGACGAACTGTTCTTCCAGACAGAAGAAGGTGGGCGCAAGGCGGGTGGTGTGTACTACACGCGCCAGGACGTGGTGCGGCATCTGACCACGCACGGCGTGCTTCCGGCTCTGCGCAGCCACCTGGATGTGGTCTCAAGCATCGCCGAGACCGATCCGGGACAGTCCGCAAGTCGGCTGTTTGCGTTCCGCGTGTTGGACCCTGCGATGGGCAGCGCACATTTCCTTGCCGATGCACTCGATGTCATCGCTGATGAGATACAGGATTTCCTGGCGAGCAGGCCTCTGCCGGGTGTGAGCGACTACTTGGAGTCGCTTCGTGCACATGTGCAGTCGGAGCTTTCCGGTCCGGTCGAAGATGGTGCCCTGCTGCGCCGAGTGGTCCTGAAGCACTGCATCTTTGGAGTGGATCTGTCCCCGATGGCGGTGGAGGTCGCTAAGATCACACTATGGCTGAAGAGCTTCGTGCCGGGGCTTGCTCTGAGCTACCTCAACCACAACTTGCGTCACGGAAACTCGCTTGTGGGTGTGGCCGACGATTCGTGCATGGTCGAAGACGTGGGACTCGGCTTTCTCATGGGCCCGTATCCCGAGAAGCGTGCAGAGATTCAGTTGCTTGCCAATCGTCTTGCTGAGGTGGGCGACCGTACTCCGGAAGAGGTAGCACTCTCGGGTGAACTGGTGGACAAGATGGAGGCCGTCGGTGCTCCGGTAAAGCAGGTGTTCGATCTCTGGACAGCCGACCCACTAGGGCCTGACAGCACGCGTGCGCCACTGCAGACGGAGATAGACGCGATAGTCAACGGCACACCTTCGCTAGATGCCGGTGAGAAGATTGCAGCAGCTGAGGAACTGGCGGCTAAGCACAGGTTCCTGCACTGGCCGTTGGCTTTCCCCGAGGTTTTTGCCGGTGAGTGCCCGGGCTTCGATGTCGTGATCGGCAACCCTCCATGGGAAGAGGTCACGATCGAGGAACTGGCCTTCTACGCGCTGCATCAGCCGGGCATCCGAGGGCTTCGCAGCGAAAGTGATCGTAGGAAGGCGATCGAGGATCTCAAGTCCCGTTTTCCCGAGTTGCCAGAGAAGTTAAAGGCTCGGAGGGAAGAGCTCAAGTCCTTGAGGTCGTTCTTCGGACCGGCCGGGGGATACAACCTGCAGGCCGGAGGAGATACCGATCTCTACAAGCTGTTTTGCGAGCGGTATACCCATCTTTGCAGAGAAGGCGGCCACATCGGGGTGGTGTTGCCGCGATCTGCATTCCTTGTCAAAGGGACGCGTCCCTTCCGAAGGTGGCTGTTCTCGGGTTCTGAGGTAAGGCGAATCGACTTCATTCTGAACAAAGGTCGATGGGCTTTCGACATGGAGCCGCGGTGGACCTTTGCACTGCTATCAGCAAAGAGGGCGAAACCTTGCGAGAAGGCCGTGGTCAGCACGACCGGCCCTGCAGACTCCGAAGAGGCATTCAGGGCCGCATCGCACTCCGAGGGTATTCGCTACCCGATGGCGACGTTGGCAACTTGGACACGTCCGAAGGGAGGCGGCGAGCCGTCTTGGGAGGTACCCCTGCTTCCTGTCCAGGATGCGGTGGAGGTCTTCGAGAAGGTGCGTTCAGGCCCGCGTTTCGATGAGGGCTACAAAGGAGTCTGGCATGCGTTCGCTTCCGTGGAGTTGCACGAGACGAACGACAAGAAGCTCTTTCGGTACGATGATGGTGTGCCTGTATGGAAGGGCCGGAGCTTCGGCCAGTTCGATGCGCATGGCGCCGATCCTGCTGGATTCGTGCGCGAAGACGAACTGCTGCCCAAGCTGCAGTCGAAACGCAACAACAGCAGGAGTACGTATGTGCGCCACTTCGATCGTGAGTATCTGACAGACGAGACGACGCTCGACTTCAGGCACGCTCGCATCGCATTTAGAGACGTCACGAATCGCACCAATGCGCGAACGGCGTTGGCTGTCCTAATCGCCCCTGGTATCGCGTTGACGAACAAGGCACCGTATCTAGTGTTCGACGTTGGCGGAGCACTCGAGAAGGCGTTCGTGCTCGGCGTGATGAACAGCCTGGCCTTCGACTGGCAGGCACGTCGGTTTGTTGAGATGAGCTTGAACTACTTCATCTTGTACATGCTGACGCTGCCGCCTGTAGACGCCACTGACATCGTGGGTATCGCCACGAGGTCGGCTCGGCTGTCGTGTCCCGACGAACGTTTCGCTACCTTCGCAAGCGAGGTCGGCGTGGACTTCGGACCGCTGGATGCTGGCAAGCGTGAGGAGATGAAGGCCGAGATCGATGCCCTTGTGGCGACTGCTTACGGGCTCACGTCTGCGGATCTGGAAGTCGTGTTCGAGGACTTCACCCTGAACGCGGTTCCCGCCGCCTACCGAGACAATGTGGCGAATAAACACTCTGAGTTCGGAGGAAGCTGATGGTCGGCCAGCCCGAGTTGATAGACAACCAGGATCGTTACTCGCACCGCGCTGCTTTGAGGTGGCTTGCCGAGCACCGGGACGCGCCCATGTCGGTAGCGACCGGGTACGTGGCGATGTCGGGTCTTGTTGAGCTTGCAGCGGTGCAGCTGGAAAGCGGTAAGCGCCCGCTTCGCCTGCTTATCGGCGCGACTCCCGAAGCTGGGCTTGGGATTGAAGGGGTCCCGGAGCGGCTGGCTGCACAGGAGAGCTTCAAGACGAGCATGGCCCGACTTCGAGGAGAGCGCGATTTCGATGCGTTTCCAGAAAGCCGTAGGGCTCAGACGATCGAGAGGGTCCGTAGACTTCTCGAGGGCGAGGACGTTGAGGTTAAGCGGTTCGTCGGACGTTTCCTCCACGGCAAGGCATACATCTTCGCTGAATACGATGACGATGTCGTTGACGGGGCAGCGATTGTCACATCGGCGAACCTGACTGCCGGAGGTCTGATCGCGAATCTTGAGCTGGGTCTGGCAAACTACCAGCCCAACACGGTGAGGATGTCGCGTGAGTGGTTCAAGGAGCTCTGGAGTGAGGCTGAGGACTTCAAGGACGATCTGATCGAACTGCTCTATCCGGAAGAGGTCGACTACGATCCGAAGACCATCTTCCTCCGAGCGCTATGGGAGATCTACGGTGATGAGATCGAGGAGACAAGCGACGAGGCACCAACACGCAACTTGACGGCATTTCAGCAAGACGGCTACCACAGAGCCCTGCGGATCGTGGGGAAACACGCAGGCGTGCTGTACGCCGACGGTGTCGGCACGGGCAAGACGATGGTGGGCCTGCAGTTCATAGAGCACTACACGAAGGAACTCGGGCAACGAGCCCTGGTGGTGGTGCCGGCTCAGATGAAGCGAAACGTCTGGCAGCCGGCGATATCACGTAAGATGCTGCCAGCCGAGGTGATCAGCTACCAGCAGCTTGCACGAGACAGACAACTGAGTGATCGCCCGGGAGCCGATAGTGTGCTGGCCGTCGACAAGGATGCGTACCGCTTGGTGTTGATCGACGAGGCGCACGCGTTTCGCAACCAGGATACCCACTGGTACGGGTGTCTGGATCGTATGCTGGGGGGGTCTAAGAAGGATCTGGTTCTGTTGACGGCGACACCGGTGAACAACGCGCTTTGGGATCTGTATAACCTGATCATGCTGTTCGCACGTCACGATGCCGCTTTCGCAGGGGAGCCGCTGAAGACACCTTCGCTTCGTCAGCGTTTCCTGCTCGCCGGCGCGGCCGATCCCGATGCCATCAGCGAAGACAAGCTCTTCCCTCTGATGAATGAACTGACTGTCCGGCGGGACCGAGCATTCCTGATGCGTCACTACCCGGGCGCCACGTTCGACGACGGTACGATAGTGCGATTCCCGGAACCGAGAATGCGAGAGGTCCGCTACGATCTGGACTCTGTGTATCCTGGCGTGTTCTCGGAGATCGTCGAGGCTATAGGTGATCTGAACATGGCGAGGTATCGTCCGAGTGCTTACGTGAGGGGTGAGCCAACCGAGGCTCAAGACGAGCGCGTCCTCGCGGGTCTGATCAAGTCGGGTCTGCTGAAGAGGTTCGAATCATCTGCATACGCGGCTTCTAGGACCGTCTGTGGGATGGTATCTGCCCACGACGCGGTGCTGGAGTCGTGGGAGCGATTGAAGAAGGTGCCGTCGGTGAGTGCACTTCGCCAGATGGTGTTCGATCTCCAGGGAGGCGAACCTGTCCCTGATACCGTGGACAGTGCGCTCGGTGAGGACTTCGGGTTTCACGATGCGAGTGAATTCTCCGAGCAATACATCGAAGACATAGCGTCGGATCGTGAGCTTCTGATGCGTATCGCCGATCGGCTAGAACGGCTGCTCGAACTGCCGGACCCGAAACTCGAGGCACTGGCTCAGGCTCTGAGAACGACAAGGGCGAAGAAGGTCGCGGTGTTCACGACGTACGCAGACACCGTGGACTACATCAGGAGTGCGATCGCTTCCGACCCTAAGCGCTTCGGTGGGCGCGCGTTTGCTGCCATCATCGGAAACGAGATGGACGCCGACCAGCGGGTCAAGCAGTTGGAACGGTTCTGTCCCCACTCGGTAGATGACTACGAGGGCATGTATTCGATCGATGTTGAAGACGAGGTCGATCTGTTGATATCGACGGATGTCGTCTCAGAGGGGCAGAACCTTCAGGAGGCGCAGGCTGTCATCAGCTACGACATGCCGTGGAACCCACAGAGAATCGTACAGCGCAACGGTCGTGTGATCCGGTTGAAGAGCCCGCATGAAGAGGTGTATCTGTATACACTGCTTCCGGAGCCTGGGGAGCTTGAGGAGGCGCTCAAGCTTGAGGCCAAGGTCCGCACGAAGATCGCCGCCGCCAATGCAGCAGTCGGCATGGAGAGTCAGGTACTCGAGGACGTGGATATCGAGCAACGCATCTTCGCCGACTTGGAGGATCTCGCGGATCGGATATCCAAAGGGGACCCGACCCTTCTGGATGATGGAGAGCGATCCGGGTCTTCGACGTTCGTCGCTGAGGAGTACAGGGCTCTGTTGCGCACGGCGCGCGATGAGGGAGAGATCGACCGAATCAAGCGGCTTCCTTGGGGAATCGGTGCCACGGTAGCAAAACCCGGAGTGACGGGAGGGGTGTTCTTCGCGGCGAGAGCCAAGTCCGGAGAGAGGTACTGGCGGTTCGTCTGTGACGACGGAATCTTGGTCGACGACGACTTGGAGATACTCAGGAGGATCGATCCCGATACCGGTGCTCAGGTGGATAAGACACGTGATCTCGAGATGATGTGGAGATCTGCTGCCGACGACATCTGTCGCGAGTACAACGAGCGACTGGATCCGCGGGCTGCCGAAGAGCGCCTGCAGGCGAGCCAACGGTGGGCTCTCGAGGTCCTGAGGTCACCCGATCTACCTCGTGATCCTAGGTACAACCGTGCAGAGGCGGCATTGAGCGTGGGGCGCGGCCAGCTTGTGCGTCGAGGGCTGTCTGCTGTCCGTACTGAACTCTCTGCCGATCAGATCTCGCTTCTGGTGGCGGCCGATCGTATCGTCGAGGTCGTCGAGCGATACGGTTTGAGGCCCGTGGAACGGGTTGACGGTCCTGGACGAGCTATCACGCATGATGATCTGGGTGTCGTCTGCTGGATGGAGGTTTCATAGAGCTGGGAGTGATTGGGCTCGTGTGGAACACGGAAGACGAGAGGCGTGACAAGAATGGCGCTTTGGTTGGTGCGTGCCGGCAGGCATGGCGAGCGCGAGATGTTCGCGATCGAGAATGACGTCGTGTTGATCGGTTGGGAGCGAAAGGGTGATCTTGGCGCAATCGAGAGTAGAGAGGCCTTGCTCGAGGCGCTGAAGGCAGCATACCCAGAACATGAGCTGCAGAGGCTTAGGAACTGGGCGGGGCAGCTTTGGGCCTTTTCCCACCGGATCCAGGTCGGCGATTGGGTGGCGCTGCCGCTGAAAGGCCGCTCTGCCGTGGCATTCGGCGAGGTTGTTGGCCCGTACGAGTATCGGCCCGACAATCCCGAAGACGCGCGGCATATACGTCCAGTCAAGTGGATCAACACCGACGTAGCCCGCAGCTCGATCGACCAGGACATCCTGTACTCACTGGGCGCCTTCATGACCGTGTGCCAGATTCAGCGCAATGACGCAGAGGCCAGGTTGAAGGCTTTGGTGTCTGGTGGAAGATACGATGGTCCGGGCCTGGTTGCTGATGGCGGCGAGGAAGAGCCGGTCGTCAACCTGGAGGAGTTCGCCCGCGATCAAATCAGGACGCATATCTCACAGAAGTACAGGGGTCATGAGCTAGCCCGGCTCGTAGGAGCGTTGTTGGAGGCGCAAGGGTACCACTCGAGAGTGTCGTCTCATGGAGCCGATGGCGGCGTCGACATAATCGCGGGAAAAGGGGCGATGGGCTTCGATCACCCTCGTTTGGTGGTGCAGGTCAAGTCTTCGGATACGCCGGTAGATGTTTCGGTTCTGCGTGAGCTTCAGGGCATCATGAAGGGGTTTGGCGCGGAGCAAGGGCTTCTCGTGTCTTGGGGTGGTTTCAAGTCCTCGGTTGTGAGCGAGGCACGCCGTCTCTTCTTCGAGATTCGGCTTTGGGATGCAGACGATGTCGTCGACACAGTGGTGGATCAATACTCTAGACTGCCTGACGATATGCAGGCTGAACTCCCTCTGAAACGTCTTTGGGCGCTTGTTGTGGAGGAGTAGGAGAGACGACGAGCGTGATATCAAGACGTCTAGCTTCTGAGTAGTTTGATGATCTTGAGTATCAGATGATGAGAATGATGTTCTGAAATAAGTCCTTGACCAGGAAGAATGAGTGGGTTTTCCAGTATCTGACATCTAGAGACTCCGGACTACCCAGGCGGCCGACGCGGAAGGTCACGCCGACCACCTGGTGCTGAAGACCACGATATGCCTGGGCCCCAGGCTGTATTCAGTTGTCAAGGTGCTGATCCTAGGTCCGGCCCCGGTCGCCTGAGTCGAGCTACGAACGGACAGGCTTTCTGAGCCAGGAGGCCGTCAGTTCGGCCACCGAGATCGCCGGTTCGTCGGTATAGCCCCACTTCCTGGCGACTCCGTGCAAAGCGGAGAACCTGGACATGGTCGAGTGAAGAGCGCTTAGACCGTCTGGGCTGGCGTGCCGGTAGTAGTACGCGTAGGCTTCATCCCGGACCTGGTCGATAGGGAGCTCACCGAGTTCGTCCATGATGGGTTCGAGGCAGCACTCGTATTCGGCGAGTGTCTCTGGAGTCAAGCGCAGTCGGGCGTAGTAGTGCTCCCAGCGACGTTTGAACTCGTTGAGCGTGATCGACGGCCCATCGTCGTCGTTTCGAAGCTCGATCGCTTGGGCCGAGTAGTACGCGACGTTGTCGTCGTGGAAGGCCTCGGTCCGGATATCGCCATCGTCTTCCTCGATGTTGACCTTGCGGCCATCGGGTATTGCCGTAATCATGATGCTCCGTTTCTGCCCCCATCGGGGCGTATGTTTTGAGGCCGATTATTCGACCTTCTACTGTACTAGTACCGGGATATCTCAAAAAACGTCATATCTAATGCAGAAATATTTGCCATCCGCGTAATGCCAGGTAGAGACATGCGTGGGGCAGGAATCGATCCTGATCTGAGTGCCGAGAAGGCGTGCGTTGTAGCATTGAGGGGCCGTGGGCGACGGATGGGACCCGGATGGACTACGAGAGCGTCTCTGTGGGGAATCGCGACCAGGACCGGTGGCGATCGCGTCACCGGAACGAAGGAAGCGATCCGAGGGTCGCGAGGAACTTCGCGTCGATCGAGAGCGCGCTC
>PWVH01000095.1 GCA_003563465.1 Coriobacteriaceae bacterium | reverse complement strand
TCTGCATAACACGAAGATATGCTCGCGCGTACCTCTCGACGCAGTCGAGCTTCGACTCGCTCCAGCTCCCCCCGAACCGGCGCACAACGCTCTCCTTCCGCGCCTAAGCGCCCTCTGCAAACAGCTGAGAACTACTGCTTCAGTTGCCCGACGACCCTATTGACCAGTTCTTCGCAGCAGCCATCGACGTCGAACTCGAGATTATCGAGGCTGCTCCCCATGACGATTACCGTCGGGCGTTCTCCGTGCTCCGGGCATCTCACGCCTTCGAGCCGTTCACGGATGTTGTCCCGAACCTGCCCGTAGACCGCTTTCTCCATCTCACTGGCGAACCGATCAAGGCTGACCTCCCGCCCGTTGACCTCGAACCTGATATCGATCATCGATAGCACCTCCGGTCACGCTAGGTGAGACCTTCTGATTCCGATGCTATCAACTGCCTCTGACAGACAATGACCCCGCTCACCCCTTAGGCGAACGCCGGTTGTCGTCGAACTCCGGTGGGCGCCCGGGCGCCTCCATGATTCGCCGCGCCGGTGATCGTCCGGTCGAACTGTCACAGGCGTGGACGAAACGACGTGCAGGCTGGTAGCGATAACCGCCCACCCCCTCGCCGATATGCACCTCGCGGTCGACCTTGGAGGGAAAGACGAAGAGATCGCCCTCTTTGACCTCGTGCACGAAGCGGTACAGGAGACCTCCGTAGACGGGCACGGCGCCAGCTTTGGTCGCCGGATAGGCGGTCTGCACTGCGGACTTGAAGGCCTCGCGATCGGCAGGCAGTTGCGACAGGTCACCGATCCTGGACCAGCCTACGGCGACGAGATCGTCCCGCTTGAACTGGCTGTCGGCCTCAGCATGCCTGCCCGCGTGAATACCCCATACCGTCACATCCCCCATGGTGGGTCCTCCTCGGTGAGTGCCGGCGACCGTGTCTACCGTACCACCTGCCGCACCTGGCACGCGCACAGCGAACCCCGCCCGATCATGGGAGAAGGCGGGGCTCGCATGGTCCCCGAGGAGAAGGGACGATCTCATCATAACCGGACTGCCTTACTGGACCCTTACCAGGATCTAGCCCCGGAAGCTTGTGTGAGGCATGAGTTGTCGCCTGCGCCGAAGTGTCGTCTTGGGTCGGCGGGTTGCCGAAGCGCGACACTCCGCACCTGTTCTTGCGATTCCTCCGACAGTTCAGTGAGAGTCCGCGTCTTGTCGGAGGCGCGCTCGTCGCCGAGGTGCGCGAGGATGCGGTCTCCTGCCCTTACCGACATAGAACGGTCTGTCATCGCGTGGGTGCACGTACAAGCACGTATACCGGCCGAGCTGCTCCGCGACGCCGAGCGGGTCACTCCGCCGTCGAATCTGAGGCTACCCGACTCGCGTCAGGTATCCCACGGGAGAGAGTGATACTAAGGATGCCGGGGTTAGACGCCGGTTTGGGTCAAAGGTGCCTACTTCTGGCTGGCCGGACGCCACGCAATCCGGACACGGCCGTCGAAATCGACAAGGCCGAGCCGGAAGATCTCGTACCACATGTCGTACTCTTCCTGCTCTCCGCGAACTTGAGGAACAGGCCGTGGCTCGCTCCATACAGGGTTGGGCTCGTATCCCCTGCCGATTTGCCAGAACGGGCTCTTGCTGAGAATCTCTCGCCGCCTCCCGCCAGTAGCCTCACGTTCGAATCGAATGTCGAGTTGCACCTTCTCGATTCTGCCGTGATTCGCAGTTACCTCAGCCAGGCAGTACGTGTCCGAGTCGACCTGGCCGCGCACAACCTCTGCAAGATCCTCCTCGATAGCCGGAAACATCCCGGGTAGGCCCCATGCATACTGGTACCGTACGGTGTCATTTGCCTTGAGCCGCAGAGGCGCACCAGCCTCATCAACGAATCCCACCGCGAAGGCAACATCTGTGGTGCTTTCTTCTACTGGCATCACTTGCAGCGGAGTCCCCATCGATTTGCTGCGGTGGTAGTCAAGAATCCCGTGGAAGAACGGAGCGGTCTTTCGTTGGTGGACTGGAGTCTCAAGCATCTCCATGAGTGGAGGAAGCTTACCACGATATGTGCGGATCCTGTGTCTGATAGATCCTTGGTGCTCATTCAGAAAGCGCTCAGGATCCCTAATGACCATTTCGGTGATGTTCTGTATAGTCCCGTATCCGTTGCGATAGACAAGGTGTATCTTCTCAAGTCTCACCTGTGCGTAGGGGAGAGTGATTGGCAAGGGAAGCTGACCTAGACCACCAGCATGAATTCTGGCCTCAAGGTCATTGAGATAGGCCAACACTTCGGGCTTCGAAGCCTCTAAGTTGTCTCGATCGAACTCCGGGAACTCCATGCCTCCGACCGTGAGCATTGCGAGCGAATCGGGATCGACGCCCTTTTCGCGAAAGCCGGCCACGATATAAGGGGCATATCTGAATCGCCCAAGGGCATATGCACACTCGCACAGCACCCACGGCGAGGCGACGAATCGATCGCCCATCTCGTCCATGGGGAACCTCCGAGTGAACACTCCTACGATGGCGCGGGAGTCGTCGACGGCATCCGCGACCTTATCACCGATTGGACGTGCCTGCTTGGTCTTGCCCGAGAGAACTCGCCACTTCTTCTTCAGCAGCTTCTCGAACCAGGCTGCAACCTCAACATCGGAGACACTTGACCCAGACGGTGGACAGTCGTCAAACGTATGGGCCAAGAAGACCGCGTCCTTCTTCCGAGCCACCAGCGCCCCCCTCCCTTCTCGCCCGATCCACACCTCTCGTTGATTATAGCTGGCGACTGCATACGCCAATCATACTCGACACTATCTGTGTCGTGCATCTAACCGTTCTTGAAGATGAGCGGCAACGCGCAGTGTTGTCTGCTCTGAGGATGCGCGGGTTTGACATCGGGTCAATCAGCTGACGATCCAGAAGGCCTTGATATCGTTCTTCCTGATCAGGATGCCATCAACATCCAGTTGCGTCCTACTCTTCCAGTCCGGACACTGGTTCTTGTCTAAGGGCAGGAAATCCGGTCTCGATATGAAGACGTAAGGATCCTCATCTTCTGTCGTCGCCTGACGCATGAGTCCATGATAGGCGCACTTCTCAAGCACGAGGACAACGTAGGGCGTCTGCGTACGCGAGCCGATGACAGTTGTCCAAACATCTAAACGGCTGATCCTATGGCAGGAGCCACCTCTCTTGCGCTTAAGTACATTCCAGCCGTTGAATCCCAGCACAACGACCCCGCCTAGCCCGGCCGAAACGGCGTACAAGAGCGAAAGGGAAAGGAGGAACGCTGGCGCGACATAGCTAGTCTCCAGCTCAGGAACGCCAACTGGAGCGACCAGGGACAAGCGAAAGTAAGACACCGCGAAGTTGAATACAAGCAGCAAGGGAAGCGACAACACGAGTGCGAGCAGAACGAAGGTGCCGCGCGTCAAGTCCGGACGCGAGAAGAAGCGACCGAGTCCCGCATACGCACCCACGGTGACAAACCCTGGCAGCACGAAGATAAGCGTGCCGATCAACACGTCCAACGACACGGTCATTGGTCGCTGTTGGAATCGGCGCCAGTGTCGTCTCCGGAACCAGTGCTTGAAGCGGAATCGGACACGGAGCCGAGCGGATTGGTAGGTGGTCTCTCAGTGTCTGGGAATCCCAGACTCTTGATTGCTGCCTCAGTCAGCTCGACATCCGCACGCTCGGGTTTTAGGCCTTCGTCCGTAGACTTCTCCGGCTCACTGTCGCTCATCTGCCATCCCCTCAGTCGTGATGCTTAGATTACGCACCTTTCCTCGCCGATGCAGTTACATCTTGAGACATTCGAACGTATGTCGAACGGGTTTGGAGATGAGCGGCTACGCGAAGCGTAGTCCGCTCGATCTCCGGGTTAGACAACTCATCAATCACAGTAGCTGAAGTATGGCGATAATCAACGCGAATGCGACGCCACTTCCCAGCAAGTACTTCCGCCATTTCTCCTCGAATATGGCCACAGCCAATGCAACCAGCGCGGCCAGAAGAAGCAGCTCCATAGCGAGTGCTCGATCATGAGTCACAAGCGCCTTTGGCCACTCAAGTCCGAGCCACAGTATGAGATGGACAACAATAACGAGAAGGGACACCAGAAAGGCTGACAGGTGAGCTTGGCGCTCATGCTCGCGCTGGAGCTTCAGTCTCTCTTCCCGCTCTTCACGCAAGGTTCGAGCTGCCTCGGTTTCTACCTCAGTTGTACGACTGCGCGCCTCCGATTCTGCCTCTGCCGCGTTCTTCCTAGCTTGCTCAGCGTCTTGTGCTTGCCTGTTAGCGCGTTCGATGGACCGTCGCATTCGCTCCCGTTCAGCCTCGGCTTCAGCTGCGATGCGGCTCTTCTCTTCCTCCAGTTCCGCGCGTCGGCGAGCTTCGTCCTTGATTGTGTTGGCAAGAGCAGCCCGCTCTTCAAGCAACTGCTCGTTCAGTCTGGCCAGCTCGGAGTCAACAATCTCCGCGACCTCGTCCTCATCTTCAGTCACGGACAACTGCCTGAGGACAACCTCATTCGAGAGTAGTCTTGTGGCGGTCTCTTCTGCGAGATCCCCATATGTGGCGAGGTAACTCAGCATCTTCGAAGCTGCCTGACCCGAACGACTCTGAATTGTCCTGAACTCAGGCAGTGCAAAAGTATCGGCGAAGGCACGGTCATACTCCTGCGTGGTGGGAACGTAGGCTCGCAGAATCTGCCAGAGCATATTGGGCAGCAGAACCGACGCGGGGACTCCGGCACGCCTCGCTTCTCGGTTGTCGAACCGGAACAGCGAATAGTCGCACGTGACCAGGAGAGCTCCAGCTTCCAGACTCGAAGCTGCCTCGGAACGGAGAGCGCGTACCGTGGCAAGTACGCGTGCATCATGCTCGATTGCGGCGGCCGGCTTCTCCCTGTCAGCCTCAGCGAGCTCTCGCTCGTATTCGGTCGCTATGCCGTCCGCAGCATCCTCGCCCTTCGCCGACCCGCGGTAGATCTCAATTCCCTTGTCGCGCAGGAGAACGTCGAAGTGCTCCAAGGGCTTGAAGAACACTGCAACGTCAGTGGGTACTTCTGCGTTGCGACGGTGGTATTCAAGCTCCACGCCGGAGACCGCGCCCGTTCGAACGGCAGCACGACTCAGCGCCTGAGACCAGCGCCTCTTGATGAGTTCTCGACGGTAGTGATCAAGCGTGCCTTTCAGCTCAGCAGCCGTCTCTTCGTGGTAGCGAAGTTTGACCGGCAACTTGTACTTGCTGACGGCGTCCACAAGGCGATTAGATACCTCAAGGAATGGATCACTGTGCAGACCCAGGAAGGCGAAGAGGAAGTTCGTATCAAGAAAGACAGTTATGGGGGAAAGGCCCGAACGCATGGTGTGTGCTACATCAGGTGAAACGTGTAGAACGAAGAATGCGTGGGCAGTATCGGCGAGTCGACCTACGTAGCGAACGCGATCCCTGCTCTCACCGACTCGTGCGAAGAACTCCGCGATCAGCTCCGCGGCCAAATCATGGTCTTCTGGGGGAAGATGCTTGCTAATGGCCCTATTCTGAAGAGCGGACAGACTGACTTCATGTGCATCATCAGTAGCGAACCCCGGGTCAATCAGAATGGCCGTTTGCATGCCATGTCGGGCGAACGCGGACTGGATGAACTCCTCCAGAGCCGCCCACAGAAGATCGCCTGGGATGTTCAGCTCGCGTGCACGAATCTCCTCAAGCCACGCATCGCGGACTCGCTCCTCGAGCGCCTGTCCGGCGCTGCATTCTTCACGGACGCCAGCGAGGGTCTCCGCGCTGAGCACAATATCCTCACCCGAGTTGACAACGACTTGGCCCCGAGTCTGCAGTCGGTCAACGACCTGCCGAAGATCATCTGGTAGTGCCGCGACGCCGTAGACCTTGTGTAGCGATTCACGAAGTGCATCGATGGACGTCGGTTCGTTGTCTCTGTCGATGGCCAAGTGGAGCAGAAGCAACTGCTCCAGCACCTCGTTTGGCATTCCAGTCTCGAGAACAGCAGCTGTGTTGCAGAGCTGTTCCAGAACGCGGACTGAATCCGACAGCTGATTACTCACCGGCGTATCCCCTCCCCGGGACGCGTACGGAAGACGGTGACATGACAATGATACTTGGTGGTGGTGACAAGACTCGATGAGCTTGTCTTACGCGTTTCGGCTTGACCAGCAATCCGAGGCCGAGAACCGGCCCCGGTGAGAGCATAACTCTCATTGCCGAGGATTGTCTGTGTCGAAGCCGGGGTTAGGTGGGGCCAAATCCAACAACTCGGGAATCTGTGGAAACTGTGGAAACCGCAGGCAGCGTCCGTGACGCGCCGCGAATTGCCTGTTCAGGAGCATTGAACGTGTCTGCGCAGGAGTCTACACTGCACGCGAAGTTCGACATTGACAGAGAGCCCCACATATTGCGTCTGGCAATCGAGTCTCCCTACATAGTGTGCAAAAGCCCCATCCGGGCTTCCCGCTCCCTTTGGCAAGGGAGCGGGTGGATGAGGCTCATGCAGGGTGTGCGTCTAGCGCTCCCTTCAACGCAAGTATATCCCCGCGCCTAAGACGAGGGCAACGGAAACCTGCGTAAGTGCTGCCCTGCGAGCCTCCGCCGGATTCTAGGAGGTTGCTATGAGCGACCACCTTGTTCCAGGACCGCCGACGTCGCGCTGTGAGTTGTGCGGCAGCAAGACCTGGTCGAAAGCACGGATTGTGCGTGTTGATGATCAGGTGTGCTGGGTTGAGTACGCCTGCAGGGCGTGCGGAGACACGCGGCGGTTCCCGGTCATCGAAGTCGTAGCTAGGTAGCGCAGCTCACGGCCCTGCCGTCCCGGTCGAAGACGCCAATCGTGGACGGGAGGCCGTGAGATTCTGAGCCTCCACCTAACGTTCTTTGAGATGAGCGGCAACGCGAAGCGTTGTCCGCTCGATCTCAGGGTTAGCCACTAGATCGCGGATGATGCCCACTCGACAATACTGCCGGTCAGCGAGTCCAGTACACCACACCTGTGCCCGTCGTTCCATGCACGCTCGTGAGCGTATGCTATCGCCACCGGGTTCTTCTTGAGGCCCCCAGGATGACCGTATCTTATGGCTGCTTCTTCCTGTGCCGTCGTCCACGCGGCGCCGAGGTCGGCTCGCACGCAGTCAGTAAGATTCGTGCTCCAGATGCAGTGGTTGGAAGCGTGTACGTGGTGCGCGGGCCAGTCATCGGGCTGCGCGACGCCAAGAAGGGTTTGCAGAACTCGATTCTCCTTCTTGTGCTGTGTGACTTCGCTCGGGTTTGTCTTGTCTGTGTCCGCATCCCACACGACATACGCAGGAATGCCGAGCTCTAGGGCCACCGCGAGCGGTCTGTGCAACTCGCTCTTTCTGCCCACGGGCACGATATGACAGCCGAAGCGGCGGTAGTCAGAAAGCCGTCCCGTTAGGCTCATGTAGGCCGTGATGTGCGCAACATCTTCTGCTCCCTCGACTAGAATCAGTCGGCTGCAGAAGAACATCTCGTTCACGACGGGGTTCAGTGACGGGTATAGCCTCGCGAGCATGCCCTCTTCCTGTAGCAGCTTCTCGCCAGCCGCCTCGAGTCTGGCGGCAAGTTCGGCGTACGCGACGCCGCTGACCTTCGAGCAGCATGGCTCTCCCTGGTCTTGCACCAAGCGAACGGACTCCACCTGCGTGCCCGGGATGAAGAGAGGGCTGTGCGTGCAGCAGAGGACTTGGGACCCGGTAGACGAGAGTTCACGCAGTACGTCTGCCAGGTGTCGGGCCTGAGGGGGGTGCTGGTAGATTTCGGGTTCTTCGATTGCCATGACGAGCGTGGGTTGCGTATCGGCATCCAGCGACGAGAGCTCCTGCAGCAAGGAGAGTAGGTATGCGCGCTGAAGTCCATGGCCGAATCGAGGTAGTTCCCCCGTGAAACCCCTCTCGCCCAACCGAATCGTTGCTGCGGGATCCTCGATCCTCACGGACCTGCCGGCCTCGCGGTTCCAGACGACCCTCGCTGTCACGCCCGGATGGGCCCATGACTGAAGTCGGGACTCTAGGGATGACGAGAGCTCGTCAAGCGCTCCCTCATGAGCGGCCAGCATTCCCTCGTAGCCGGCTTCGATCTGCTGCTTCAGCTGCGACACGGATTCCGAGAAGTCAGTCTTCAGCCTGACAGTACGGGCAAGAAGCTGACCCAGAGCCGAATCCTTCGCCTCGTCTGCCTCCTCCGAGTAGTCCTTAGTGGCAGACACGAAGACCCACTGAATGTACGGATCCAGACGATTGGCGCCTCGCGTTGCACCGTAGAACTGGTCCTCTCTGCGAATGAGCACGCAATCATCCGGGTTACTCGCTTCGTATGCCCTCAGAGCGTCCGCCATGGCATCCTTGGTCGTCGCGGTCGTGATGCCTGGATACTCCTCACGAAGCTTGGCGAAAATGACCTTCAGGTCCGCGGCCTTGCCACCGGCCTTGTCCGCCTCAAAGTACTCGCGGAACTCCTCCATCTCCAGGCGGCTAGCGTATTGGCGCACCACGGCTCTGCCTGACGGCGGGTCGTAGACGGCCTCAGCGGTCACGACTAGCTTCCCTTGGCGAACGTAGTCGGAGAGGGACTCTTGGGCCGCGTCGCTCATCTGGCAGAACGTCACCGTGATTCGAATCGGGGACTCAACGTTCTTGTGATGGAAGTCATCGATTGACAGCCTGCTGAGATCCGTCGCCGTGTCCTTGAACTGACGGAAGAAGACGTTCAAGGCGTACAAGACGGTGGACTTCCCGGATCCATTCCGGCCCACGAAACAAGTGTAGTCGTCGAGGACAATGGTCTCGTCACAGAAGCCCCGGAAGTTCTCAATCCTGACGGACTCGATCTTCACTGACTACCTTTCCCGTCGCGCGTATCCGTTGCGTACAACCGAGTTGATGAAGGCGTTCAGACCGTGCCCATCCGCTGCCATCGACTTCATCGTCTCGCAGTTGTGCGCACCGCAGCTGGCGTGCGTGTACAGGTAGACTGCCCCCGTCGTGAACTGGACCCGGATGAAGTCCGGCCCGGTTTCGTAGGCTGCTACCCCCGAGTCGCCGCCGCGGTTCCCATATGGCTGCATCTCTTCCCCCTATGTGGCTAACGCTCTTGCGCATCACCCGCAAACCGCGGCCCGTGCGCGCTCAACTCAGAGTACCTTACCGCCGCGGTTTGTCGGTGTGGATGCGCGGGTTAGGAATGCCGCCGCTACTCCGAATCCGCGAACACTGCAGCGAGCATCTCCACCGGGTCGAACACGGGCAGCCTCGACTTCGCGAAGTCCTTACCGTTGCGGGTCACGATCGCAGCAGCGCCGCTACTGCACGCCGCCTCGTGCAAGACCGCATCCTCGAAGTCTGAGAAGTCGGCCTCGATCGCGCCGAGCAGCGTCTCGCGGTCCACGCAGGCAACATCGAAGATGGCAAGGAGCTTGCGCGGATACTCGGTCGCTGCAGACACCCCGACGGCCTTGACCACGAGGTAGTGGATGGTCGTCGCCGTGGTCGAGCAGATCACACCGTCGATCCGGCCTGAATCGACCAGGCTCAAGAGCCGCTCCGCGGCGTCGACGAACGGCTCCCTGTCGAGCAGGTGATCGAGAAGCACGTTCGTGTCGAACAGCACCCTCACAGGTGCTTGTCCTCGAGGTGGCGGCGGTAGTCACGTTCATCGAGACCCGAGCCGGCGAGCACGCCACGGAGCGAGCGGACGCGGGGAGTGATCTCTACATCGCGGTCCTGGGCATCGATCAAGGCGAAGTAGTCCGAGACCAGCTGTGACACGGACTTGCCCGAACGGGCTGAGTGGCGTTTGGCACTCGCGATGAGCTTCTCATCGAGTCGCAGGGTGAGTTTGGTGTTCATGCGCGACCTCCTGACGTACACCTACTATCCATAGTATACGTCACACCCGGATCTCGCAAGCCGCTCCCGCGGCTATTCCTAACCCGAGATTCTACAGTCTGGATAACCCAGCATACACGCTCTTATCAAGCACCTCGACTGCTAAGTCCGAGGTCATCGCCCTCAACTCTCCCACTCCCACACGTCGGCCTTCACGCGCTCGTAGTCCGCGTCGAGCTCAGGACCCATGAGCACGAGCGCCGCGATCCGACCCAGCATTTCGGTGACGTAGCGCGCCTCCTCGGACTTGAGGTCGCGTCCGAGCAGCGCGCGCTCGCGGTACGACAGCCACTCTTGACGACCTGGTGCCCGCCAATCGTGTAGCGCCACACGTTCGACGGACCCGCCAGTACGCGACATCCTTCAGAAGTGTCGCGACTACACTCGGAAACAGGACAGTCTAGGGCCGACAGTCGGTCTCACTAGGGTTTCACCGCCAGCACGTTTCCGTCTACGACCGCTGCTGAGTGAGCAGTGTCTGCAAGGAAACAAGCAGCGGATCCGATTCCAGCACCCCTTTCTTGGTCCACTCGTTCAGAGTCCGAGAAATCCAAGCCGCACGAAGTGACGGCGTGTTCGATTCGTCCGGGATAGGAAAACGACGCGCAAGGCTGTGAGCGGCCAGACGAACCTGCAATGTCTGCGTGAACCAAGCAAGCGTGAGAGCGCTGTCACATCCGATACGTATCGCCTGGGGCATCACCGCAAGCGGTTCGGGAATCTCTTCTCCCGGCTGCAACTCATCAGCCTCGAAGAGAGCAACGAAGCAACCTGCGTCAACTGAGAGTCGGTAGAAGAAGGACGCTGTTAGGTCTAGCGTCTTCGGGATTGGCTGGGCTCCAGCGCTACGCCTCAAATCGATTGGTGTTTGAATGTCGAGGTAACTAGATGCAAGTGCAACATAGTCGTCTCCTCGCATGTATGCCAGAAGCAGCTGTTCGCAGTCTTTCCATGCACGCGCCCACAGCCGTGTAGCTGCAATAGGTTTTTCGGTCAGTAGCGCGGCGGCGTCATGGAGCTGGTCCTGGAATGTCTTCTTCTTGCGCGGCTCTGATGGCACATAGCCCGTCATCTGACTGAGCGGCATTGCCCTCACTGTAGCAAGGAACAGCCGGGTCCAATCCGTAACGTTGTCCAGGGCGGCCTTCTGAGTGCGAGCCATGGCCCGCTTGTATGCGATCCACATGTTCGCCGCTCTCTCAACGGTGATGCCAGATCGAATTGCGGCGTCAATGACCAGTGCTGGAGCCCCGAGGTCCTCGACCACGCGCTTGCGGCCTTGCGCCACGGCCTCATCAAGTGCTTCGAGAACCTCGTCCGTGAGCTGATCTCTCCGATGGAAGGCTCCAAACGTGTGCCTCAAGACTCGGCTGCTACGGGCATCCGACTCGCTGAGCAACACGAGGTACTGGTCGCGTTCGGGATTGTCTGACTTGGTGAAATCCTCTCCGCTGAGTATGGCGTCGATTAGCTGCTCGAGCGGGCTGTGGACATCAACCGAGGCATCCTCCTGAGCCATGACTGGATAGCGCTCAGTGGCCGAGATTGGACTGAGCTCAGCCGTTACTGGTGCTTGGTATGGGTGGTCAGTAACGAGCAGGGCGAGTCCATGATTGGCGAATCCAGGACGCCCTGCTCGTCCGAACGAGTTCAGGATCGTACTCGTTGCTCGCGCTTTCCTCGACTGGGGGTCGACGTCTTCCGTGGGGTCTCCAATCGAGGTGCCCGACACTATGATTGCCTCTGCAGGGAGATTCAGGCCTTGTGCCAGCGTTCCGGTGGCGAACATGAGTGGCGCAAGTCCGTCGCTGAACATCGATTCGGACGCCTGACGCTCCATTGGTAGCATCGCGGCCGTGTGCACTGCGACTCCACGTTCGAGCAATCCTCTCAGCGCGGAAGTCGTCCCCAACTCCGCCTCGGCGAGCACGAGCATCGCCTCCTCCAAGGCAGGGAGCTTCGCTGGTGCTCGCCGGCTCGAGTAGTCACCTGAGACAGCCGCCGCCGAGGCGAATGCGTGATGCTTGCTTGCAAGGATGAAGTTTATCGCTGGAAGGCCCGACCTGGCGAGAGTCTCTGCTAGTTCTCGACCAGCTTGGTTCTTCCAACTCGGCGACCCTGTATTGCCAGCTTTCTTGTACTGGAGTGAATAAGTCTGCGGCAAGCGGAGTGTCATGTAGTCGCGGGCATGATCCTCACCCCAAGGGCCCGAAAGTCCGATAACCACAACGAGCGGAATTGGCAACTCCAAGTTCTTACGGGATCGGTTCGTTCTGAAGAACTCGATTGCTTTCTCAGCCTGCAGCGCGACAGACTCTTGATCGAGTGCCACCAGTCCTCTCATCGTTCGCGACGGCCTCCAACCGCTGACTAGAGGTATTGCACCGTCGTCGCGGAGATTGGATATCCATTCGGACAGTTGTCTTGCGTTTGACAGCATGGCCGACATGAGCAAGAACCGACACATGTCGTTCAACGTGGCGATGTGCGCCATTAGTGCATCAACGACAGGTCCGCGGGACGTATCGCCTAACAGATGACATTCATCGAGAAGGCACAACGAGCAGGACACATACGCCTCGGGGTACAGTCGAAGGAACAGAGATGCCTTCTCAGGAGTCATCACTCTCACGCTGCGTTCCGTGGGCCGAAACTCCACGCCAACGAGCGGCGAGTATTCCTCCCGACCAAGAAACGCAGTCACCTCCACGCCTTCCAGCGGAGCGAGCGCTTGGCTCAAGTCGCGGCGAATTTGGGAGACGAGGGCGTTGGTCGGAGCCAGGTACAGAACCCATCCTCGCGATAGCGCCTGCACAATGGCGATTTCCGCCAAATGACTCTTTCCGCTGCCAGTCGGCATTGACACGACCGCATTCGACTGCGACCCCAGGATGCACTCGTCGATGTACTGCTTCGCGGAGGGCCAGACGAAGGGCCGTCCCTTCATCGCTCTGCTGCCGAGGCAGCGTTTCATGAGATACGTCCTGAAGTGACCGGCATACTCTTCGTCCTCATCAGGTACAGGGACCGACGCGATCGCGGCACGTTCAGAGGTGGCCGAGATTGCAGCAACCAGGAGTCCTGCGATGTGGTGCAAATCGGCAAACTCCAAGCCGCCAGTTGAGAGCGCACCCTCCTCTGCCTGATTAGGTGACGAGGCCTCCACGAGTGAGTTGCGAATATCCTCGAGCCGCTGCGTCACCTCGGAGACAGAATCGCTCGCGTGTCCACACAGCCACATACGGTATTGCCGCACACACTGCGCGATAAGGTGACCAATCTCTGCGCGCGTTGCCTCAATGAAGTCATCGTGGACAAAGTCAACCCTTACAGGCTGGAGGGGATCGATCGAGGGTGCACCGGCGCATAGGGAGATGACCTCCGAGACTAGATCTCCCGTCCCCATCGCAGCGACTCGGCCATGAAGAGCACGATCAGCCTCACGCGCCATGGCGGCCGCGTCTACGTCGTAGCCAGCAACCATGTATAGCAGTCCCGACTCAAGAGCCGTGTACACGGCTTCGTTCTCCAGGGGATCCACGTCGAGCATGTGTTCAGTTATGAGGCTCGAGAGCAGCGACACACTCTCGGCCGACACGAAGGCTGCCGCCTCTCGAGCTCTACCGTGCGTAAACGATGCGAGCACGAATCGCTCGAGGGAGTTGGCGAGTCGGCGCAGCTGCCGTCGCACTTCTGATAGGTTGCGTGAACCCGCGGGCAGACTGGAATCGCTAAGTCGTCTCGCAACCGATAAGAAGTACGCCGCAGAAAGAGTGCGACGTGCCTCGTCGACATCCAGACCCTCGATCGGCGGCAACGCGTCTAGAAGGGATGAGGCGTGTGCATCGAACATGTGTCACAGCCCTTCAACGAACTCGAGTGCAGAATCCGCTACGCGGTTGAAAAACCCCCGAAAGTTGCCGATCGCGCAAGCCAGAATGACAATCCGATTAGCGGGTGGCTGTAGCTCCGCAAGAGTCCTCCGTCTGCGTTTCCAGGACGTCCCATTCAAGCCTGACTCGTAGTGCGGGTTCGCTATGTAGGATCGTTCGTCTCGCCACAGCGTCAATGGGAGACTCGCCGCCTCATCCGGCGGAAGCGCCGCCGACAACATGTCGACCGCTTGTCTGAGGCGATCCGAGTGCTGACCGCGGTCGATCTCTCGGAAGTAGCGTGTGGCCTCCTGCACCGCCGCCGGTGCGCTATTCTGGCAGGCCTTAGTCTCGACAATCCCGACACCTAACAAGCCTTCACGTCGATACAAGGTGGCAACATCTAGTCCTGGGTCGCCTGGACGCGTGTGTGCAGTCCAGGCACCAACGACCGTTCCAGGCGGGTGAGTATTAGGGTGAACGGCGGCTGCGTGAATGAGCATGTGACTGAAGCCCTCGCTTAGCCACGGGTCTCGCTGGTTTTGGATGAACTCAGCAGGGCTCCCAGCGGGCAGCTCGACTCCGCACATCTTTCTGATCTCGGCCCGCAGGTCTACTTTAGTCTCGGGCCTGTCAGGCAAGGCCGCAGCGCGGATGCGAAGTGCTGTGTCGATAGACCGCGCCCGCAGGGCAACAACATACGAAGCGATCCCTGCGCACAGGGCCGGGTCGCTGCTAAGGTTCTCGACACTCACGACCGTGTGTGTGCTGCGAAGGTCCTTGCTGCAACTGATGCGGTCCGTTAGTCCCTGCAGGCCAGCTTCTGCAGCGAACCGGATGCTTTCCGCGATACTCACAGAAACACTGCCCCCACGTTGACTTATGGCTTTCGATGCTGCAAACCCACGATATCGTCCAGTGCCGACACGCCCGTCGCTCCTAAGTCTCCCACTCCCACACGTCGGCCTTCACGCGCTCGTAGTTCGCGTCGAGTTCGGGTCCCATGAGCGCGAGCACCGCGATCCGACGCACCATCTCGGTGACGTACCGCGCCTCCTCGGGCTTCAGATCGCGCCCGAGCAGCGCGCGCTCGCGGTAGCTCAGCCACTTCTTGATCACCTGGTACCCGCCGATTGTGTAGCGCCACACGCTGGCCGGCACGCACCGCCAGTACGCGACGTCGTTCAGATACACGTCGTAACACGTCTCGCCGAGGAGTGAGAACGCAGTCTCCGCAGACACATCGAGGGATTCCGCAGTCTCGACGATGGCCACGCGCTCGTCGTCGGTGTACTCGCGCTCAATCAACTTGCCGGTTGACGGCATCGTGATGCCACCCCTGCCAACGGCTCCCCAGCGAGCAGTGATACCCAACGCCTTCATCGCGTCACCGTTGCTCACAGTAAGCACACCAAGAGCCTTATGGTGCACGTCGCGCAGCTCACCGATCGTCTCAAGCACTACTTCCACATCAAGAAGACCAGCGGCCCTTTTCCCGAGAGACGATGACGATTCCAGTACTTCCACCGTCCTAGGCAGCGGCACACGCGGCCAGTCTTGCCGCAACGCACCAAGGTTCTCCGCAGCGTAGGTACTCGCATGGAGAACGGAGACGCAGTGGAAGAAGAGTGGCGTAGCATCGGCGAGTAGCCCAAGATTCTGCAGGTAGGCCAGCGCTGGCGGCGAGAGGTTCGGCTGTTGGGCTCCTTGTTCGCCATCGAACAAGCTGCTTCCATCGCCGCGCAGCCATATCGGGAAGAGATTCGCACCCGACTCAATCAGATGAAAAGCCATCGCAGTTTCACCAACGAGCGGTGGACTGAACCCTTTGCGATACTTCTGAGCCGCAGCAAGCCAGTAGTTCCCCGCCCAAACGTGTGGCCGGTACTCGGGGCGAGGCCTTATGACCAGAGGTGCCTCCGGTTCCCAATAAACCCACCGATTGTCAAAGGGCCGGTACGCATAGCGCTTCACTGCGTCTGTCATTCGCCCCCGCGTCTGCAGCTGACGCCGCACTGCAAGCGCGTCGAACCAGCGATCTGGACGTGTCAAACTGGGAGCTATCCCGGCCAACTCCGCCTCTGACACTTTCTGATCAAAGAACGCATCGATTCGAGACTCAAGATGCGTCCGATCCATGTCAACGAGATCTGCGTCGCGACTCGTGATTATCCCTGAGAAGTTCCTGGGCATGATTTCGGGCAATCTGGGCCAATCCATGTACTCAGCCGAAAAGAGTCTCGGCTTGAAAGGGAATCCGATTGCGGGGTCGGAATTGATGACCTCATAGTCCTCTCTGATTGTCTGATTCGAAAGGCTGGCAACCAGGCTTCTTCTTCGGTCAGCGGCGCGGGCCTCATCATGATCACGATAGAGCACTTCAGCATCGCCCGTGTCCGTTGATGCCCCCCGTCTCACCAACAACGATATTGCCGTGCCCACCTTGATACCTGGGGACTTTCCCCCTACCGCAAACACAGTCTCGCTGGTGGAGCCATCGGGTGCGTACTCGGAAATGATTCTGTCCCCGTGTAGGTTGTCTATCCACACCTGATCGAAGACACCCAGGAACCGCTCGCGCATGCCGGTAAACGAGAGTCCGTCCAGCCACGAGTAGTTGCTGATGAAGCAGGCTATTCCACGGCGCGTACGCTCAGCGATTTGACGCTCAGCAAGTCGATAGAAGCGGACGTACATGTCGTTAAGACCTCTCCCCTGAGGTCTTGGCGCTCGAGTCGCAGTTCTGTAAGCATCAGAGAGTTCGCGCTCCTCATCAATGGCCACTCCAGCAAAGATGTTGTACGGCGGGTTGCCTAGCACCACCAGTACGGGCGCCTCGCGCTTGACCTTGGCCGCGGCGTCGCGCTCCTCCTCGAATTCGAAGAGCAGCTGGGCAGGGTGCGCCTTTCGGTGAGGCTTACCGGGTGCGTTGGGGGCCTCGGTGTCCCAACCGGTGAGCGCGTTCGTGAGGTAGACGGCGGCGCGCTCGTGCTCGGCCATGTCCGAGGAAAGCGGCACGCCGAGCTCCTGCAGCAGCAGCCCGAGCTGCAGATGCGCGATGACGAACGGCGCCGGCATTATCTCGAAGCCGATCACGCGCTCCATGGCCGCGCGCTTGACGTCGTGGCGGGTGAGCGCGTCGGCGCCCTTGGCAGTGAGCGTCTCGTCGATCTTGCGCAGGACCTCCACAAGGTAGGCGCCGGTCCCGCAACACGGATCGAGCACGTAGACGCTTGGGTCGGCCAGGCCGTCTGCGATACCGAGCTCTTCGCGAAGCGCCCAGTCCACGCGAGCGACCATGTATTTCACGACCTCATCGGGCGTGTACCACACGCCGAGCTCCTTGCGAAGCTGCGGATCGAATGCCTCCAAGAACGGCTCGTAGAAGTATTGCACGGCGTGTTCCTCGGCAAAGCGCCTGAAGAACTCGGCGCGGTCCACGCGGTTCAAGACCTCCTCGGCCCAGTCGAGCACCTCGGCGATGTGTA
>PWVH01000086.1 GCA_003563465.1 Coriobacteriaceae bacterium | reverse complement strand
TCGGTATCTGCGGTTCGTCGGAGCGCAGCGAAGGGTAGCAACTTCCCGAGGAGGTGAGTGCGTGGATAATCCGGTCGTCGTGGAGCGAGTCGCCTGGTCTTACCCGGCCTTTGCCGACAGAGGTGACGCGGGCCGAGCGTTGCTCAGGCTGATCGGCCCCAAACGAGACCCTGAGTCCGTCGTGCTCGCCTTGCCGAGGGGGGGCATACCTGTGGCCAGGCCTATTGCGGATGCCCTCGGCGTACCGGTACATCCCATGCCCGTACGCAAGCTGCCCATCCCGGACTCTCCCGAGATGGGATTCGGCGCTGTCACGCTCGACGGTACCGTTGCGCTCAACGAACGTGCCGTCGCGGGCCATGACGTCGATGAGCTCACCGTGGCACGCGTAGCCGAGGACGTACGTCATGAGGTCGAGCGTAGGTCGAGGGCTTATCCACGAGGATTCCCGTTTCCGGATATCGAGGGTCGCGCCGTCTGGCTCATAGACGACGGCCTTGCCACCGGCTACACGATGCTGGCGGCTGCCCGCATGACACGGGCCCGAAAGCCCGCACGCGTCATCATGGCCGTTCCAGTCGCGGCACCCGGCTCGCTAAGGCTCGTAGCACCGCACCTCACCCTCTCCTACTGCCTCATCGAGCAAGAGAGCGTGCCGTTCGCCGTCGCATCTTACTACCGCGATTTCCACGACCTGACCGACGAAGAGGTCGTGGCCTTGCTCGAGGAGTGAAGGCGGGCAGGTCGACTTATGGCGTGAGCGCTCCTTAGTGGATTCGCGGTCGCTTTCAGTAGGTACGCACCCTTGAGGTGGTATTCTGCTGGGAATCGGATTATCTCTAGCCGGGGCGGCGTTCGTGGGATACGGCACGTCTCTCGCTTGTACCGCCGAAACGAAAGACGTTATCTGGCGATAGGACGCGTCACGGAGGTCACATCGATGAGTTCACTGCCTTCCCGCATTCGAATGCATGTTGTCCTTGCGTTTGTTCTCGTGGCTGCCGCCGTGATAGCGGCGGTCTCTGTCCCTTCCGTTGCAAAGGCGTCGCCACTGACATCGCTCGATATGATCCTGCTGCTGGAGCCTCATGGCACGCAAGAGCCGCTTCTGCTCGTTACCGGAGAGCTTCCCCCTGAGCAGCCGTTGCCTGCCGAGATCGTGCTGCCGGTTCCTGATGGCGCTCAGGTCGAGTGGGCAGGAGATATCCTCGGCGGTCCGGTCGCTGAGGACATTCCTGCGGAGGCTGTGATAGAGACTCGTGACGGCGTAACGGTAGCGGTTTTCACTTTGACGCAGTCGCGGGTGGGGCAGGTCGAGGTGACGTATCCTGACGCCATCATGCCGGTCGAGGGTGGTGTGGTCGCGGCTGCGTTCGAGGCAAGCATGCCCTTAGACGCTGACTCCATCCGGATGGCCGTCGCCGTGCCGCCGGGTCTGCAGGCGGCCTCGCTTCCCGAGGGCACTCTGACCTCCCAAGGCCCTGAAGGTTTCATCTACTACTACACCGAGCGCGGCCCTGTGACATCTGGCGATGTGGTCAGCTTCTCACTCGAGTATCGCCCCGCAACACTCGCTACTTCCGCGAGTACATCGGGCTCTGCCGTGTCCGGTGAGGTATCTCCGATTCTGATTCTCCTGATAGCTGTTGTGGTCGCAGTAGCAGTGCTTTTTGTGCTCGTCTCTCGGACACGTTCTCAGGCTGCTGAGCAGGACAACGCGACGATGGACACGAGCGACTACATAGATGGCGCCGAGGATTCCCGAGAGGAGACGCTCTCCGAGTCAAGGGAAGGCCCCCCGGCTCACCCTGCTCTGGGACAGGCCGACCGGGATGCGACAGCGGCTCCGGGTCTCTCGGCGTTGCTCACACCGAAGCCCCTCATCGCCATCGGGGTCGTGCTCGTTCTGGCTATCGCGATCCTCGTGAATCTCGGGGGAGAGGATGGACAGGTCGGAGTGACCGACGTGTCCGGCGAGTGGATCAGCCAGCGCATAAGCAGCGCGCCCGCCGAGAGCGAGAGCGAGTTCGCCCTTCAGATCCTTTGCGACTGCCCCCCGGAGGTAGAGGCACTCAAGATGTTCGACGCCTTGCGCCAAGTCCCAGGTGTCGCTCATGCCTCTCTCGAGGCGAGCACTCTCACCATGCGCATACAGTACGACCCGGCACAGGTCGATGAGGCGGACATCGCTCGACAGCTCCGGGCTGCCGGTTACCTGCAGTAGTCATGCAAGGAGGCCCCGCTCCACACCCCCCGACTTCACGGACATCTGACGCCTGTGCCTTGTCTCGGCGTACTGGGCTCGGGCATCATTTGATCACACAGCCAGGCCGGGAGTCTGAAGCATGCGAACTGTAGCGCTTTTCTCCGATATACACTCCAACTCCGTCGCTTTGGAAGCCGTGCTTCGAGACATCGATGCTGCCGGCGTCGAGGAGCGCTACTGCCTGGGCGATCTCGTAGGTTACGGGCCCGATCCGGCCGGCGTCATCGAGCGCATCCGCTCCTCAGAGATTCCGACGATCCGTGGCAACTACGATCAGGGCGTAGGCGATCGCAGCGGTTCTTGTGGCTGCTACTACCCCACCGTTCAGGCCAAGTCGGACGGAGCCGCGAGCTACGAGTTCACCGAGCGATCGGTGAGCGACGCCGACGCCGCCTGGCTGACGCAGCTTCCCGAGAGGATTCGCTTCGATGAGGCAGGCGTGCGCGTCCTGCTCACTCACGGCAGCCCTCGGCGCATCAACGAGTATCTGATGCCGGACCGCGGCGAAGAACAGCTCGCACGTCTCGCAAGCCAAGCAGAAACCGATGTAGTCTGCTGCGGGCACGTCCATATCCCTTACCACCGCTCCTTCTTCGCAGATGCTGACGGTTCTGCCGGATCGGTCGTCCATTACGTCAACTCCGGCTCGGTCGGCAAGCCCAAGGACGGTGATCCGCGCGCGTGTTGGGGCGAACTCGTCATCGGATCTGCCGAGGAAGTGCGAGCCGCGGCGCCGGCAGACGAGCAAGCAGCGCCCGCCGGAATCACGAACAGTTGGGTCGGACTTCGGGTGCATCGGGTGCCCTACGATGTCGAAGCGGTCGCCGAGGCTATCATCGCAGCCGGACTGCCTGCAACTCTTGCCGAGGCTCTTCGCGTAGGCTGAGGCACCGGAAGCTGCGGGCTTGAGCCCGTGGAGCCGGTGTGTAATCGTGCACCATCGGCATGGAGGGCCTAGACTTTGCTTGTCTGGTCCCGTCTGCCATGTGACTGGAGGCGTTAGATGGCGACAGCGACGCGCAGAATCCTTCTGGTCGAAGACGAGAAGGCGATCCGAGAGGCGGTAGGAGCATACCTCGAACGCGAGGGTTACTGGGTGACGCCCGCATCCGACGGCGAGCAAGCGATTGCAGAGTTCCAGCGACACAAGTTCGACTTGGTGATACTCGACCTGATGCTTCCCAAAGTGAGCGGTGAGGCCGTCTGCCGTTCCATCCGCGATTCTTCTGACGTGCCGATCATGATGCTCACAGCGAAAGGAGAGACCGAGGACCGTGTGGCGGGACTCGAACTCGGGGCCGACGACTACCTGGTCAAGCCGTTCTCTCCCCGCGAACTCGTGGCGCGAGCGAGGGCGCTCCTGCGCCGGGCGCACGCCGATACGGAGCCGCAACGTGACAAGCTGATCTTCGGCGACTTGGAGATCGACACGGCCGGCCACAAAGCTTTCCTCGGCGGAGAAGAACTAGACCTGACGGCGAGTGAGTTCAAGCTGCTGGTGACCCTCGCTCGCTATCCTGGCCGCGTGTACACACGCATGGAGCTGGTCGAAAAGGTCTTGGGATACGATTTCGAAGGCTACGAGCGTACCATCGACAGTCATGTGAAGAACCTGAGGTCCAAGATGCACGACGATCCTCGAGATCCCAATTACATCTGGACGGTGCATGGGATCGGATACCGCTTCGAGGCGCCTAAGACCGGAGAGAAGTGATGTTCGAGGAAAAGGGCACTTCTGCGGGTCCGGAATGGGACCTCGCTCCTCGGCGGCTGACGACGCGAGTGGCCTTGGCTTTCGCGGGGGTTGCGCTGCTGACCGCCGGGCTCGCCGCCATCATCCTGTCCACGGTGTGGGCCAGGCAGTTCGACGCGTACGTGCGCGAAGGAATCCAAGACACCGCGAGCGGAGCGGCTCACCTGCTGTCCCGTTCGTATGAGGAAGCAGGAGGCTGGACACTGCAGGCGTTCGCTCAGATGCCGAGATTCGGGATCATGAGCGGGCTGGGGCTGCAAGTGCTCGACTTGGACGGAGACGTCATCTACGACGATTCGATAATGGGCGGCCTGACACACGGGATGCTCGCGCGGTTGCCCAGCGGAGTCGCAGAGCCCACGAGTCCGGTGGCGAGCGCCCCGGTGATCGTGGACGGGGAGATGGTGGGGATTGTGCGCGTGTGGCCGTTCTCTCCGGAGGGGTTGATGACCGAGAACGACTTGAGATTCCGTCGTTCCAGCCTGCTCGGCCTCGCCATGGCAGGGGCGATCGCCGTGGCTTTGGCCTCGCTCGCCGGTCTTGCGTTCGCCGCAGGAATCGCCCGTCCGATAGATCGGATCACGGAGACGGCCGAGGCGCTGCGCTCGGGAGATCGCAGAGCCCGCACTGGGGTTGCCGGCGGTGACGCCATCGGAGTCTTAGGCAGGACTTTCGATGAGATGGCGGATGCCATAGAGGCCGACCGCGAACTCGAGCGACGCCTGACAGCTGACGTCGCCCACGAGCTACGCACGCCACTGCAGGCGATCCAGGCGACCGTCGAGGGAATGCAGGACGGGGTGCTGCCTGCCGATGACGAGCGCCTGGCTACCGTGCGTGACGAGACCGTGCGTCTGGCTCGCCTGGCCGACGGCATCCTCGAACTGACCCGGCTCGAAAGAGGGGCCATCGAGATGCGTGAGGAG
>PWVH01000163.1 GCA_003563465.1 Coriobacteriaceae bacterium | reverse complement strand
TCTCAGACGGTCTTTTCCGGGAACCCGGCAGCCCAGCGCCTAGAGATCCGTACGAAGAGACCGTGTCTTCAGACCGACAGCCCGGAATCTCTTTCGCACCTTGGACCAGCAGTGTTAGTATCTGTTCTCACACGCGGGTGTGGCGGAATGGCAGACGCGCATGGTTCAGGTCCATGTGGGCTTAGGCCCGTGAAGGTTCAACTCCTTTCACCCGCACCAGACGCACTCCAACGGGGCTCCTCTTCGGGGTCCCGTTGCGCAGAGACGGTGGTTGTGTATGTTCTCCGGCCGGGTAAAGTAGCCTAAGGAGATACATCTAGGAGCCCGCCTGTGGACGCATACACACCTATCAAGGGCAAGTGCATGTGGTGGCGCGAGACCATGGTAGAAGAGGACGCTCACGACATCATGGTCAAGCCAGAGGACAAGCGCATACACTGCACCTGTTTCGTCGAGGGTTACCAGTGGACCCACGCTCGGAACGAACTCCCCGAGGATTGCCCGAACACGCGCAAGTGCCGCTACTACATACGGTCAGGTTGAGCTTGGGTTTTGAGGTAGCGCGGATTCTTCGGTAACGAGTGGGTGACTTCCCCTTGCATCGTATGCGGACTGCACCGATACTGCTCGCTCGCGCCCGAAAGGCCCGCTGGGCCGAAGCGAGGAAGACGGAGCAGTCCCCAAGATGCGTGCAGTCCGCAACAACATATATCACGCACTTCGTCCCCGCACACGAGACGAGGTCACGCCGCGCCTGGAGAAGGCCATCTTCGGTCTTGGCGTAGTCAATCCTTTGACTGCCATCCCGCAGCTCTACCAAATCTGGGGATATCATGCCGTCGGTGGGCTCAGCCTCGTGACGGTGGCTGCTGCCCTCGCGATGTCGATGCTGTGGACCGCATACGGCGTGCTCACGCGTCAGACCGTCCTCTGGGCTACAAGCGCATTGTGGATAGTGATGAACGGCGCCACTATCGTGGGGCTCGCGGTCTTCTCATAGCTAGGTGGCGCGCCTCCTTTCGCGCGGTTCTTTGGGTCTCCGTTGCACATGGATGTATCATCTTCACGTGCGGGCACGTGTTGCGGAACGCGAACGTACGCGGCCCCTTCGCCGTATCCCGTGCATCTAGGAGGCATATGGAGTTCGTTGCGCTTGGCTTGTCCGAAGAAGTGCGCAAGGGCGTCAAGGCGCTTGGGTTCGACAAGCCCACTCCCGTTCAGGAACAGGCCATACCCGTGGCCTTGGCAGGCAACGATCTTCTTGCCTGCGCTCAGACCGGTACTGGCAAGACGGCCGCATTCGTGCTGCCTTTTCTCGAGGCGATCGAGCCTGGGGGCCGGATCAGCGGACTGGTTGTAACCCCGACCCGCGAACTCGCCACCCAGATCGAGGAGGAGGCGCGGGTCGTGGCCAGGTATACGGGCCACTCGGTGCTTACCGTCTACGGAGGCGTACCCTATGCCAAGCAGGTCAAGCGCTTGCGCCGTGGCATCGATCTGCTGGTGGCGACTCCCGGTCGCCTGCTCGACCTCCACGGCAAGGGCGAGATCGATCTTAGCGGCGTGCAGATTCTCGTCTTGGACGAGGCCGATCGCATGCTGGACATGGGTTTCTGGCCCGATGTTCGAAGGATCTTGAGCCTGTTGCCCTCGGAGCGGCAGAGCATGCTCTTCTCGGCGACGCTATCCGATGAGGTGCTGCGAGTGATTGGAGGCGCCGTAAACGACCCGGTTCGCGTGGACGTCGCGCCGTCATCTCTTCCGGTCGACGCTGTCGAGCAGTATGTGTATCCGGTGAACGCCTCCCAGAAGACGGAGCTGCTCGTCGCGCTCTTGAACGAGCTCGAGGAGTATCGGGCGATAGTGTTCACTCGGACCAAGCAACGCGCCGATCGTGTGAGTCAGGCGCTCAAGGTAAGCGGTGTCTTCGTCGACACCATCCATTCGGACCGTTCGCAGAAGCAACGGGAGCGTACCCTGGCGGATTTCAAGTGCGGGAAACACGCCCTGTTAGTTGCGACCGACGTCATGGCTCGCGGTATCGACGTCGAAAGCGTCACCCACGTGATCAACTACGACATACCCGAGCGGCCGGAGGACTACGTCCACCGCATTGGCAGAACGGCGCGTGCCGGAGAAAAGGGCGTTGCAATCAGTCTGCTGTCTCACGAGGAACTCGAGTCTTTGCGCCAGATAGAGCGGGTCGTGGGCAAGGTTTTATCCGCTCGCGATGTTGAGGGTTTCAACTACCTCGGCCGCGTCGTTCCTCGTCCCGATCGCGCTTCGGCCACTGCGGCGCCGCGCACTCTGTTCAGCGGGGGCGTTCTTCGCAGGGGCGGGCGAAGTGGTCGCACTCGCCGGTTCTGATTCTTAGCGAGGTGTCGCAGACAGCCCCGTCGCCCGTGCATCGATTCGGTCTCGAACGCTCTCGTTACCTAAACCCCTGGCTCCCTTCTGCCGAGACTATCGGTAGGGACTCAGAGGCAACGCCTCTACACAGGGTTCCAGCGTCGAATTCTCGGTGTCTTGCGGGCGCTCAAAACACACAGCAAGCACCGGCGGAGACCCGTCCCCTCGGCGGGTCTCCGCATCGATTGCGCATCGTGTCATCCCGAAGGAAAGAGCTGTTCCTCGGCCTGCGATTCGATCAGACGCGCCACACGGTCGGGAGGAATCCCCGTCTCTCTCGCGATGGCCGCAACGTCTTCGTGTTCGGCGCGCACGCGCCGCGATGATCCGGTACCGGCGATCTTCACCCTGACCGGGCCGAACGAGGAGTCTACCGTCTGGGACTCTCTCGCGACGACATGGCGCGATATGCGACGGGCGCGCACGCCGAGGGTCCCGGTGAGCTCGCAAAGCAGTGCGGCGAAGCGGCCCTCTTCGGCGGGAGAGGCGAGCACGGTCACGCACGCTCCCGCACGGCCTTTCTTCATGACGGCTGGGGTACACCACGCGTCGAGCGCACCTTTTTCGAGCAGGCTCTCGAGACAGAAGGCGAGATGCTCGGCGGAGAGGTGGTCGACCGAGGTCACAAGTTCGATCACCGGCTCGATTCGAAGCTCGGCGTGTTCGTTCGAGTCGGAGCCCGGGTCAGCGCCCGCTTCAGGGCTGGTGTCTGCGCCCGTCTCACCACTCGTATCTGCGGATTCTCCGAGCAGTACGCGCATCACGTTAGCCGTATCCGCGGTGTCGCGAGTACCGGCGCCGTGTCCTATCGCACGCAGACTCATGGCTGGCATCGGGCCGAACGCTGTGGCATGCGTGCGGACCAGTGCGGCTCCGGTGGGTGTTGTGGCCTCGCCGGGGATCGGCCCTGTCTGGATGGGAACGCCTTCAAGGAGTAAAGCAGTGGCTGGGGCCGGCACGGGCAGTACGCCGTGGGCGGTGGTCACAGTCCCTTGGCCCACGGACACAGGACCGCACGTAAGCGCGGAGAGACCGAGTTCGTGGAGGGCTACCGCGACTCCCACGACGTCGGCGATCGAGTCGATGGCGCCCACTTCGTGGAAGCGGGCATCGTCGGGAGGGGTGCCGTGGACGGTGGCTTCGGTCTCGGCGAGGAGGCGAAACGTCTCGAGAGCGGAGGCTTTTGCGGGCTCGGAGAGATCGGAGCCCTCCACAAGCGCGCGAATGTCTCGCCAGGTTCGCTCGCGCGTCTCCTCCTCGGCAGAAATCGCGACCGAGAGCGAAGAGATGCCGGCGCGGGCGACTGGCTCGAAGGTGATGTCGATAGCCGGGTCGAGCGCGCGAAGCGCTTGCGCGACGGCGTCGGAGTCGGCGCCGGCGTCTACGAGCGCAGCGAGCAGCTTGTCGCCGGCTACACCGGTGGTGCAGTCCAGGTAGCCGATCACGTCGGAGCACTCCCGCGACCAGCTTCACGCTCGGCTCCCGCCCCGGCCCCGGGTCCCGGCGCGGATCCGGCTTCGCGCTCGGGTATCAGGTTGATGCGGGTGGCCATAGCCGCCGCGCCAAAGCCGTTATCGATGTTGACGACCGCCATTCCCGAAGCGCACGAGCTGAGCATTGCGAGCAGAGCGGCCGCACCGGAGAAGCTGGCGCCGTAGCCTACCGAGGTCGGGACCGCGATCACCGGCGCCGGAATCATGCCAGTCACGAGCGACGGCAGAGCGCCTTCCATGCCTGCGACAGCTATCACAACGCGTGCGTCACGCAGAACCTCCTGGTGGGCGAGAAGCCTGTGCAGGCCGGCTATGCCGACGTCGTAGAGGCGGCTCACACGGCTTCCCATCACCTCGGCTGAGATCGCCGCCTCCTCGGCCACGGGGGTGTCTGCCGTGCCTCCCGAAGCTACCACGACGTGTCCGGCAGACGGCCGTTCCTCGCGGCGGTCGACCACGATGAGACGGGGCTGCTCGAAGTAGCGGGCGTCGGAGGCTATCTGAGCGATTGCCTGGTAGTGTGCGGCATCTGCACGCGTGCCGAGGAATACATCGCCTCGTTCCAGCAGCTCTCGGCCTGCGTCGCGCACCTGCGACGGCTCCTTTCCTTCGCAGAAGACGACTTCGGCGAAGCCACACCTGAGCGCCCGGTGGTGGTCGATCTTCACGTCGCCAAGGTCGGCGAAGGGCAGCGAACTGAGGTCTGCCAGTGCATCTTCCACAGGTGTCGAGCCCGCTGCGACCTCGGCGAGCAGACGTCGGAGCCGTTCGGGGTCCATCGGAAATCCTCTCAGGGTATCGAGCCGAGTCAATCCCTCTTGCGGTGCGTCGTACACGCCCCGCACTCTGCGGGCTACTATATCGCTTAGGGCACGGCTCGGCACGAGGCGAAGCTTGCAGACTTCTCGCCACAGGCCGATGATAGGGAATCACCGCTGGTGCAGGATGTCGAAAGCAGGTAAGGCTGATGAGCCGCTACGCGTTCCTCGGTCCCTCGGGGACCTTCAGCGAAGAGGCGCTGCTAACCCTCGGCGTGCCGGATCTCGAG
>PWVH01000065.1 GCA_003563465.1 Coriobacteriaceae bacterium | reverse complement strand
TCGCACGTCATCTACGAGCGAGTCGAGCGCATGCTCAAGGTCTTCGAGCGCGAGATGCCCTTGCGTGAGATAGCGATCGAGGAGGGCGAGACGGGGCCGGCCCGCGTGGATGCGATCGTGTTCGGACTCGGCCGCTATGGCGCGAACATAAGCCGAGGGCTCGTGGAGTGTGGTATGCGGGTACTGGGTGTGGACTTCGACCCCGTGGCTGTCAAGAGCGCTCGTGCAAGCGGGCTGCCCACACAGTACGGAGACGCCGAAGACCCCGAGCTTCCGGGCCATCTACCGCTTTCAAGAGCTAAGTGGGTCGTGAGCGCGACGCCGACCACGGAAGTCAGCATGGTGCTGCTGCACGCGCTGCGTCACCACGGCTACGAAGGCAAAGTGGCCGTTACTACCCACTATCCAGAAGACATCGAGCGCCTCAGGGCCGAAGGGGCTGATGTCGTCTTCGTTCCGTATGCGGATGCAGCCGATCAAGCCGTCGATCTGATCGCTGGCGAGCGGCCGACCGAAACTGCGGTCTCTCCCGTGCCTGCATGAGTCGGCGAGCTGTCAGAGTACGTTCTCGCGCTTCAGGAGCGCACGCTTGCGCTGGATGCCGGAAGCGAAGCCAGTCAGCGAGCCGTCGCCACCGATCACCCGATGGCAGGGAACGATCACGCTGATGGGGTTAGCCGCGCACGCCTGGGCGACGGCCCTGAATGCCTTTGGGCGGCCGACGCGCTCGGCAAGTTCACCGTAGGTGATAGTGGTCCCGAACGGGATGGCCAGGAGCTGCTGCCAAACGGCGAGCTGGAACGGAGTGCCTCTCATGTCGAGCGGGGGAATCTCTTCGGACACCGCACGGGACGGATCCTCGACGACCGAGGCAACTGTGGCGAACCAACGGGTGGAACCCGGCCCGGCCTCTGAGAGAGAGGCGCGAGGGAAGCGACGGGCGAGGGCTTGGACAAGATCGCGAGAGTTGTCGCCAATCGATACGGCGCACAGCCCATGTTCGCTGCGCGCCACGAGCACTCGACCTAGCGAGGTTTCGGTGATCGCGTACCGAATCACCTCGGCAGAAGACATCCGAATCTCCTCGGCATGACCGGGACGTGGTGTCTGGAGTCTACAAGCGTGCCGGCGTTTCGTCCAGAGCGCTAGGCGGTTCGGGAATACTCATGTGCGGAGGTGTTTCGATGCCACTGGATATCACCAGCAAGGTCAGGCTTGCCAACGGTGTGGACATGCCGTTTCTCGGTCTGGGCACCTACAAGTCCACCGAGGGTGGCGATGTCGAGCGTGCGGTCAGTGTCGCGCTCGAAGCCGGCTACCGGAGCCTAGACACGGCCTCGATGTACGAGAACGAGATGGGGATAGGTCGAGCAGTTCGCGGAAGCGGGGTGCCGCGAGAGGAAGTCTTCATAGCCACCAAGGCGTGGAACGATGAGCAGGGCGAGAAACGCGTTCAACGCGCAGTCGACGAAAGCCTCAAGCGTTTGGGGCTCGACTATGTCGACCTCTATCTCGTCCACTGGCCCATCCCGAGGCTGATGGCTTCGACCTGGCGCGGGATGGAGCGCATTCTGGAGAGCGGACGGGTACGGGCCATCGGCGTTTGTAACTTCCTCGAGCACCATCTCGAGCGGCTTGCCGAGGTAGCCGAGATCGCTCCCATGGTGAATCAGGTCGAGCATCATCCCAGGCTGCAGCAACCCGGCCTGCGATCGTACTGCCAGGATCAAGGAATCGCACTGGAGGCGTGGGCCCCGATCATGCGCGGGCGCGTGAACGATATCGCCGAGCTGGTGCAAATCGGCGAGCGTCACGGCAAGTCTGCTGTCCAGGTCACCCTGCGCTGGATGCTCCAGCACGGTGTGGTGGTGATTCCGAAGAGCGTTCACGCCGTCAGAATCCGCGAGAACGCCGAACTGTTCGACTTCGAGCTTTCGGTCGAAGAGATGGAAGCCATCGACGCTCTTGACATGGGCGAGGCCGGAAGATTTGGCAAGCACCCCGACGAGTTCGAGGACGGGGAGACCTGACCACACTTGCCCGCTGTCTCTTGCGGCCGCGGGCATCGATAAGGGTCGACTGCGAAAGTGGCGCGGCTGCGGGTATCGGTAGTAGCCCGATCGTGCGCGGCGCGTCTGCCGACAGGCGAGCACTATAGTCCGCTGGTGTGCTAGAGTGGTGGATGAAAGAGTCTCACTGCCCTACTGCCTCGCCCGATTTGCCGGACGCCTAGGAGCTGGCCATGCTATCTGTCGCTCTACCGAAGGGAAGTCTCGAAGAGCAGACGCTACTTCTGTTCGCCCAAGCGGACCTGGAGGTCAAGAAGTCGAGCCGCGAGTACAACCCCACCATCGACGACCCACGCATCTCGAAGGTGAAGATACTCAGGCCGCAGGAGATACCGCCCTACGTGGCCGAAGGTCATTTCGATATCGGCATCTCTGGACACGACTGGGTTACCGAGTCCGAGGCCGATGTGGTCGAAGTCGCCGAGCTTCCATATGCGAAGACGGGCTCGGGGGCGGTGAGGATGGTCCTCGCCGTACCTCATGACTCGCCAGTCCAAGAGGCGAGAGACATTGCAGCAGGCAGTCGCATAACCACCGAGTTCCCCAACGTGACCCATGCCTTCTTCGAGAAGCTCGGAATACCGGTAGACGTGTACTACTCGTACGGGGCCACCGAGGCCAAAGTGCCCGAACTCATGGACGCCCTGGTCGACTTGACCGAGACAGGGTCGACGCTGCGCAGGAACGGCCTGCGAATCGTCGACACGGTCATGACTTCGACCACACGGCTGCTCGCCAACCCTCAGTCATGGCAGAGTCGTGAGAAGCGAGCGGCGATCGAGGAGATTCGCACGCTGCTTCTAGGTGTGATAGAAGCACGAGGTCGCGTTCTGCTGATGATGAACGTGCCCCGCGAGGCCATGGACGCCGTGATCGCGGAGCTGCCGGCGATGAAGCGGCCTACGGTGAACAAGTTGTACGGATCTGACGACTACGAGGTCGCCACGGTAGCGGATAAGGCGACGGTGAACCTGCTCTTGCCGAGGCTCAAGGCGGCCGGGGCAGAGGACATCTTGGAGCTTCCGATCGGAAAAATCGTCCGCTGACCGGAGCCAGGTATGTACTTCGGCATGGAGCTCGCTTAGGCTTATAGGTACGGGGAATCCCGAGGGCGCGATCCGGCGGCCCGCCGACCAAGGAGGTGATCCAGCAGTGCGAAGTACCCACATCGCTGCGCTGGTCCTGTCCGACACGGTTCGAGCGGAGGTCGGGGCTACCTAGGATGGCGTCGCTCCGGGTGACGTGAACCCGGGCGCAATAGCGCCGCCCGAAGAAGGACGAACGTCGCTGTCCTGCAGCGATGACAGAGGGCCGTCTCGTACGAGACGGCCCTCTCACTTACTCGCCTTCGGTTCTGCGTCGTTCGGTTGGCTTATGACGGCACCGCGTTGTACCGACTTGCCCGACTCGTAGAAGCATGACGGGGTATGTATCCAACACAGAGCAGATGCCGAACGGAAGAGAGAGAGGGGTTCACTATGGCGAGTGTAGAGGTGAAGCAGGAGCTCTTTGTCACTGCACCGAGCAAGGTCGGGCTTCTTGCGCAAGTGACCGAGGCTATATCCGGGGTGGGCGTGGACATTCTCGCGATCGGGGCCTACGACAAGGACGGCATGGGAGAGTTCATGCTGATCACAAGCGACAACGATCGTGCAGCCTCGGCTCTAGGTAACATCATCGGAATGAAGATGGAGCGCAAGGACGTCATAGCCCTCGAGGTTCCCGCGCGTCCGGGGGCCCTCGCAGAGGCTGCCGGCAAGCTTGCCAGAGCAGACATCAATGTGGGCTGGGTCTTCGGCACCGTGGCCGACGGAGAGCACGCCACGATCGTTCTGAAGGTCGCTGACCCGGTCGCGGCGGCAGAGGTGCTACGGGGTTCCTAGCGGCTGGTCAGGCCCTCCGGTGGTCTAGTAGTTCTCGGCGAGCAGCTCGTAGTACTTCCGAGGGTGATCGCATGCCGGACACATGTCAGGAGCCTCCGGGCCCTCGTGTATGTAGCCACAGTTGCGACAGTGCCATCTTTGCGTTGTCGGGCGCTTGAACACGGCGTCTGTCTCGACGTTCGCTAGCAAGGTGCGGTAGCGCTTCTCGTGGAATGACTCGACTTTCGCGATCTCTCGGAAGGACTCGGCTATCTCGGTAAAGCCCTCCTCCTCGGCTACCTGGGCGAAGTCGGGGTAAAGCGTTCCCCACTCCATGAGCTCGCCCTCGGCGGCGTGCAAGAGATTGTGTGCGGTGTCGCCCAGAGGGCCGGCCGGGTAGGTGGCCGAGATCTCGACATCGCCGCCCTCGAGGTGCTTGAAGAATACCTTGGCGTGCTCCTTCTCGTTTTCTGCTGTTTCGAGAAATAGCGCGGAGATCTGTTCGTAGCCTTCCTTCTTGGCGATGGAGGCGTAGTAGGTGTAGCGGTTGCGTGCCTGCGATTCTCCGGCGAAGGCCTTCAGGAGGTTTTCCTCGGTGTGGGTGCCCTGGATGCTCATAAGTGCGTTGTCTCCTTTCGATTCGATCGCGCCTCTACTACTTCTGCGCGTGTTTCCACGATACGGTTGCGCTCGTCGACGAACACCACCTTCGGCTCGAAGAAGCGTGCCTCGGCATCTTCGAGTTCGACGAACGAGGCGATGATGACAAGATCGCCCTTGCGTGCGCGGTGAGCAGCAGCGCCGTTGACGCAGACCACTCCGGAGCCGCGTCTTCCGGGGACCGCGTACGTGATCAGGCGCGCGCCGTTGGTCACGTTCCAGACATGCACGTTCTCGTTGGGCAGAATGCGAACGGCATCGAGGAGATTCTCGTCGACAGTGATGCTGCCTTCGTATCCGAGGTCGGCCTCGGTCACCGTCGCGCGGTGTATCTTGCCGCCAAGCAGGATGCGACGCATAAGAATACTCCGTTCCCGAGTACCCGCCTTGTCCCAGGTCGGGTCTCAGCCTCGGTTCCAAGTGTGGCAATACTAGCACACGTACGGCTACCCATCCTTCTCGATACCGTCCAGTCTCAGCAGGAAGTTCAGGTTGCCTTGCGCTCCCTCCGGCTTGCCGAGGAAGGTGTCGTATTCCCTGGCAGCTTGCTCCATGCGATCTGTGAGCTCGTCGCCAGCCCGGGCGTCATCGACACCGCTTCCCAATCCCGAAGACAGGCCTTCCAGCCCTTCGATGGTCGTCTTGATGCCAGGAAGTCTCTCTCCGCGGACAGGTCCTCCGCTCTTGAGAGCCTGCAATGTGCCGAAGAGTTCTCTGAGCATTCCAGGCAGGGCCTCGAGTTCTGCCACGCTTGCCGTAGCCCCAGCAAGGCCTCTTTCCAGCTCGGCCAATCCCGTGGACACGGAGTGCAATCCTGTCGAGGTGGTGCGCAGTCCGGGCAGCTGCTCGCCTGCTACGGTCCCCCCGTCGCGCAACACCACGAGTGCCGACTCGATCTGGCGGAACGCCGTCGGAATCTGCCGCAGGGCCGCAGCTTCGGTCTCGAGCTGCCTTATCGCTTGGTGCGTCTCGCCGAGTCCCTTCGAGATCTCTGCGAGTCCCTCCCTGGTGGAGTCGATACCTGGCACTGGCTGTTCGTATACCACGCCACCCGAGGTGATCACGCTCACCAGCTGCTGTTGCTGTGCCAATCCGACAGCTAGCACCGTTGACGTGACATCGGTGGGATATGCGGTCGCCCTGTCCTCGGCCAAAGCGAGCATCGTGGCGTTAGAGGTGCGCAGCTGTTGCATAAGCTCGATCTGGCCGTCCAGCAGCGCCAACAGTGCATCAGTGCCGTTCTTGAGGTCGGCTATCCCGTCGGCCAGCAAGCCGAGCGCCTCCTGTAGTTGGCCGATGTCATCGAAGCGGCCAGCGTCGATGCCGCCGACGACTCCGTCGAGGTAGGCAGTCTGTGCTGAACTCAGCTGGCTTAGGCCGTTGGCCCCATCACGCATTCTGCCTACCCCATCGGCAAGCTCTGCGAAGTCCGCTGAGGCCGTCTCCAGGCCAGAGAGCGCCGAGAGGTCTTCTTCCCTCTGGAGCACCGCGTCGAGCACGGATACATGGGCTTCGGAAAGCTGAACCAGTCCATCGATACCCACGCGCATCTCATCCAGGTCATCGGCGAAGTCCAGGTCGGCTTCGCCGGGCATGTTCGGAAAGACCGTGACTACGATCGGCTGAATCTCGATGTCATGTCCGTCCATCTCGATTGCCGCCGAGTCCTCGTCTTGCGGAAACATCATGAGCATGTAGGCCATCTCGTCCCCGGTGATCGTCAGCGGGGCGTTTCCGGCGTCGATATTCGTGAAACGTGTTCCGTCGAGCTTCACTTGGGCGATGCAGAGCAGAGGCACCCAGTACTCCTCGGTACGTTGTTTGAAGACATCGAGCGAACCGTCGAAGGATATCTGCTCCTCGCGCCTCAGCTTGTTGACCACGCTGATTTCGATCCGCAAGCGGCCACTTGCTCCTGCCAGCTCCGCTGTACTGACTCTTCTGCCGTCGAGCGTGTAAGCGACCGAAAGCTCGATGGGGAGCGGTTCTTCGGTCACTCCGCGGTAGAAGAAGTCCGCCGACCCGTCGACATCGGCACTCCAGCGCACCATACCGTTAGAGAGCTGCGGCTCGAATCCGTCGGTGAGCGACTCCAGGTCTGTTATGTTCGCCGGATCCTCTATCGTCACGACGCCGGTGGCGTGTACCTGTGTCCAGTTCACGACGATGGTCTTTCGCTGTTCGCCCTCGGCATCCATGAGGGCGTAGACGGTCTCGCTGTCTATGATCTCGACCTCGTCTGCCGAGGAAGGCGCGGCGGCAGTCAACGAGGCAGCAGCGATCGCGAACGCGATCATGGCTGCGAGCGTGACTGCGCGCCACCTCGTGCTTGTCATCGTTGTCGGTCTGCGATTGCGGCGCGGCGGCATGTTCATCCCTCTTTCCTTCGGGCTTTCGGCCAGCCCAGGCTGGTCCTCTCGAGAAGCGGTTGCAGCGCGACGAGCACACCGGGCAGGAGCAGCACAACGACCGCGAAACTGATCAGCGCTCCACGGGAGATGAGAAGAGCGAGGTCCGATATGGTCGCAAGAGTGCTCATGAGCACCATGCCCAGTGTCGCCGCGAACATAGTTCCGGCGCTGACGAGGATGGATTGCCCGCCTCCGCCGAGCGCTTTGGCCACCGCCTGTCGAGGATTACCGCCTTTGGCAAGAGCCTCTTCGTAGCGCGTCGTGAGCAGGATCGCGTAGTCGACGGTGGCTCCGAGCTGAATGGCGCCTATCGCCAGCGATGCGATGAAGATAATCTCGGTGCCCGCATAGCCGGAGAACGCCTGGTTCATCAGGATTGCAAGCTGGATCAGTCCTACGAGCACGATCGGTATCACGAGCGACTTGAACGCGATCGCGATCATGATGAAGATGGCTAGAACGGAGATGATGTTGACGAGGTCGATATCGCCCGCCGACACCTCTTCCAGGTCCTTGACCAAGACGGCTTGCCCGGTCACGTAGGTTTGGGAGACGTGCTCCTCGGCGATATCGTCCAATGCTGCGATCTGCTTCTCGAGCCCGGCATCGCCGATCTCGTATTGGGAGTCGACACCTATGTAGGTATGGTCGTTGGCGAAGAAGGCCTCGCGCGCCTCGGAAGGCACGAACTCCTCGGGTATGCGCGGATCGACGAGCTCCGTGTAGGCGAACGTCCCGGTCACGCCGGGAAGCTGCTTGGCTCGATCGTTGAGCGTTTCTATGTCCACCCGGGAACCGGTGTCTTCGGCGACCAAGAAGAGGGTCTCTTTGCGCCCGAACGTCTCGGCTATGCGGTCTTGGGCGGTGAGCGAGGGCAGATCGGCCGGCAGGCCCTCGTTGATGTTGTAGTTGAGAGTGAGCTTGCTGTAGCCCCAGAGCGCCGGGACGAACAGCAACAGCGCAAGAAGGGCCAGCTTGCCTGCATGCCGCCCGATCAGGCCGCCGAGGCCAGCGAAATCGAGCTGTTTGACAGGGTGTCTGACGCGGTCGATTACCCGGGCGAAGGTGAGCAGCAGTGCGGGAAGCACGGTCATGACGGCTACGACCGTAATCAGGACTCCGCGTGCGAGGGTGAGGCCCATGTCCTTGCCGAAACCGAGCTGCATCACGCTGAGAGCCAGGAATCCCGCCATGGTCGTAAGCGATGCGACGACTATCGACTTGAAGGTGGTGGCGATGGCTTCGACCATGGCTTCTTCCTCGGCAAGACCTGTCTGTTTCTCCTCTTCGAACCGGTGGTAGAGGAACAAGGCGTAGTCCATCGTCACGGCGAACTGCAGCGCGAAGACTATGACGCCCGTCAAGTAGGATATCTCCTGCCCCAGGTAATAGGAGAGTCCGAGGTTTATCAGCACCGCAGAGCCGATCGTGACGACGAAGGTCATGGGTACCGCTATCGAGGGCAGGGTGAGCAAGAGCACTGCAGTCACCAACACGAGTGCGGCCACGGCGAAGCGCACGCGATCTCGATCGATGACCTCCTGCAGGTCGAGTTGTACGAGGCCCGCCACGCTCGCCGTACGGCCGCCCAGGACGTCTCGGAGCTCCGAGTAAGCCGTGGCGGTCCTGGGGTCGTTTTGGGGGTGATCGAAGCTCGCCTGGATGATCGTGGCGTCTTCGGAGAAGTAGTTGTCCCTTACAGCGGCGTCCCAGAACTCTCTCGGCACCTCGAGCTTCTGGAAGTCCGTGACCCAGTTGACGCTATTGACGCCCTCTATGGCCGCGATGCGCTCGGTGAGTTCGCGGGCTTCGATGTCGGAGGCGTCCTCGACCAGTATCTGCGCCGTGTCGCCCAGCGCGAACTCCTCGTTGAGCAGCTCGAATCCTTGCACTGAAGGCAGGTCGTCCGGGAGGTAGGAGAGCAGATCGTAGTTGATAGAGGCGTTGAGCGTGCCGTATGCGCCGAGAATCGTGAGCAGGGCCGCGATGGCGAGCACCTGCTTGCGCTCGCGCACAACGGCTCTCGCGAAACGCCTCAGCATACCCGCATGCCGCCAAGGAACAGGTCGCACACGAAGCCGGCAAGCTCTTCTGCGTCTACCGCGCCCTTGCCGACCACGCTCACGTCCAACACTCGCGCGGTGATGTGGATGTTGATGAGGCCGAAGAGACATGCGGCCGCCAGACGAGAATCGGTCGGGCGGAAGGCCCCGTCGGCGATTCCCTCCTCTATGACGCTAGCGAGCGCCGAGACCATCTCGGTGGTGTGGGCGAGGATAGCGTCCGGTACGGGACCTCTCATGTCGGTGACGGCGCGAACGAGGACCCTCATGATGCTCTCGCGCTCGAAGGTGGCGGCGATATGATTCGAGACGAAGCGCCGTAGCCGGTGCTCGGGCGAGTCCGCCGATTCCAGCATGGGGAGTAGGGCGGCACGCATGGTGGCGACGCCGTCTGCAGCTATCGCCTGGTAGAGCGATTGTTTGTCCTCGAAGTGGTAGTAGATCAGGCTTGTGGATATCCCCCCGGCATCGGCGATGTCTGAGACCGAGACCGAGTCGAAGCCAGCGGCGCCGAAGAGCTCGGTAGCCACGGCTAGGATACGCTTGCGAGTGGTGCGACCCTCATCGGTCTCCGGAAGTCTGGACACAGACACCCCTTTCGTGATCGTGGCCTTCGGCTGCCGCCAGAGATGAAGCTGACCGAACGCTGGCACTGACTGACCGTTGCAGCTGACTGAACGTTCAGTCAGGATACTAGCGGAGTAGGCCAATGCTGTCGAGCGGTCCAAGCGCGAAAACAACGCGAGGCCGTCTGTCTCAGGCCTCTGCGCTATCATCGCTTCAGGCCTATAGGGGCCTAGTGAATCTCACGGGTTGTGAGGAACAGAAACCGGGCATCAGAGGAGAAGACGAATTGCCGAGACGCGACGACATCCGAAAGATAATGATCATAGGCTCCGGGCCGATCGTCATAGGGCAGGCCTGCGAATTCGACTACTCCGGTACGCAAGCGTGTAAAGCCCTTCGTGCTCTGGGCTACGAAGTCGTGCTGGTGAACTCCAATCCCGCCACGATTATGACCGACCCGGTCATGGCCGACGAAACCTACATCGAACCGCTCAACTTCGAGACGCTCGGCAGGATAATTGCGGCCGCGAGGCCTGATGCCTTGTTGCCAAACCTGGGAGGGCAGAGCGGGTTGAACCTCTCTGCGGAACTCGCTCGCGGAGGCGTTCTCGAAGAGTACGGCGTTCAGATCGTCGGTGTCGGTGCGGACGCGATAGAGCGCGGCGAGGATCGCCTCGCGTTCAAAGAGACGATGGACCGGCTCGGTGTCGAGATGCCCAAGAGCACCACCGTGATGAGCGTGACTGAGGCAGAAGACGTCGCGGCCGGACTCGGCTATCCGGTCGTGATACGGCCCGCTTACACGATGGGTGGAACTGGAGGCGGGCTCGTCTACAACGTGGAGGAGCTGCGCACTGTGGCCGCTCGCGGCATCCAGGCCAGCCTCGTCGGGCAGATTCTAGTGGAGGAGTCGGTGCTTGGCTGGGAGGAACTCGAACTGGAGGTGGTCCGGGATTCGAAAGGGCAGATGGTGACAGTCTGCTTCATCGAGAACGTCGATGCGATGGGCGTGCACACGGGCGACAGCTACTGCACGGCCCCGATGCTGACCGTACCGACTGAGCTGCAGGAACGGCTGCAAAGGCGCTCGTACGCGATCGTGGAAGCGATCGAGGTCATCGGCGGGACGAACGTTCAGTGGGCGTACGACCCTGTCACAGACCGTATCGTGGTCATAGAGATCAACCCACGCACTTCGCGCTCCTCAGCGCTTGCGAGCAAGGCTACAGGATTCCCCATTGCGATGGTCAGTTCGCTGCTTGCAGGCGGTCTGACGTTGGACGAGATTCCGTACTGGCGCGACGGGACGCTCGATCTCTACACGCCTTCCGGTGAGTACGTGGTGGTCAAGTTCGCGAGATGGGCGTTCGAGAAGTTTCCGGGAGCCATCGACAGGCTAGGCACGCAGATGCGCGCTGTGGGCGAAGTGATGTCCATCGGCAAGACGTACAAAGAAGCTCTTCAGAAGGCTGTTCGCTCGCTCGAGATAGGCAGATTCGGTCTCGGGTTCGCCAAGGACTACCACGATCGTTCTGTAGAAGAGCTCATGGGGCTTCTAGCCGGGCCGACAAGCGAGCGGCAGTTCATCATGTACGAGGCCTTGCGCAAGGGGGCAGACGTTGGGACTCTGAACGAGAGGACACACATCAAGCCATGGTTCATCGAGCAGATGCGCGAGCTCGTCGAGCTGGAAGAAGAGCTGCTCGCCTGCCGAGGCGCCGAACTGCCGGACGATCTGCTCGAGCGAGCAAAGAGAGACGGGTTCGCCGACGCCTACCTGGCGCTTCTCCTCGGCGTGAGCGAGAAGGAGATTCGCGAGCGACGGCTCGGCCTCGGTATCGTTCACGGCTACGAGTCGATAAGCGTGAGCGGTGTGGACAGCGCCGCATACTACTACTCGACCTACAACGCTCGGGACAGCGTAGAGGTGTCCGATCGACGAAAGATCATGGTGCTCGGTGGCGGACCCAACCGTATCGGGCAGGGCATCGAGTTCGACTACTGTTGCGTGCACGCTGCTTTCGCGCTGCGCGACCTCGGCTACGAGACCATCATGGTCAACTGCAACCCCGAGACGGTCTCGACAGACTACGACACGAGCGACAAGCTCTATTTCGAGCCGCTTACCGTCGAAGACGTGCTCGCTGTCTACGAGAAAGAGCGGCCGGAGGGCGTCATCGTGCAGTTCGGGGGGCAGACGCCGCTGAACATCGCGCTCGCGTTGGAAGAGGCCGGCGTTCCGATCATCGGCACTTCTCCCGAGACGATCGATCTTGCCGAGGACAGGGATCGCTTCTCGAAGATCATGACGCGTCTTGGCATCCCGATGCCGGAAGCGGGCATGGCGTCCACGCTGGAGGAGGCCATTCGGGTCGCCGCTGACATCGGTTATCCGGTAATCGTGCGGCCGAGCTACGTTCTCGGCGGTCGAGGAATGGAGATCGTGCACGACGAGGAGATGCTGGTGCGCTACGTCAGGGCCGCAGCCGATGTGACTCCCGAGCGCCCGATTCTGATCGATCGCTTCTTGGAGAATGCTATCGAATGCGAGGCCGACGCCATCGCCGATGGAAAGGACGCGTTCGTTCCTGCGATCATGCAGCACATCGAGTACGCGGGCGTGCACTCGGGCGATTCGGCTTGCGTGATCCCGCCAGTCACCGTGGCCGACGAGCATATCGCCACGATCGAGGAGTACACGAGGAGGATCGCGACAGATATCGGTGTGGTTGGGTTGATGAACATCCAGTATGCGATCTCAGAAGACGTGGTCTACGTGCTGGAGGCCAACCCGCGAGCTTCGCGCACCGTCCCGCTCGTGTCAAAGGTCTGCGACATCCAGATGGCTCGCCTCGCCACCGAGGTGATGCTCGGCGCCAAACTGTCCGGCCTAGGGCTTGAGAAACGCGAGATTCCGCACTTCGGAGTCAAGGAAGCGGTCTTTCCCTTCAACATGTTCCCCGAGGTAGACCCGCTCTTGGGCCCCGAGATGCGTTCCACCGGGGAGGTTCTGGGGATGGCGAGCTCGTTCGGACTGGCCTTTCACAAGGCCCAGGAAGCCGCCGGGCAACGAACTCCGATGGAGGGCACCGTTCTCATCACGGTGGCCGAGCGCGATCGCGAGCTCGTGTTGCCGGCGGCTCGCGAGTTCGCCGGGCTCGGATTCAGGATTCTTGCCACATCCGGAACGCAAGATTTCTTGAGCGACCGTGGTGTGTCCGCGGAATCGATACTGAAGCTTCATCAGGGACGCCCCAACATCGAGGACGCCATCAAGAATGGAGAGATTCAGCTCGTAGTCAACACGCCAGCCGGCAAGACTAGCGAGTTCGACGACTCCTATATCCGAAAGGCAGCCATAAGACACAGGGTTCCCTACATCACCACTACAGCTGCCGCTCTTGCGGCGGCCAAGGGCATTGCAGCCTATCGCGAGTCGCGAGACCGAGTGCGCTCGCTGCAGAGTTACCATGCCGGTATCGGAGGAGCCCGGGGAGCTGAGAGATGAGCGCGAATAGCGAGCAGGAGCTCCTAGCCGCACTCGTCGAGTCCCGAGCAGAGACTCGCGCAGCTTTCGAGAATCGCGCGCTCATCTATGCGCACCTGCTCGACGAGATCGAGGCCGAACTAGGTCTCGAGCGCGCCGTGAACACCATGAAACGGGCCATCTACCGGCGTGGAGCGGAAATCGGCGAGCGCTACCGCGCAGCGGTGGAGGCTGGTGATCTTGCCGAGCTGGGCAGGAAGTTCGTGGAGAGCTCGCCGTGTGGCGGGGCGCTGTTCGCCCCGGGGGTGGAGGACTTGCCTTCTGGTGTCGAGGAGTCAGTCAGCGAGCGCATCCTGCTGCGCATGACCGCATGCCCGCTTGTCGAGGCCTGGCGGGAGGCGGGCTGTTCGCCGGAGCGGGTGGATTTGCTCTGCGAGATCGCTGCCGCCGTCGACTACGGTACCTTCGAGGGGGCGGGACTCGAACTCGAGTTTCTCGATCGGCAGGCGTGTCCAGGTTCGGAGAGGTGTCTCTTGTGCCTGCGGCCGCGACAACGGCCCTTCGGCGGATAAGGGTGCTTGAACGGCGGGCCGTTGCGGTCTAAGGTGGCCTCTCTGACTGCCGACAGAGGAAAGGTCGAAAGTGATCGATTTCGCGGCACTGCACGCCGCGTACGAGCGCGACGGAGTCTATGCGTTGCAGCTGGAAGTCAACGATGCCTGTAATCAGGGTTGCGTCTACTGCTACATGAATGCCCTGCCCGAGCCGGAGCAGGCACTCGGTGACGAAGAAATCATCTCCGTGCTGGACGACGCTAGCGCGCTCGGAGTCACGGCCATCGAGTGGCTCGGGGGCGAACCGCTGGACCGCATCGGCGTTTTCGAAGTCATGGAGTACGCTCGCGGACTGGGGCTTCGCAACAACGTCTGGACAGGCGGGCTGCCGCTGATTCACGGGCAGGTAGCCGAAGCGACAGCGAGACTATGCGCCGAGGGACTGATTTCGGTGCACCTATCAACGCTGGATTCTGAACTCTACGAGTCCATGCACCCTGGGCGGACAGCAGATGACATGGCCGCGATCCTGCTCGGCGTCGAGCGTTTGATCGAGTCCGGATACCCTGCCGATCAAATACTGAACTCCATGACCCTGACCGGCTTTCAGACAGCCGAGGATGCGATCGCCACGATCGAAACCTTCGAAGCGCGTTACGGGATTCGGACCTCGCTAAACGTCTACCACACCTATCTGAGGCCCGATACGCCGCCCGGAAAGCTCGTTCGCTTCATCCCGTCGGAAGAGGCCGTGCGTTCGGCGCACCGACGCTGCGAGCGTCAATGGGGCGGGCGCATGCCGATGAACTGTGTGGACAAGCGGTATTGTTCGGCTACGGTGGCGGTGTTAAACGACGGCACGGTGACACCGTGTGCCACGATCCGCGAGGGCGCTTGCACGGTGCGTGACGAAGGCGGGCTGGCCGGATGTCTGGAGCGACACACGGAGGAGCTTCTGCTGCTCGCTCTCAAGAGAGGCGACGTCTGTCTCGAGGAGTGCAGGAGCTGTGGCCTGAGCGAGGACTGCTGGGGCTGCCGTTCTCGCGCATATGCGTGCGGTGCGGGGCTTTGGGGGCCTGATCCACGCTGCTACCGGCGGCGCAGGGCCAGTTAGGGTGCTGAGGCAAGGACTCCTTCGGCATCTGCGGAATGCACTCGGCCGTCTATGAGATGGAGCGCTTCGTCGGCTGCTTCGGCCATCCGCGGATCGTGAGTGACCATCACGCAGGTCATCTCGCGTCCGCTGATATGGCGGCTCAGCATCTCGACCACCTGTCGTCCGCGTTCGGTGTCGAGATTGGACGTTGGTTCGTCGACAAGCATTATCCGAGGTTCGTTCATGAGCGCGCGCGCGATAGCGACCCTCTGTCGCTCTCCCCCCGAGAGCATCGAGGGTGTGTGATTTGCTCGGGCCTCAAGACCGAACTCCCCGAGCAGCGATGAGGCAAGCTCGCGATGCTGATGCTGGATGCGTCCGGAAAGGTGAGGGACGAGCAGCAAGTTCTCTTTGGCGGTGAGATAATGCACGAGATGATGGTCTTGGAAGACCAGGCCCACCCGGCTGCGTCGAAACGCGGCGGCTTCTCGGTTGGAGCGCAGATGTATAGGCTTGCCGTCGATGATTATCTGTCCGCTCGTGGGTCTGAGCAGCCCGGCGATTATGGACAGTAGCGTGGTCTTCCCGGAGCCTGACGGGCCGAGCACGGCGAGCAGCCTGCCTTCGTCGAGCACGAAGGATACGTCGCTCAGAGCGGTGACACTGGCGTGTCCGCTGCCGTACGACTTGGATACGTTCCTTACCTCCAGCAGGCTCATGGACGGCTCCTAGTGCTCCGCGCGGTCGAGCGCGGTCGCGGGGTCGATAGCCAGGATACTGCGCAGCGAGAACAGGCTTCCCAGATAGGCCATGATGTAGACGAGGACGAGGGTTATGGCCCAGCGTTCTGGCTGTGGTTCGAGTCCCATCGTGGGGGGCATCGATAGGCTGGCTCCGAGCGTCATCGCAAGGCCGAACGCGGATGCGACGGGGACAAGAAGCGTGATCTGGACGAGCAGCTGACGGTAGACATAGCCGTTCGAAGCGCCGAGCGCCTTGATGGCGGCGATCTGCCCGGTCTTGTGCAACGTCGTTATGTAAGAGAACACACCGACTATGAGGGCTCCGATTGCAAGCGACACGACCTGGATGCCGCCTATCGCAACAACCATCTCCGGCATGCCGTTTCCTGCCAGAGCGGCCTCTTCAGGGGTCACCACTACGAAATCGGAGCCCAGTTCGGACGCGAGGCGTTCCAGCGTGAAGCCTTCCTCCAGCTCTACTGCTGCTATGGAGGCACTGCCTGAGACCTGTCGGGCCAAGAGTTCGGGTTCCGGCGCGCCGTGTCCTTCTGCATCCTGCATCCGACCTAATGCCGTGACCAGGTAGAGGCGTTCCCATGTAGGCAGGTCGACATAGACTGCGGGAGTCATCACATACTGGCGGTCCTCCGTGATTCCGACCACGTCGAGTTCCTCGTCTATGGGTGTGAGGCCTAGGGTGTCGCCGATACCGACTCCAGTCACCTTTGCGGTCACGTCGATCACGGCCTGACCGGGTCCGGATACCAGGTCGCCCTCGACAAGCGGTAGTTGATCGAAACGGTCGCCAAGTCCGAAGACACGTGCATCGAAAGGCTCGTCGGTCGAGTTCACGGACACGATCACGTGTCCGATGCCGTAGGAATTCGCTACTCCCTCGGCCGAGGCGATTCTCTGGAGGTCTTCGGCGGACAGGACACTACGTTCGAGGATGGGATAGGTGTCCCCCTGGAAGACCAGCGCATCTCCGGCAAGCGAGCCCTTGGCACCGGTCATGCCGGTAAGAAGCCCCTCGGACATAGCTGCCATCAGCAGGGTGAGCGAGACCACCAGGCCTATCGCGAGGGCGATGAGGCCGAACTTGAGTTTGCTGCCGAGGAGTTCCTTTACCGCGAGCATGCCGCTCCTTGCATCGATGAGCAGGCGTGTCCCGATGTTGGCGGAATCGGTCACCCGTGGAGTACAGGCTATCATGCTTGCATGGATGAGAAGGATGTCTGTGGGCAGCACGAGAGGCGGCTCATGGGCCGCTCTCCAGTGGCGCTTCACGTGCGTTGTAACTTCGTCATCGCAAGCCTCGCGAAGCTGGGGAGCCCTGGGAGCAGATCGGCTCGGGGGTATATCCAAGGGTGCTGGACGTCGGCTGCGCGGGCGGCTTGTATCTGCACGATGCTTACCAGTGAGGTCAGGGAACCGAGCTGTTGGCCGGCGTGGACCTCAGTGAAACGCTGCTCGCCGAGGCGCGCTCAAGGCTCGAGGAGATCTCCGCTCACGCTCGAGGGCTCTATGGGGATGAGATCGTGAGGCAACCGCTGGCAATTCGGTGGAGGCAGAGACGGTGCCGAGCGCCGGTTCGGCTAGAATGCCGAGTGTGTTGCGGCGTCTGACGAGAGGGGACCCTCGTGGAGCCAGTCAAGATCATCCCGTGCCTGGACATGAAGAACGGTCGCGTGGTCAAAGGCGTCCACTTCGTCGATCTACGCGATGTCGGGGACCCGGTAGACAACGCGAAATTCTACGAGGAAGCAGGCGCCGACGAGATCGCTATGCTCGACATAGCGGCCACGGTCGAGGGCCGCAAGACCCGGGTCGAATGGGCCCGTGCAGTCGCAGAAGTCCTTGAGGACACCCCTCTGATTGTCGGCGGCGGCATCTCGACACTAAAAGACATGGAGGAGCTCTTCGAGGTGGGCGTAAGCAAGGTCTCAGTGAGTAGCGCTGCTGTTCGCAGGGAAGAACTCGTACGAGAAGCTTCGGACGCTTTCGGCTCGGAGCGGATAGTTGTTGCTATCGACGGCCGCAGAGAAGGCTCCGTGCC
>PWVH01000091.1 GCA_003563465.1 Coriobacteriaceae bacterium | reverse complement strand
GCACCGCGAGGACTTCGATCTCACGCTCAAAGATCCCAACACCGGCGAGCCCAACCAGCCGCACGACGACTTCATGGAGATGACGGCGTGCTTCCGCTGTCACACGCTTACAGGCGAGTCCGTGAGCGGCATCGTCGCGACCGGAGCATGCCCGGCCTGTCACACCCCCGACTTCGAGCTTAGGCCCGCGAACCATTTCGAGGACGGCTTCTTCGAGGAATACGGTGATAGCAGCGGTCACGCTGCACTCGCGATGGAGGATTACGAATCCTACACGACGGCGCGCGAAGACCTGGACGAGCCGCACACTGACGATCCGATGTACAAGCAGCTCGCGCATCTCCCTGAGCCTGCGACTGTAGGCTACTGTTCCACCTGTCACATCGAGCGGCAGTTCTGCGACGGGTGCCATGGCCTCGAGATGCCCCACCCTGCGGGTTTCGCCCAGGACCATGGCGATGACGGCAAGGAAAGACCCGAGGTTTGCGCGCCATGCCACACGACTGTGGCTGGTGGCGACTTCTGCAGCGAATGCCACCACGAAGGCTCCGATCCAATGCGCGAATGGCTGCCGCAACACGCGGACTTCGTGCGAGATCAAGGAGCACAGGGATGCTTCGAGTGTCACGAGCCGCCATGGTGCGCAGCTTGTCACGTGAGAGGCCCTGCAGCGAACAACTAGTAGAGGGCAGGTCCCCGGAAGTCGGGCCCAGCATCGGGCGTGTTTATCGCGGCCTGTCGTGAACTTCCATTCCGGAGGACGTCTTCGTGACCACGAAGTCTCGCACCACTGAGGCAGACCGGATCGCAAGCGCTGTCGTTCCAAAGCAGGCGCACGAACCGTCTGCTCTCGTTCCCGCGTGGCTTGCAGTTCTCGTCATCGCATTGCTCGTCGCCGTGATCGGCACGGGATTGTTCCTCGTCCTTGCCGTGACGAGCGGCGAGCCGGATTACAGTGCCGCGCTCTTCGGCGAGACTCCATCGCTCATCGAACTCGGCCAGGGAGGCGAAGGCGAGAAGGTCTTGCCTCAGACGCTGGCGGTGAGTCCCGGCCACGCGCTTGGGGGATTGAAGCGTCTGGGGGTGACGCCATGACCGGGGAGATGCAAGCTGCCGAAGCCGAAGGGCTTTCGCGCAGGTTGACCCCGCGCCAGTCGTACCTTCTGCTCGCCGCAGTGCTCTTCGTGCTGCTGATCGCCTTGATCGCGCTCCTGATTCTCTACCTTCTCCGCACTGGCGGGTTCACGGCTCGGGGCGGTGAGACCATCGCTGGCCTCACGCCGGTGCTCGTCATCGAAGGTCCAGGCCGAGGAGAGAATCCGAGTTTCAGCCGCCCGATGGGCGCGGCTTTCGGGCCGAACGGACGTATCTACGTGACCGATACGAACCACAACCGCGTGGCAGTGTTCTCGTCGCGGGGGCGGTACTTGTTCGAATTCGGTGGGTTCGGCATCGCAAAGCCTCTGGCTGGATATGAGGCCACTTGGGAGGAGGGACTCATGAACTCCCCCCTCGGCATCGAGGTAGACGACAACGGTGATGTCTATGTCGCCGATTTCCGCAACGACCAGATTCAGGTCTTCGACTCCCGCGGCAGTTTCTTGCGCCGCTTTCCCGATCCCGGCGAGCTGGTGGGAAGGGGTTCGTCGGGGCAGGATGGTACCGGCATCGCCGTGACCGACATCGCGCTATGGGGCGATCTCGTATATGCGGTCGACAGCTATCAGGTCGTGGCCTTCACGAAGAAAGGCGAGTTCGTCAGGCAGTTCGGACGTCCGGGGACCGGCCCCGGTCAGCTCGAGCGTCCCAACAGCATCGCCATCATGCCGGACTCGACGGTCATCGTCGCGGACTCCAACAACGGCCGCATCCAGGCCTTCACGATCGACGGTGCTTACAAGTGGGAGACGGGCTTGCGGGGCGGCACACCATACGAGTTCGGTCTTCCGAGGGGCGTTGCGGTCCTCGACGACGCGACGGTAGCGGTCATAGATGCGTTCGGGTTCTCGGTCGTGCTCCTCGACAGCGGAGGCGAGCCGATCGGCTCCTACGGCAGCCGAGGTGTCCTGCCTGCGCAGTTGAACTTCCCGAACGGCATAGACGCGGCGGGCGATCTCATCCTGGTCGCGGACAAGGAGAACGATAGGGTGCAAGTCTTGCGGGTCGAGCGTTAGCTTCGGCGGGATTCGGAAGTGATTGTGATTCAGATGGCGAGATGCCAGAATGGGGATGACTTAAGGGTATCTCAGGTTGGGCCCGCCTTCGATGAGACTCGATAGATTAGAAAGATCGGCGCGCATGAAGCTGGCCGAGAGAGTAACCATCGCGGCTCTGACCACGCTTGCGATCTTGTCGGCCGCAAGCGTTGCGATCGCATATCCGAACGAGCTTGCGACCTATCCAGAGGGCGTTCCGCGCTCGGAGTGCGTCGACTGCCACGGAGCCTCCGAGCAAGGCATCCTGAATCCTGGAGACGACCCGGATCTTCTCGCCGCCAGACGCAAGGGTCCCCACGGTGGCTACACGACCGGGACCAACAAGTGTCAGACGTGCCATTTCGTGCACAGAGCGCCGGCGGGAGGCTCGAAATTGCTTCCTGGCGCCACGATCAAGGCCACCTGCGAGTCGTGCCACGACGGCACCGGTGGCAGGAGTGTCTACGGGACCATCGAGGCACGCACGGGGCAGCCGCCGGCCGCCGCCCATCGGGTGGAAGACCCTGGCCATACGACCATACCCGGAGGGGATCCATCCGGAGGCGACAACGAGAATCCCGGCCTTACCGGTCCAGGTGGTACGCTGACCTGCAGCGATTGCCACTCGCCGCACGATGCGAACACGGTCGAGCCGTTCACCGGCGATCGCTTGAGGGCCTCGGTGTCCAGCGAGACCGCCTATACTCTCAAGACCAACCGGCTGCTCAGACAAGTTCCCACCAGCGCCGAGACCACGGTTGCGGTGTATGGGACTGAGTGGTGCGCGTCGTGTCACAAGGGCCGGATAGGCGGGCACGATCCTGCTCCCGGGGACCCGCAGCAGATGCAGAACCATCCCGTGATGCAGGGCGACCACTACTATTACGACTGGCTGCCCGTGATAACCGGGGTCGGATCCTACGAGACGACCATGGGGACGCTCGGGCAGAGCAACCGCGGTTACGTGATGCCGGACGATCCGGATGCTGCTCCGGGCCCTGGCCCTGGAGGTTCTAAGAAGACCGCTCTGCAGGACGGCTGGGGTCCGCTGTGCCAGCAGTGTCACGAGGACGCTCGCGCCGTCGGGCCGACCGAAGGGGGAGCCAACCCCACGCTCACAGGCGCTGAGCAGGAGTTCAGGGCGACCAAGCCGCACGGAACCGAAGAGTCGGACAACCCGCGCTTCCAGGTGTTTCCGCACGAGAGCGACGCCGAATACTTCCTGGTCAGACCTGCCGAGGACAACTCCTTGTGCAAGAATTGTCACGCGCAACAGTTCGGCGGCGGGGGCGGCGGGGGCGGCGGATAGCGCCATGACCGCGCACGTCCAGTCGTCGGGCAGGACAGCCGTTCCGGACGGCGAATCAAGCTCTTAGGGTCGACGGTAAGGTTGTCGGCACGACTCGGCACGGCCCGTGCTATACTGCCATCCGTTCGGTCTCGGCCGGTACCCTGCCGGGGGTGCCACGATAAGGCCGCTCACGACAGGAAGGGCCTGGCTTCATGTCGCGCGTGGATCTCGTATTGTTGCATGCCCCAAGCGTCTACGATTTCCGCGAGCGCTCCATCATGTTCGGACCCGTATCCGACATGGTCCCATCCACTCCCGTCTTCGAGATGTATCCCATCGGTTTCACGACTATGGCCGAGTATCTCGAACGGCACGGGTTGGAGGTCAGGATCGTGAACCTCGCGGTTCTCATGCTCCATCGCCCTGATTTCGACGTCGAACGGGGGATCCGCGAGATGAATCCGGTCGCTTTTGGCATCGATCTGCACTGGCTGCCTCATGCGCACGGTTCTGTCGAGGTCGCCAAGATCGTCAAGAAGTACCATCCGGACACGCCGGTGATCTTCGGCGGGTTGTCCGCGAGCTACTTCCACGAAGAGCTTGTCTCTTACCCGTGTGTCGACTACGTCGTTCGCGGAGACTCCACCGAGGAGCCCATGGCACGCCTGCTCCTCGCGCTCAAGGGCAAGGGGCGCGTCGACGACATCCCCAACCTCACCTACAAGAAGGCCGATGGCTCCGTAGTCAGCAATCCGTTGGACTGGGTTCTTGAGGACATGAACGATATCTCGCTCGACTACTCCTTCAACATGAGGGCCGTGATCCGCTACCGCGACATGATGGGCTTCGTTCCTTTCAAGGACTGGCTCCAGTACCCGGTCTGTGCTTCGCTAACGTGCCGAGGATGCAGCCACAACTGCATCACATGCGGCGGTAGCGCGTACTCTTTCCGCAACCACTTCGGACGCAAGAAGGTGGCATTCCGGGACCCGGAACTGCTGGTTCGCGACATCGCACACATACAGCGCTACATTCCCGGCCCGGTGTTCGTCCTGAACGACTTCCAGCAGGGGGGGCAGGACTATGCCGAGGCGTTCATTCGCGGGCTTTCCAAGATCGACCTGCGCAACCCCATCGGTTTCGAGTTCTTCAGGCCCCCGGCTGAGGACTTCTATCGCTTCCTGGACGAACACCTGCGGGACTATTCCGTCGAGATCAGTATCGAGACGCACGACGATGGGCTGCGCGAGGTCTTCGGCAAGCATCACTACACCACCGAGCAGGTCGAGCAGTCGATAGCAGCGGCGCTGCGAAACGGCTGCAAGCGCTTCGATCTGTACTTCATGACGGGCATTCCTCGGCAGACCGCGGCTTCGGTCCTGAGCAGTGCCGACTACATCGAATCGCTCTACGCGAGGGTCGGCGACGACCCGAGGCTTCTGTGCTTCTCATCGCCGATGGCGCCTTTCTTGGATCCGGGCTCCATGGTCTTCGACGATCCAGCCGCCTACGGTTTCACGCGGCTGGCCGACACGCTAGAGGAACACCGCCAGCTGCTCGTGCAGCCTACCTGGAAGCACATCATGAACTACGAGAGCGACGCGATGAGTAAGGAAGAGATGGTCGACGCCACTTATGAGGCCGGCCTGAGGATTAATCGGTTAAAAGGCCGCATAGGCGTCGTCGAACCCGCGGCAGCCGCCCGGACCGAGGAGCGCATACTGGCGGCACTCGACACGATGCGGCGGGTGGACGGCGTCATGGCTGAGACGGACGATTCGGTCAGAGAGCGCAGGCTAGCTGCGCTCAAAGCGGAGCTGGACCGCTCGAGCGAGTCGACCATCTGCCAGAAGAGCGAGCTGAACTGGCCGCGCAACGCAAGCTTTCGCAACGTCTACCACGTGCTCGTGTTGTGGTTGATGGAGAATCTCGCTAACCTGTTCGGGTCGCGCCGACGCGGCGTGCCCCGTCCCGCAAGCGAGAATCCGGAGGCTTGATGCCCGAGTCCACCGGGGGCGGACCTATCGCACCGCCGCCAGGTCGGCCCTCTGCTGAGCGTGTGAGAGGAATCTTCTCTCTCATAGCCCCGCGCTACGACCTCTTCAACAGGCTTTCGAGTCTCGGAAGCGACCGCATGTGGCGTCGTGCCACCGTGCGTGCCGCACGCCTGAATCGCACGAGCCGCGTTTTGGATATCTGTGCGGGCACCGGCGACCTTTCGATGGCGCTGGCGCGCCAAGGGCGCCCGGCCGAGGTGGTCGGCACCGACTTCGTGCCCGAGATGCTCGAGGTGGCCGAGGAGAAGGCTCGCAAGTATCGTGGCAGCACGCGGATCGTCTTCTCTGTGGCCGATGCTCAGGAGCTTCCTTTTCCGGCTGCTTCATTCGACGTTGTCACGGTCGCCTTCGGTGTGCGCAATCTTCCGGACCGCGAAGCCAACTTCGCAGAGGTGAGAAGGGTGCTCAAGGCCGGCGGTCGATACGTCATCCTCGAGTTCTCTCGACCACCTTTCGCTCCGTGGCGATGGCTCTACCACTTCTACCTACGTTTCGTCATCCCCGCCATAGGCGGCCTTCTCACCGGTGACAGAGCGTCCTTCCGCTATCTGAACGACTCCATCCGCTCCTTCCCGAACCAAGGCCAACTCGCCGCGGAACTGCGAGAAGCAGGTTTCACCGCTATCTCCTGGGAGGACCGCACCGGAGGCATAGTGGCGATACACACGGCCGTCAAGTAGTACGGCGCCGTGGTGCTGCTAGAATGGCGCCACACCGATTTCGAGGAGAGACGGATGCTACTCGCTGCCCGCTACGTGCTTCCGATCGCCGCGCCGCACATCGTAGATGGCGCCGTGCTGATCCGCGGCGATCACATCGTCGAGGTCGGCGAGTCGGAGAAGATGAGAAAGGTGTATCCCGATGAAGAGGTGCGCGACTTCGGCCTAGCGGTGCTGATGCCCGGTTTCGTCGATCTGCACACCCACCTCGAGTTCTCCGCCATGCGCGGTCTAGTGGACGATCTGCCTTACTCCCAGTGGAAGCTACAGCTTCTGGAGAAAGAGGAACGGCTGGACGCGCAGGACTGGAACGATGCCGCCCTTCTGGGGGCTGCCGAAGCATTGGAGTCAGGGATCACAACGGTCGCCGACATCAGCGACTCGGGAGCTTCTGCCCACGCGCTTGCTTCAGCGGGAGTACGCGCGCTCGTCTACCGTGAGGTGTCGACAATGGACCCTCGCGAAATCGACGACGTCATGGCTCGTGCTACTGAAGATATCCAGGAGTGGAACGAGCTAGGGGATCCCTCGCGGCTCACCGCAGGCATCGCTCCGCACGGAACGTACAGCACCCATCCTACGCTCTATCGAAAGGTTGCCGAGAAGGCGATCGCCGAAGGTCTGCCGGTCTCAACACACCTGGCCACTTCGCGAGACGAGTACGACTTCGTGAGGTATGGGAGCTCCCGTCTGGCGGTAGATTACCGGCAGACGTTCTCTGGGGTTGATGTCGGCTGGCTCCCGACGGGTGTGAGCCCAGTGCGCTACGTGGAGCAACTTGGCCTTTACGAGGTACCCGAACTGCTCGCGGTCCACTGCACCCAGGTCGACGACTCGGACATCGAGACGTTGGCGGAGCATAACGTGGCGGTCGCGACCTGTCCAAGATGTAATGCCAAGCTGGGCATGGGAGTCGCGCCCATCGCAGCGTTTTTGCACCGCGGGATCCGTTTGGGCATCGGGACGGATTCGCCAGCGTCGAACAACACCCTCGACATGTTCGATGAGATGCGCATCGGTCTGCTGATCCAACGCGCGGTAGTCGGATACGAGCCTCATCTGGTTGCTAGGCATTACGTCAAGATGGCGACGCTCGATGCGGCGCGCGCGTTGGGCATGGAAGACCGCGTCGGCTCTCTGGAGCCGGGCAAACAGGCGGACATCATCGCAGTCGACATCTCGCACAGCCACCAGATTCCAACCCTCTACCCGTACAGCACCCTCGTGCACACCGCCAACCAGGAGAACGTCGTGTTCACGATGGTGGCCGGGCAGGTCCTTTACGAGTCCGGCCGTTGGAGCCTGCTCGACATAGATCGCATCCAAGCGCGTGCCGAAGAGATGCGCGTCAAGCTACGAGCATGACGATGCACGAACGCGGTACCGTAGTGGCCGTCGACGACGGGTCGGCTTTGATCTCGATGGAGTCCTCGGCGGATTGCGAGGTCTGTGGCGCATGCGCCAAGGGGGCAGCGGGAGCAAGGCTTCTCGAAGGCGTTGTCGACGAACACGGTGTGCGCCCTGGAGACCTTGTCGAGGTGGAGACTCCGGCGGCGGCCAGACGGCGGGCTCAGGGATTGGCATATGTGGTTCCTGTGATGGCGGCTCTGTCGGGATACGTGGCGGGCTTCTTGCTTGGTTCGTGGATAGGCATCAATACCGATGTCTCCGGCGCTGTCGCTGCGATAGGCGCCGGTGCTGTGGCTCTCGCTTCGCTCAAGCGCTTCGACCGGTTCTTCGGGCGCGGTGAGGTTCAGCCCAGGGTGCGTGCTATAATCGCGCGAGTTAACGGCGACTATCCTGGTTGAATCGGGGCACCGAGCGGGGCTTCCGTAGAGTAGGAGGAATCGACACGTGAGCGATCAAGACTTCTTTTTCGATGACGAAGAGACTCCGGCCGAAGCCAAAGAGCCGAAGAAAGCCGAACCGGAGGCTTCGAAGCCTCAGGCGCGAGGACGTGCATCCGGCAAGCACACGTCGGCTGCAGCTGGCCCTCCCACCGTCACGATGACCGTCGCCGGGCTGATCGGAGTCATCGCGCTTCTCATCGGCGTCATCATCGGCGTCGTCATACCCACCGGTGCTTCCACGCCCATCTCTCCTGCGGGCATGCCCGCAGGAATGGGTGACGGAGAGGCGCGTCCGCTCTCGCCTGAAGAGATGCAGTCCGGCCAGATGCCGCCAGATCATCCGGATATCAGCGAGATGCTGGGCGAAACGGAGACGGGAACACCAGATCCTGACGCCGAGCCTGCTCCTGAAGGAGAAGAAGAGCCTGCTTCTGAGGGCGACTCAGAATAGAAGGAACCGACCAGAGGGGTCCCGGCTCGACTCGGCATGCCGGGATCCTTCCGCTGAACTGGCTCCACAGGAGGAGACGACGTGGCCATCAACAAGAAACAAGCGTCTACATGGGTCAAGATCGTGGTCGTCGTCGTGGTGATTGCGTTTGCCGGAGGCAGCATCTTGCCGGTGCTCTTCGGGGCCGGCAGGTCGCAGCAGCAGCCGGCGGCAGGCTCCGAGGTCGCCGAAACGCTCGAGCGCGTCGCCAGCAATCACATCCCATCGATCGTGGGTGGCATCGCCGTGCTCGAGAGCGAACCGGAAAGCTACACGGTGATGGTCAACCTCGGGAACACCTACTACAGTTGGGCAGCTCAGCTGCGTGACGCTTTCGGTCCCGGAAGCGGCCATGACGTGCCGATGTGGATTGCGGCAGGCGCCCACTACGAGAGAGCACTTTCTTTGGAGCCTGGCGACCCCAACGTCAAGACCGACCTCGCTGTCACTTACTTCTACAGCGGACAGGTACTCAGAGCCATCGAGCTGGCCGAGGAGGTCTTCATCGAGTCGCCCGAGTTCGCACCCGCCTACTTCAATGCAGGGATATTCTATCGAGCGGCGGAACGGCAGGATGATGCCATTGCCGTGTTGGAGCGCTATCTAGAACTCGAGCCCGAGGGTGACAGCGCACCTGCGGCTCGACAGATACTGGCTGATATCGCTGCGACTCCGTCGGTGCCGGAGGGCTCCGCAGAGGAAACACTGCTTCCCTCTCAACCCTAGAGTCGTGCACGCAACAGGTTCAGAGAGGCTCTCGATCGCGCCAGCAGGTGGACCGTGCCTAGCTCTGGCTCTCGTCCACGGCGACGGTCGCCACCGCCTCGCTCATGGAAGACGCGGTGGAAAAGATTCCGTTGAGGCGCGTGAGCGACAGGATGTTGTCTACGGTCTCGTTCGTGACGAGCACCAACCGGCCGCCCTGGGCTCCGTACTCTTTCGAGAGGCTCAGCAGCAGACCGAGACCGGAGCTGTCAAGGTATTCGAGATTCTGAAGATCGACGATGGTTGCCGGTGGCGAGTTCTTAAGCACCCGGTCGATGTTCATCCTAAACGAGGCGCACTCGCCGTAGTCCAGGTCTCCTGCCAGTCTCAGGACCCAGTGGCTGGGTTCTTGCGTGAGATCGATGGTAAGCGACATCGAGGTCCTTTCGTTCGGCTGCTCACAACAATGTTACCCCGATTCCGGCTGGCGGTATCGAGTCGGCGTAGCCTCGGTGGGCAAAGGCACTCACGAGAGCCCGTTCGGATAAGTCATGTCGCAAGACGTTTGTTGCACGAGGTATAGGCACGGTACAATCTTTCACGCTGTTCCAGCGACGGTAGGGAGAGACCCACACGATGGAACTCGACATCAAGACGGCCCAGACCGACGAAACCTGTGTGATGACACTCGGCGGAGAAGTCGACGTCTACACGGCTCCTCGGTTGAAAGAAGCGTTGGTGGCAGAGATAGAGGCCGGTTGCGCGCGTGTCGTGGTCGACCTCGAAGAAGTAGAGTTCATTGACAGCTCGGGCCTTGGCGTGCTTGTCGGTGGTCTGCGGCGCGCCAAGGAGCGGGACGGCACCATCCGGTTGGTGTGTACGCGCGACAACATCCTAAAGATCTTCCGCATCACTGGGCTCGATAAGGTGTTTGCTATCTTCTCGACCCTCGAAGAAGCTCGGGAATTCTAGCAGCCGAGGACTCTCGGCAGAATCCTGCGCAAGGAGGCCTTTGTGTTCGGCATCGGCGGAACCGAACTTTTCATAATCATCGTCTTGGTGCTGGTGTTGTTCGGTCCCGACAAACTGCCAGCGATGGGACGCACGGTCGGCCAGTTCATCAGGGAGTTCAAGCGTGCTCAGGACACGATGGAGTCGGTGATCCGCGCCGAGATGCACTCGGACAAGCGTCCCGCCTCCGTCAAGACCTCGTGGAGTGTCCCCGCGGATGAAGAAGAAGAAAGCGAAGAAGAGGAGGAGACCGAGAAGCCGGGCCGTCCGTCGAGCCAGTCCGGGCGAATCGCTTCCGGTGTCGATGACGAGGAGACCGAAGACGAGGAGGAAGAGGAGTAGCCACCTGGCTGCTTCTCGAGTATCGAGATGCCGATTTCACCCAAGCGACTGCCGATCACCGAACACCTGAGAGAACTCAGATATCGGCTGATAATCGTCGTCATAATCGTCTTCGTCGGCTCGGTCGCAATGTACTTCCCAGCTCCGCATTTCTATCGATTGGTGATGCAACCCATCTTGCATATCTTCGAGGGCCAAGACCTCATGCTGATAAAGCCCTTCGAGACGTTCACGCTGCGCTTCAAAGCGGCGTTCTACGCTACGATAGTGCTCGGGAGCCCGATTATCATCTGGCAGATCATGGCCTTCTTCTTGCCGGCCTTAAAGCCCAACGAGCGGCGGTGGGTCGTGCCCACCTTCGCCACGATGGTAGTTCTCTTCGCGACCGGAATCGTCTTCGCGCATCAAATCATCATCCCTACAGCGTTTTCGTGGCTCGCCGGTCAGGTGTGGGAGGGTGTCGTGCAGATGCCCGAGGCCAACGAGTACTTCTCCGGTGCGATGGTTCTGCTCCTGGGGTTCGGCATCGTGTTCCAATTGCCGGTAATCGTCTTTTATCTGCTGATATTCAACGTGGTTCCCTATCACAGACTGCGGTCTAACTGGCGGGTCGTCTACGCGGCGTTGGCTGTGATCGCTGCGATGGCCACTCCTCCCGATCCAGTGACGATGCTTTCTTTCGCCCTCGTTTTGATAGGCCTCTACGAGTTCACAATGTTGCTGGCTCGAATAGTACTTGCAAAACGGATCGCCAAAATGGCACAGGACTACTAAGGAGAGCTGAGTATATGCACGAGATGGGCGTCGTGAGCAGTATCCTCACGGCTTGCACGAAGACAGCGGAGCGCGAAGGCGCGACTCGGATCAACGAGATCCGCGTCAAGGTCGGGGAGCTTTCCGAGATTGTCGATGAAGCGATGTACTTCGCCTTCGATTCTCTTGCTCCCGGAACCCTGGCCGAAGGCGCGAAGCTGATCATCGACCACGTTCCTGCGCGCTCCAAGTGCGTGGAGTGCGGTGTGAGTTTCGGTCACGGGAGATTCGACATCACCTGTCCCGAGTGCGGCAGCTTCTTCTGCGAGTTGGTGCAGGGGCGGGAACTCGATATCGAATGCATCGATGTCGATCTTCCCGAAGAGGCCGTAGCGGGCGATCGCGTGGAGGAGCCCTGATGAAGGTCGATGTCTCCAAACCGATACTCGATCGCAACGAGCGCATGGCGGCCGAGAACCGGCTGCTCTTCGACGAACATGGCGTCTTCGTCTTAGACCTGCTGGCTTCGCCCGGCGCCGGTAAGACCTCGACGATCTTGGCGACGATCGCCGCCCTGCGCGACCGGTACCGCATCGCGGTGATCGAGGGCGATATCGCAAGCAACGTGGATGCCGAGAGGATAAAGGCCCACGGGATTCCGGCTGTCCAGATCAACACCGGGGGTGCATGTCACTTGGAAAGCGACATGATCCGCCGCGCGGTCGACACCCTCGACATGGCCGAAGTCGATCTGCTCATCGTAGAGAACGTCGGCAACTTGGTCTGCCCCACCGATTTCGATCTCGGCGAGCACGTCAAGGTTATGATCCTCTCGGTTCCCGAGGGTCATGACAAACCCTACAAGTACCCGAACATCTTCGCTCGAGCCGAGGCGGTCATCCTCAACAAGTACGACACGATGCCGGCCTTCGACTTCAACGAGGACGATTTTCGGGAGGCGGTGCGCCGTCTCAATGCGATGGCGCCGGTCTTTCCCATGTCGGCTACGCTCGGAGATGGGGTCGATGCCTGGGTTGCCTGGCTGGCGGAGCGTATCGAGACCCAGAAGCGGGCCGGGAGCGATACCTGAGCCATCTGTGAGGGAGGCAGGTCTTCATGCAGCGCGAAGAAGCCCTTGAACTCGTGCGGAAGCGCATACCCAACCGGAATCTCGTGAACCACTGCGTGGCGGTGGAGGCCATTATGGAGGCCCTAGCCCAGCGTCTCGGGCTTTCGGAGTCCGATGTCTCCCGGTGGGGACTAGCCGGCCTTCTGCACGACCTCGACTACTCCGAGACCGCCGAGGACCCCGAAAGCCACGGGCGCCAGAGCGCGCAGGAGCTCTCGGGGTCTGTCGACGATGAGATAGTCCACGCGATCCTTGCCCATGCGGGCCACGCTCCGCTGGAGACGCAGATGGACCGGGCTCTCTATGCCGCAGACCCGACCACCGGCTTCATAGTGGCTGCCGCGCTGGTAAGGCCCGATAAGTCCCTTGAAGGCGTGGAGGTCCGCTCTTTGAAGAAGCGCTGGAAAGAGAAGGCTTTTGCGCGGGGAGCGAACCGCGAGCAGATGGACACGTGCAGCGAACTCGGGCTGTCGCGAGAAGAGTTCCTCGGCGTAGCTCTCGAGGCGATGCAGAAAAGGGCCCCCGAACTGGGTCTGTAAGAGTTGGGTGGGAATCCGGCTTGACGAGCGGTATATACTCGCAAGGACTTGCCCGAACCGAGGACAGGAATCAAGCCGGATGCGACTGGTAGTCTCCGAGAAGAACATCGCTGCGCGCAGGATTGCCGAGATCCTCGCCGTTGGAAAGCCCACTGCCGACAAGGTATACACCACCCCTGTCTACCGGTTCCGTCGTGATGGTGAGGACTGGGTGAGCATAGGGCTCAAGGGCCACATCATGAAGGTGGACTTTCCTCCCGAGCTGGACGGGATCGATCTCAAGAAGTGGCGACTCGATGCGCTTCCGCTGCTGGTGAACGCACCGATACTGAAGGAAGGTGCCGAGAGGGGCATCATTCGCTCGCTGGAGAATCTCGCCAAGAAGGCCGACAGCGTCTTCATCGCGACCGACTACGACCGGGAGGGCGAGCTGATCGGAGCCGACGCCGTTTCCGTCGTGCGCCGCGTCAACGACTCTGCGACCATCTCACGGACCCGGTTTTCGGCCATCACCAAAGAAGAGATAGAACGTGCATTCGCCGAGTCTGGCGAACTCTCAGAAGACCTGGCGGAGGCCGGAGCGACGCGACAAGATATAGACCTGGTGTGGGGAGCCGTGCTCACCCGCTACCTCACTCTCACTTCGAACAGGGCATCCAAGAAGGCTTGGGGCGATGTGCTGTCCGCCGGTCGTGTCCAGACGCCGACCTTGAAGCTCATCGTCGATCGCGAGCGGGACAGGGATGCGTTCGTTCCGGAGGATTACTGGGTCGTTCGCGGACGCTTCTCCGCCGCCGAAGAGGAGTTCGGCGCGTCTCATGCCACGGAGCGCTTTTCCGAGTTAGAGGAAGCCGAGCGAGTCATGGCCGCGGTCGCCGACGCCAGCGAGGCGGTAGTGGCCGAAGTGAGCAAGAAACGGCGCGTCCTAAACCCGCCTGCACCTTTCAACACGACCGCACTACAGGCCGCCGCGGCGGCCGAGGGCCTGTCGCCTTCTCGTGCGATGCGCGTGGCCGAGTCGCTTTACATGCGCGGGCTGATCTCCTATCCACGCGTAGACAACACCGTCTATCCCGAGAGCCTGGATATCGTCGGCGCCTTACGGATGCTCGACGGGGTGCCGGCGTATCATCCTCACGCCTCGGCTTTGCTGAAGAAGGAGAAACTCACTGCGACGCGCGGAAGCAAACTGGCCACCGACCATCCGCCGATCCACCCTACCGGAGCGGCCGATCCAGAAAAACTCAAGCCCGAGGAGTTCAAGCTCTACAACCTTGTCGCACGCAGGTTCATGGCCACTTTGTCCGAGGCGGCCGTGCTCGAGGGCACCCGAATCGAGCTGGATGTCGCAGACGAGCGCTTCGTCGCACGCGGGGACGTTGTGGTGAACCCAGGTTTTCGGGCTGTCTACCCGTATGGGATGAAGAAGGAAGAGCATCTGCCCCCTCTGGCCGAAGGACAGACGGTCTCGTTCCTCGGCGCCGATCTCGAGGCGAAACAGACGCAGCCTCCGGCTCGCTACTCTCAAGGCAAGCTCGTTCAAGAGATGGAGAAGCTGGGGCTCGGGACCAAGGCCACGCGGCACGACATCATCCAGACCCTTTACGATCGCAAGTACGTGACCGGAAACCCGGTACAGCCCACCTGCAAGGGGATAACCGTCGTGAACGCACTTGTCGCGAACGCCAAGCGCATCACCACACCCGATATGACCGCCGAACTGGAACGCGAGATGGACCAAATAGCCAGGGCGGAGGCGAGCCGAAACGAGGTCGTGCAACACTCGCGCGACCTGCTCGCAGAGGTGATGAGTGCCCTGCTCGAGCGGGTCCCCGAAGTCGGCGAACTGCTCAAGGCCGCCGCAGACGAGGACGCGAAGGTGGGCAAGTGCCCCGAATCCGGTCACGACCTCCTCATCAAGTACTCGCCCAAGAGCCGTTCGTACTTCGTGGGCTGTGCGGGGTATCCGGATTGCACGGTCACGTTCCCGCTTCCGAAAAACGCCCGGTTCGCGGCGGTCGACGAGCCCTGTCCGGTCTGCGGGACGCCTCAGGTGAAGGTCTCGCAATTCCGCAGGCCGGCACGCGTCATGTGCCTCAGCCCGGATTGTCCGACCAAGAAGGGCCCGGAGATAGTGGTGGGCCGCTGTCCTGTCGATGGCGCGGAGCTCAAGGTGCGTTACTCGCCTGTGGGAAGCCGCTACATACGCTGCGTGAACTACGACAGCAAGGAGCACCCAGTCTCCTATCCTCTGCCACAGTCCGGTGAGATCGAGGCCACCGACGAGACGTGCGACCCGTGCGGAGCGCCCAAGGTCATCGTGCACACGAAGAAGGGCCCCTGGAAGATATGTGTCGACCCTGAGTGTCCGGCCCACGCTGACTCGCCGAAGAAGCGTGAGGGTAAGAGATCGGCCTCCAAAGGGCGGAAGAAAGGCTCTTCGTCCAAAGGCTCCTCCGCGAAGTCGAAGGACTCTCGCTCCAAGAAAACCACCTGATTGCGGGGTTTCGGCAGGAGTTCGGGGTATCCTCCGAGTTGGGATCGGTATGCCGAGGGCGGAGATATCCGATGAGGATCGCCGTAATCCATCACAAGCTGCGGGACGGCCCCGCGGCTGATGCCGACGCTATAGTGGATGCCGCCACACGCGCGCGTGCCGAGGGAGCGGAGGCGGTCGTATGTCCCAGCGTGCCGTCGTTCGCCGGCCTGTCCGAGCCACTACGCGCCGATCTGCTGAACCGCATTCAAAGATGTGCCGAGGACGGTGCTTTCCTCATCTCGTTCGCCGGACCTGAAGATGAAGGCACGCGTGTGCTCGATACCCCGCTAGGCCGCACTGCGCTTGTCGAAGGGGACGCATGTCTGCGCGAGGAGGTTCTGCGCGATCTTGTTTCCGAGCGCCTCGAGACTGCGATATGGCGTCCTGGTGCGGAATCCGCGCTGCAGGCCGAAGCAGTGCTCGAGTTCGCTTTGGATTGCGCTCCGATGCTAGCGGGGGTGCTGATCATCGCCGAGTGCTCTGCAGCGGAAGGCGAGGATCGCGTTCACGGAATCAGCGCCATCATCGATGCCGGGGAACTCGTGGCCGAAGCCGGGGGCGAGGAAGACGAGCTGCTTTTCGCTGACATCGGTGTTCCCCTTTCGGCTGTCGAGCCGGACATGCCACTGCCGGAGTTGCCGCCTATCCTTGCCCAGCGGCTCGCCGTGCACGAGGGACGCAAGCTCCCGGTCGACTACCCGGCAGACCTGTCCTGACCACCATCGGGTGGTAGAATCCACCTGGAAGACGGCGGTCCTGCGGGCCGCCGGTCTGTCGTGCTGCAAAGGCGCGCAGGCTGCGCTGGCTCCGCCGGACACTGACCGCAGAGACTGAGAGAGAGACATATGCCTCGGCGCAAGGTTAGCGTTATCGGTGCGGGACAGGTCGGCGCGACCACGGCGTTCCTGCTTGCGGGCGGCGGAGTTGCGGATGTGACGATGATTGACGTCACCGAAGGTCTGCCTCAGGGCAAAGCGCTGGACATGATGCACGCTCGGATGGTAAGGCGCTTCTCGTCGACGATCTCGGGAACCAACGACTACGCAGGTATCGAAGGCTCTGACGTCATCGTCGTCACTGCGGGCCTGCCACGCAAGCCCGGCATGTCGCGCGACGATCTGCTTGCCGCCAACGCAGAGATCGTGCGTTCGGTCGCGGTCGAAGTCGTCTCCGTCTCGCCAGAGGCCGTCTTGCTTTGCGTGACCAATCCTCTCGATGTCATGACCTATCTTGCCTGGAAGGCATCGGGCTTGCCTTCGTCTCGTGTGCTCGGAATGGGAGGCGTTTTGGATTCGGCTCGTTTCGCGCATGCGGTCGCCGAGGAGACCGGGGCGGACGTCGATGAGGTCGACGCCCTGGTGATAGGGGCGCACGGCGACGCGATGGTCCCCCTGCCGCGCCACTCCACGGTGGCGGGAAAGCCGCTTACCGATCTCTTGGCTCCGGAACGCATCAAAGCGCTGGTGGAGCGGACTGTAAGGGGCGGTATCGAGGTGGTTTCACTTCTCAAGACGGGGAGTGCGTTCTATGCGCCGGCAGCTTCGATCGTGACGATGGTCGAGGCGGTCCTCGGCGACACGGGCGCTGTTCTTCCGAGCTGCGTGTACCTGGACGGTCAGTACGGCATCCATGACACTTACATCTCGGTGCCGGCGGTGCTGGGACGTGAAGGCGTGGTCGGCGTCGTCGAGATCGAGCTCGATGATGTCGAGGCAGCGGCCCTGCGTGCCTCTGCGGCCACTGTGGCCGAGAGTATCGCCGCAGCGCAGATATGAGAGGTCCGAGGTGATCGGAGCGGGCGACATCGGCGATGCCGTGCGGCAGTGCGTAACCAGTGCCGCCATCGACCTGCGTCCTGACGCGCTGGCCGCATTGCGTTCCGCGTTCGAGTGCGAGCGTTCCGAGCGCGGCCGCGCAATCCTCGGCCAGTTACTCGAGAATTTCGAGATAGCCTCGGCGGACAGGGTTCCGCTCTGTCAGGACACCGGCTACGTATGGGTGCTGCTCGAAGTAGGAGAAGAGGAGTGTCTGTGTGGAGACGTGAGCGGCGCCGTCGACGCTGCCGTGGCCGATGCGTACGCCTCGGCCCACTTGCGTTCGAGTATCGTGCACGATGCGATTCTCGATCGCTCGAATACCGGTGACAACACCCCGGCATTCGTGGACGTCTCGTTCCGGCCGGGTTCGGGAGTCACGGTCCACGTGATGCTCAAAGGCGGCGGGTCGGACAACGCTTCGGCTGTGCGGATGCTCGTTCCCGGTCAGGGACAAGACGGGGTGCGGCGCTTTGCGACCGACACGGTGGTCCAGAAAGCCGCGGCCGCCTGCCCGCCGGTAGTGGTGGGAGTCGGCGTCGGGACGACCTTCGACAAGGTTGGCGTTCTAGCCAAGAAGGCGTTACTGAGG
>PWVH01000028.1 GCA_003563465.1 Coriobacteriaceae bacterium | reverse complement strand
GACCTTCAGACCAAGCGTCCGCCGACTGACTTCGTGATCGGCTCGAGTTCGGCCATCAAACTTCTCAGTCCATCGAGATCAAGTGATTGCGGACCGTCGCAGAGCGCTTGGCGCGGATCGGGATGAGCCTCCACCATGATGCCGTCCGCACCGACCGCCACTGCAGCACGCGAGACTGCAGGAACCAGATCGGCCGAGCCTGTCGGATGCGATACGTCGACGATTATCGGCAGCAGGGAAAGCTTCTTGACGACGGGCACAGCCGAGATGTCCAGCGTGAAGCGAGTCGCCGTCTCGAAGGTGCGGATTCCCCGCTCGCACAGAATGACGTTCTCGTTGCCTTGCATCGTGATGTAGTTGCTGGCCTGCAGCCACTCGTCGATCGTGGCAGCCATGCCCCGCTTGAAGAGCACGGGCTTGCGCGTCTCGGCCGTGGCAGCACCGAGCTTCTTCAAGAGACTGAAGTTCGCCATGTTGCGCGTGCCGACCTGAAGGATGTCCGCGTAGGCGTCCACGATCTCTATGTGAGCCGAATCGATTACCTCCGTGACCACGAGCAGTCCGTACTCATCGGCGGCCTCGCGCAGCATCTGAAGGCCCTTCTCCTCCAGCCCTTGAAACGAGAAGGGAGAGGTGCGCGGCTTGTAAGCGCCGCCCCGAAGGACGCGGATGCCCAGCTCCTTGCAGACCGCCGCCACCTCGCGCATCTGCTCCAAGCTTTCCACCGAGCATGGGCCGGCGATGATCGTGACGCCGCCGTCGCGCTGGACGACGCCGATGGCGGAACGAGCGCCCGTCTTCGAAACGTTCATTCGCGGAGCTCCTTCATCACGTGCAGGATGGCGCCGTAGATCTCCCGCAGGTTCTCGGCGAACAGCGGTCCCTCGTTGCATTCGGCGAGATTCCTAAAGATCTCTTCCTCGCGCTTGGGATCGTAGAGTCCCCAGTTCACGTGTGGCTTGAGCTCGCGGATAGCAAGTGCCAGACGTGCTCGCTCGTTCAGCATGCGAACAAGCTGGCAGTCGACCTCGTCGATTCGCTCCCGCAGATCGGCGATCTCCTTGATTTTGTCCTCTGCCATGCGTGCCTCCTCGCAGCGACTTCTCCGTACACGAGACCACGTCAGCGAATCCGGGGCGCTGACGCGCCGGTACATTGCCTATTCCCACTCGATCGTGCCCGGGGGCTTGCTGGTGATGTCGTAAGCGACACGGTTGATGCCCTCGATCTCGTTGATGATCCGGTTGCTGATACGAGCCAGCAACTCGTGCGGCAAGCGTGCCCAATCAGCCGTCATGGCATCGACCGAGGTTACCGCTCGTACCACGATGGGACGGCCGTAGGTCCGTTCGTCACCCATGACCCCCACGCTGCGAATATCGGGCAGGACGGCGAAGTACTGCCAGACAGTCCCATCTCGATCCCACGCAGCAATCTCCTCGCGCACTATGGCATCGGCCCTGCGAAGCAATTCCAGCTTCTCGTACGTGATCTCTCCGATGATGCGCACTGCCAGGCCCGGGCCCGGAAAGGGTTGCCTAAGCACGATGTCATCGGGCAGGCCCAGCTCCTTGCCCACAGCACGGACCTCGTCCTTGAACAGCGCCCTTAGAGGCTCTATGAGATCGAAGTGCACCCCATCAGGGAAGGGTATGAGATTGTGGTGGCTCTTTATCTTCGCTGCCGTCCGGCTACCGCTTTCGATGACGTCGGGGTAGAGAGTGCCCTGCGCGAGCCACCTTGCGCCCTTGAGTTTCGTGGCCTCCTCGAAGAAGACCTTCCAGAACTCCTCGCCGATGATGCGGCGCTTCTGCTCGGGATCGGTCACGCCGCTAAGCAACGAGAGATAGCGCTCCTGGGCTTGCACGTGGACCAGGTCGACGTGGAACTGGTCGCGGAAGACACGCACTACCTCGGCACCTTCGTCCTTGCGCATGAGGCCGTGATCCACGAAGACACACGTGAGCTGATCGCCGACCGCACGATGCACCAGCGCCGCAGTCACGCTGGAGTCCACGCCGCCCGAAAGGCCACAGATGACACGATCTGCGCCCACTTGTTCGCGAATGCTCTCGACGTTCTCATCGATGATGTTGACCATCGTCCAGACAGGGGGTATCTCGGCAATCTCGTAGAGGAAACGCCTGACGATTTCCTGGCCGAACTGGGTGTGCGCGACCTCGGGGTGGAACTGGGCCGCGTAGAGCCTACGACCAGGATCTTCCATCGCCGCGATCGGCGTAATAGCGGTACGCGCGGTCATGATGAAGCCCTCGGGAACGCTTCCCACGCTGTCACGATGGCTCATCCAGGCCTGACTGCGCTCGGGCATGTCTTCGAGGAGGCGGCATCTCGGGTCGACGACCTGTAGTTCCGCGAAACCGTACTCGCCCACGTCGGTCCTCGGCACTTCGCCACCGAGTTCGAGCGCCATCAGTTGCATGCCGTAGCACAGGCCGAGGATCGGGATGCCCATCTCCAGAATGCGCGCATCCATCCTGGGGGCGCCTTCCGCATACACGCTCGACGGCCCTCCCGACAATATGAGCGCAGCGGGCTTGCGGCTCTCGACATCCTCGGCGGAGATATCGTAGGGCACGATCTCGGAGTAGACGCGGGCTTCGCGCACGCGACGAGCTATCAGCTGCGCGTATTGCGCCCCGAAGTCCAAGACCAAGACCGTCGGCTGTTGTTCATGGTAAGAAGCGCTCACGCCGATCTCCTAGCAGCCCATGCCCACACCCTGCGACTGCTGGAGGAACTTGCCCTCTGTCTGCAGCGCGGGCGCGACCATCACCTCGGCCTTTTGGAAAGCCTTTAGGTTCTCGTAGCCACAAGTCGCCATCGAAGTTCGCAGGCCGCCGATGAGATTGAGGGTACCGTCGTTTTCGTGGGCGGGGCCGAGGAGAATATCTTCCAGCGATCCCTTGATGCCCGCTCGAACACGCGCTCCGCGGGGCAGTTCGGGGTGGAAGGTTGCCATGCCCCAGTGATAGCCTCTGCCCGGCGCCTCGGAGGCAGAGGCCAGCGGCGAGCCTATCATCGCGGCATCGGCGCCCACAGCGATGGCCTTGGCTAGATCGCCTCCTGTCCGCATGCCTCCGTCTGCGATCACGTGCGAGTAGTAGCCCGTCTCGTCGAGATGACGCATGCGAGCAGCGGCCGCGTCTGCGATGGCGGTGCACTGCGGGACCCCGATGCCAAGCACCCGGCGTGTCGTGCATGCATGACCGGGCCCGACTCCGACGAGCACGCCGACCGCACCCGCACGCATGAGATGCAGCGCGCCCTGATAAGAACAGCAGCCCCCGAGAATACAGGGTATGTCGAGATCCCGGACGAACGCGTTGAGATCGAGTGGCTCGTCGTATGAGGACTTGTGCTCGGCCGAGACGACCGTGCCCTGTATTATCAGCATGTCGAGTTCGCCATCTAGAGCGGCCTCGATGTAGCGCTCCACGTTCTGAGGAGTCAACGATCCTGCCGCTAGCACTCCGGCATCCTTGATCTCTTTGACCCGCTTCGTGATCAGTTCAGGTTTCACCGGCTCGCGGTAGATCTCCTGCATCTTGGCGGTGGCCTCCTCTTTCGAAAAGGACGCGATCGCTTCGAGCAAGGGTGCTGGATCCTCATATCGCGTCTGAATCCCCTCGAGATTCAGCACCGCAAGCCCTCCTAGCCGACCCATCTTCACTGCGAACGCAGGGTCGACCACTCCGTCCATGGCGGATGCGAGCACCGGCAGCGGGAATGCGTAGTCTTTGCCTCGGAAGCTGAACGTCCAAGTGATGTCGACATCCCGAGGATCGCGCGTTCGGCGTGAGGGCACGATGGCGATATCGTCGAATCCATAGGCCCTGCGTGCGGTCTTGCCTCGTCCGATCTCTATCTCCATGTCTCGCGCTGCCTCCCTGTGTCCATCTCGCCCCGAAGGGCCGCTTGTCAACCGTCTTAAGATGCGAGACCAGGCGTTCGTGCACCCGAGAAGCCCTTGCGAGCGCACGGCCTGGTCTGAAGAGGGTTGTGTCCTTCGTTCACGGCGACGGTCCGCCGCACTCGGTCTTTAGTATTCTAGGCGGTTTGGCCCATGGCGTGAACCGCTGCTTTGCGAACGCCGAAAAGCCCTCCGTGTGAGCTTGAGCTCCAAGACACCTAGACGTTGAAGCGGAAGTGAACGACGTCGCCATCGCGCAGGATGTACTCCTTGCCTTCGACCCTGAGCTTTCCCACCGCACGAGCTGCTGCCTCACCACCGTGGGCGTCGTAGTCCTCGAAAGACACCACTTCGGCCTTGACAAAGCCTCGCGCGAAATCGCTATGGATGTGCCCAGCGGCCTCGTGTGCGTTCGTGCCGACGCGAACCGTCCACGCACGCACCTCTTTCTCGCCGGTGGTGGTGAAGAAGCTCTGCAAGCCGAGCAGCCTATATGCCTCGCGTACCAATCTGTCGAGCCCCGATTCCTCCAGCCCGAACTCGTGAAGATACTCAACGGCTTCATCTGCTTCGAGTTCGGAAAGGTCGGCCTCCAGTTTCGCGCATATCGCAATCGGCTCGACTCCGTCGATCGGTGCGAGTTCGGCGTGGAGCTGGTCTTCGTCGACGTTGGCTACATGAAGTACCGGCTTCATCGTGAGCAGGTGCAGGTCTTCGAGAAGCGAGCGCTCCTCTGCGGTCGTCTCCATCTCTTGCGCACGTTGGCCTTCCCCGAGCCACTCCCCCATGCGCCGGACTACCGAAATCTTGGGTTCGAGACTCCTGTCGTGCTTCGCCTCTTTCTCGAGCCTGGAAAGCGCACGCTGGACCGTGCCGAGATCGGCAAGGACGAGTTCGGTCCGAATCGTCTCCACGTCATCCGCGGGATCCGAAGGGCCGCCAGGACGAACGGCGTCGGGAGCCCGGAAGTAGCGAACCACCTCACAGATGGCATCGGTCTCTCGTATGTTTGCAAGAAAACGGTTGCCGAGTCCCTCGCCTTGGTGGGCACCTTCGACGAGACCAGCGATGTCCACGAACTCGACGGTTGCGGGCACGATATGGTCGATACGAGCTATCTCAGCGACCCGGCTCAGCCGCTGATCCGGAACGGGCACTACGCCTAGGTTGGGCTCGATCGTAGCGAACGGATACTCGGCCACGAGAACACTTCTGCGCGTCAAGGCCGTGAAGAGAGTGGACTTCCCGACGTTAGGCAGACCGACGATGCCGATGGACAACCCCACTGGTGACTCCTCGCTCCGGTACTGTTAGCCTTGTCAGGTCGAATACCGTACGTACTCTACGTGACAACATGTTCGCTCGTCACCGGCAAGGAGGCCACCTTGCGCATCGGCATGTTCGCTGACATGTACAAGCCCTACGTCAGCGGCGTCACGAACTACATCAGCCTCTACAAGCGCCGATTCGAGGAACTCGGGCACGAGGTTTGGGTATTCACATTCGGGAACACAAATCACGCCGACGATGAGTCCAACGTCGTACGCTCCCCCGCGATTCCATGGGGCGACACCGGATGGCAGATGGGACTCGTGCTCAGTTCTCAGGCTAAACGTATCATACCCACCCTCGATGTCGCCCACGTGCACCACCCGTTCCTCTCAGGACGCGTCGCACTGGATCACTGCAAGTCCTCAGGCGTGCCCATAGTGTTCACCAACCACACGCGCTACGATCTGCACTCCGACGCGTACGCGTGGTTCTTGCCCAAGAAGATGCGCTACGCCTACATAAAGCACTACCTGCACGACTTCGCCCAAGACATCGATCTTCTCATCGCTCCTTCTCCGGGCATCCAGCAATGGCTCGCGGATTTCGGGGTGAGCAAAGATGCCGTGTTGCTCTCGAACTGCATCGACATCGAGCCGTTCCGCAACCCAGCTTCTCCGAAGACCCGTGCCGACTACGGCTTTCCCGATCGAGCTGTCGTGTTCTGCTACCTGGGAAGGGTAGGTGCCGAGAAGAACATCGACCTGCTCGTAGAGGCATTCATCGCGACGGCCGAAGGCGTCCCCGATGCATGTCTGCTTGTGCTGGGCGAGGGATCGCACCGTGAAGAGGCCGAGGATTCGCTGCGCGATGCGGGCTTGAGCGACAGGGTTCATTTCGCCGGTCTGATTCCGTACGCGGAGGTACCCGATCATCTCGCCGCAGCGGATGTCTTCGTGACTGCGTCTGTCTCCGAGGTACACCCGCTTGTCGTGATGGAGGCCTTCGCTGCCGGACTGCCAGCGATAGGAGTCCGATCGCCAGGCGTGGGTGATATCGTCGAAGACGGGCTGACTGGCTTCCTTACCCCCGAGGATGCCGATGCGTTCGCCGAACGCATGGAAGAGTTCGCCACCGATACCGAACTGCGAACACGCATGTCCGATGCCGCGCTGGAGGCCTCGACACGCTACGACGTGCGTGCGATGGCCGAAGTGCTTCTCGGTTACTACCGACGGCTCGTGACGAGCCGCTTGGAACCGTCTTAGATACCAGATTGCCGGCCTGGGGCAATCACAGTAACGCGAGACGCTTCTCATAATAGCTGAAGCCCCGGAAGAACCGGGGCTTCAGCATCCAACGCGTCGATCCGGCGACGGGAATCTACATCATCCCCATGCCGCCGCCCATGCCGCCGCCCATGCCCGCCATTGCGGCTGCAGCATCTTCCTTCTCAGGAAGGTCGTTGATAGTGGTCTCGGTGATCAGAATCAACGCCGAGATCGAAGCGGCGTTCTGCAACGCCGAACGCGTCACTTTGACAGGATCGATGATACCCATGGCCATGAGGTCACCGTACTCGCCAGTCGCGGCATTCAGGCCCATCCCCTTGTCCATTTCGCGAATCCTCTCGACCACGACCGAGCCCTCGAATCCGGCATTGCTGGCGATCGTCTTGAGAGGCTCCTCAAGGGCCTTGCGGATGATCTTGACACCGATCATCTCGTCTTCGTCGAGCTCAAGAGCATCAAGCGCGGGGCTGGCATCCAGCAAGACGACGCCACCGCCGGCGACAATACCCTCTTCGACGGCAGCGCGGGTCGCCTGAAGGGCATCCTCGATGCGATGCTTCTTCTCCTTGAGCTCGACTTCGGTGGCGGCACCTACTTTGATGACGGCAACACCGCCGGCGAGCTTGGCGAGACGCTCCTGCAGCTTCTCCCGATCGAAATCCGAGTCAGACTGCTCTATCTCGGCCTTTATCTGATTGATGCGGGCCTTGATGTCGACTTCCGAACCCGCACCGTCGATGATCGTCGTGTCTTCCTTGGTAATCTTCACGGTCTTGGCGCTGCCGAGCATATCCAGCGTCGCACTTTCGAGCTTCATGCCGAGTTCCTCGGAGATCACCCTGCCGCCTGTGACGATCGCGATGTCTTCGAGCATTCGCTTGCGGCGATCCCCGAAGCCTGGAGCCTTGACGGCGACGCACGTGAAAGTGCCACGCAGTTTGTTGACGACCAGAGTCGCCAGGGCCTCACCCTCGACGTCTTCGGCGATTATCAGCATCTGCTTGCCCGCCTGCATGACCTTTTCGAGAACCGGAAGAAGATCCTGAACGGAGCCTATCTTCTGATTCGCAATCAAGATGAGCGGATCGTTGAGAACAGCCTCCATGCGGTCGGCATCCGTGATCATGTACGGCGAGATGTAGCCCTTGTCGAACTGGAGGCCTTCAACGGTCTCGATCTCGATACCGAAGGTCTGGGATTCCTCGACGGTTATTACGCCGTCTTTGCCAACGACCTCCATGGCTTCGGCGATCTTGCTGCCGATGAGCTCGTCGGCTGCTGAGATGGCTCCGACATGAGCGATCTCCTCTTTGTCCTCGATGTCTTTGGCGTTCTCTTTGATCGCATCGACGATAACCTCGACGCTCTTCTCGATTCCACGCTTGATAGCGAGAGGATTCGCGCCCGCCGTAACGTTTCGCAGTCCCTCACGAACCACTATCTGCGCAAGCAGGGTCGCAGTAGTAGTGCCGTCGCCAGCAACATCGTTCGTCTTGGTAGCGACCTCTTTCACTAGCTGGGCGCCCATGTTCTCGAGAGCATCCTCCAGCTCGATCTCCTTGGCGATGGTCACACCGTCGTTGGTGATGGTCGGCGCACCGAACTTCTTGTCGAGGACCACGTAGCGGCCTTTAGGGCCCAAGGTCACCCTAACCGCGTCAGCCAGCTTGTTGACGCCAGCCTCCAGCCCGCGACGTGCCTCCTCGTCGAACCGGATCTCCTTACTCATCTAAGGTATCTCCTCCTTCACGAATCGAATGAACGTCTAGTCCTCGACGACGGCGAGGATGTCACGCTCGGAGAGGATCATGTACTCCTCACCGTCTAGCTTGATTTCCGTGCCACCGTACTTGCTGTAGATGATGGTGTCGCCCTCCTTGACGTCGAGCGGAACGCGCGCGCCATCCTCGAAGCGTCCTTCGCCTACAGCGATGACACTGCCCTTCTGAGGCTTCTCCTTGGCTGTGTCTGGGATGAGCAGACCGCTCTTGGTCTGCTCCTCGGCCTCGGCGGCTTTGACGACCACGCGGTCGCCCAGCGGCTTGAGCTTCATCTGCTGCCCTCCTGACTTCGGTACCGAACCTACACTGACCCCTCTTTGCGGACTCGAATCGCCCGCAATCATCTGCGGCACGCACCGCAATCGAGTACTTACCCGTTCGCAGCCGGAACCCGCATCTGCTAGCACTCACAACATCAGAGTGCTAACAGCTTCGGATTCTAGTATGCGCCGATGGACACTTCAACCCTTTTCAACAGGTATTTCTCCCGAAGGTTGAGCGTATCTCACTCAAATGGTCTTCGTTGCTCGGTATCGTGGACGAGACAGCGTGTCAGAGCACCCGATGCCCGAGAACCCCCTGAATCAGCCAAGCCGCAGATCGGCGACAGCCTCTGCATCCAACTCGAGCAAATCGCCTCTTCGCAACCTCCAGGTACCCGCCGCCGCTATCATCGCCGCGTTGTCGGTGCACAGTCCGGCCGGAGGAACCGACAGCGTTATGCCGTGTGTGGTAAGGGCTTCGGCAAGCGCTTGACGCAACGAGGGATTCGCGGCTACCCCTCCTGCCAGACATACCGTACGCACTCCATATTCGCAGGCCGCTTGGACCGTCTTGGCGACCTGCACATCGACGACGGCAGCCTGGAAGGATGCCGCCACATCGGGCAGGTCGACTATCCGCCCCGCCTCGCGCTCGTGCCTGACGTGGTTGATGACGGCCGTCTTAAGACCCGAAAGAGAGAACCTGTAGTCGCCAGAACGCATCATGGCACGCGGGAAAGCTATGGCACTAGGGTCGCCTTCCTCGGCCAGTCGAGAGAGAATCGGCCCGCCAGGATACCCGAGGCCTAGAACCTTCGCGACTTTGTCGAAGGCCTCGCCGGCAGCATCGTCAAGGGTCTCTCCCAGAGTCTCATACACTCCCCATCTGGGAATGTAGACCAGTGATGTATGACCCCCCGAAACCACTAGCGCCACGAGAGGCGGCTCGATCGCAGGGTCTGCAAGAACGTTAGCGAAGATGTGCCCCTCGAGATGGTTGACACCCGCCAAGGGTAGCCCGGTTGCAAACGAAAGCCCCTTCGCATACGCCATGCCGACCACGAGTGCCCCGATCAACCCAGGCCCGCGGGTGACCGCCAGTGCGTCAAGGTCGCGAAAGCCTACCTGCGCCTGTGTAAGCGCCTCGGAGACGACCGCGACGATAGCCTCGGTGTGCTTGCGCGAAGCTATCTCCGGCACCACGCCCCCGAACCGAGCATGAAAGTCCACCTGGCTCGCAATCACGCTCGACAGCAATTCGATGCCGCCACGCATCACGGCTGCAGCCGTCTCATCGCATGAAGTCTCTATAGCAAGGACAAGTTCGGTTCCCGTACTCGTTGCGACTTGTTGCCGCCCCGGCAGCTCGCCTAGCATTATGAGCGCGTCCTGTCCTTCTTCGTAGTATCCGGGCCGTCGCCCTATGACATTCATCCCTTCGCGACTGTAGAAGGCCAGCGCCAATTCGTTGTCAGCACGCACCTCCAACGTTATGCGTTGGGCGCCTGCAGTCGCCGCAAGCCGTTCGAGCTCGCCGAGAATCGCTCGGCCGGTTCCGCCAGACCGGCTCTCTTCGGCTACCGCGAGGTTCATCAAGTGTGCCTCGTCGTCGATGATCATGACGCCACCGTAGCCCACCAGTACGCCCGCGGGATTCTCTGCCACCAGCCAGATGCGATTCTCGCCCTCGACCTCTCGCTCGAACATGCCGCGCGACCAAGGCGAGACGAAAGACGCGTGCTCGATTGCCAATATGGCGTCGATATCGGCAGCACTCATCTCTCGCATGCGCAGGGTCACTTGACTTCGGCCTCCTCGGCATCGGAGAGGCGTGTATAGACGGGGAGCAAGGCCTGTGCGCTGCCGCTGCCTGCTTCGCCGGATTCACGGGCGGCTCCGTATGCGTCTAGGAGACCTCTTCCCGACGGTAGCCACAGCTCCTCATGGAGCATTCGAGCGGAGGAGCCGAGATGGCCGACGAACACCTCAGCGTGCTTGAGCAAGCCTCCCCCTGCCAGCATGAGCTGCCGATCGAGCGCCGACCACTCCTCGGCCACATCACGCGGTGGCGCGACACGGTCCGGGGTGAGCCGCCGTGCCGTACCGCCGACGAGCTCGAACAGCGCGGGGTAGACCTCTCCGCGCATAGCGTCCCCGACCACTCCGAGGAGTCCTTCCGCCCTTGCCGCACACGCCCATGCAATCGTATCGAGCGTTCCCGCTCCGTAGAGGGGCAAGCTTAGGCCGTGTGCGAACCCCTTCGCAGTCGCCACACCTATCCTTACGCCCGTGAACGACCCCGGACCCCGGCCGACCACCACCTCATCGACATCTCGTGGAGACAGGCCGCACTCCTCTAACAGGTCGCGCACTAACGGCAGCAACCGCCCGAGTGCGGCACGCGGAGCATCTGCGTCTCCCACCGCATGCATTGCAAGGGCGTCGCCTGATCTCTGGCCGATGGCGAGCGCGCAGCGTTCGGTAGCCGTATCGAAAGCGAGCACTACGGCAGGTCTCACCGTTGCCACCTCTCACCATGCGTCGTGACGCCTTCGAGGCCAGCGAGGGCATCGAGCCATTCCTCGGCAAGCTGAGCCGAACGCGGTCCGGATGCAGACACTTCTATGTGACGGCTTTCGTCATCTGTGATGACGAGTCTGACCGTCAACACATCCTGAGGCAGGGCCTCGGGAAACCGGTCTCCCCATTCTATGACGCTGACCGTGTCACTCTCGATCGTCCCCCAGAAGTCGATGTCTTCGAGCTGTACCGCCTTCTCGAGGCGGTACAGATCGAAGTGGGCCAGCGTCTTGGTTCCCTGGTGAACGAGCAGTATGTTGAAGGTCGGACTCGTCACTGGCGCAACGATTCCAAGCCCGTCTGCCAAACCCTTTGCGATCACTGTCTTCCCCGCGCCGAGATCTCCCGTCAGCACGATGACGTCCCCTTCGCGAACGACACCCGCGAGCGCCTTGCCCGCGGCCCTCGTGGCCTCGGCAGATACAGTCTCGATGCCAGCACACACCTTGCTCACCACTCGAAAAGGTTCTGCTGAACCGGCTCGGCTGGGCGCTTTTCGGCACCCGCTTCGAGCAACTCCTTCAGCCTAGCGAAATCCGCGAAGAGCATGTCTCGTTTGGTGTTGTCGTAGAGTGCAGCGGCTGGGTGAAAGACGGGTAGCACGACGAACCTGCCGGCATGCTGAACGCTTCCTCTGAGTCGCGTGATGCCGCTTTGGGTCTTGAGCACGAACTTGCTAGCAAAGTTGCCAAGCGTAACGATGACAAGAGGATCGATAAGACGCGTCTGCTCCCGCAGAAAGGGTGTGCAAGTCTCGATCTCTGACGGCAAGGGATTGCGGTTTCCCGGTGGTCGACACTTCAAGATGTTCGCTATGTAGACATCGGAACGATGCAAGCCTATCGATTTCAAGAGCTCGTCTAGAAGCCCTCCTGCAGCACCGACGAAAGGCTCCCCTTGCAGATCCTCGTTGCGACCCGGAGCCTCTCCGATGAACATGACGTCGGCGTCTTGGCAGCCGACCCCGAACACGAGACGCGTACGCGTGTCCCCCAGCGAACACCGGTGACAGTCGCCGATATGGGCCTCGAGTTCGCCTAAGCTGTTCATGGCCTCACAGCCAAGTGGTCACTTCCTCGATCGGGCGTCGCGCAGGTCTGGTCGAGGACTCGGCAGAGTAGCCGATCGGAAGAATCGCCACGGGCGTGACTTCTGACGAAAGCCCGACGGCGTCTCGAACCGCGTTCTCGTCGAACGCTCCGATCCAGCAGGATGCGAGCCCCCGGCTGACGGCCGCAAGCAGAATGTTCTCCGCTGCAGCTGCCGAGTCTTGAATCGCATAGAGCATCTCTCCGCGAGCTCCGAACCGAGCCGAGCACGGCCGAGGATCCACCGATACCACGATCACGACAGGAGCCGCAGTCGCCCAGCGCTGAGGTATCGCTGTGGCCAATCGCTCGCGCGCATTACGGCTTCGCACGACCGTGAAGCGCCACGGCTGGATGTTGCCGGCGCTGGGAGCAGCCGTCGCGGCTAGGAGCACCGCGCGAATGTCCTGATCGCTTACGGTCAGACGCGTGTTGAAATGTCGCACGCTGCGGCGTCGAGAGATGACTTCGGAGAATTCCATCTGGATCCTTCCGGAGGGCGAACGGTGGGTACACGGGTATTCTAGAGCAAAGGCAAGCCGCCCTCGCCGCCGAATCCGATCACAGCAGCTTGAAGCCTGGGCAAGAGCCCCCGAAAACCTTACCTCGCCGTCAAGGCTGCCGAAATGTCGACGCACGAGCCGCTGGTACGGAGCAGGGGTACCTTTCCTTACCGACAGCGGATTCGCGCTTATCGATAGATCCGCGGAAGACGCATTCCAAACGCGCACGCCATCTCATAATTGATCGTGCCACCAAGCTCGGCCAACTCGTCCATCGATACGGTCTCTTCACCTTGCGAGCCGATGATCACGGCTTCATCGCCATCGGCAGCATCGACCGTCCGTGGCACTTCGACCATGAGCTGATCCATACAGATGCGTCCCACCTGCTGACACCGCTGACCGCCTACGAGCACCTGCATCGCCCCTGACAGCGTGCGGTGCACTCCATCCGCATATCCGAGAGGTAACGTCGCGATGGTAGTGGGTGCCGCAGCACGCCAAGTCAACCCGTAGCTGACCCCCTCGCCCATTCCCACTCGCTTCAGCAAGACGATACTCGCGGTGACCCTCATCGCAGGCTCAAGATCGATGTGCCCCTGAGTCGCGCGAGAAGGATGCAGCCCGTAGATGGCGATTCCACACCGCACCATGTCCATGTGCGCTTTGGGATGCAGGATGGTCGCTGGGCTGTTGCATGCATGCACGATTCCGGGGTCCATGCCCTCGCTACGAATGCGCTCAACAGCCTCGACGAAGCGTTCGAACTGCGATTCGAAGTCCCAATCACCCACAACGTCCGCGGTGGCGAAATGGGTGAACACGCCTTCCATGTACAGCCCAGCGAACTCTGCGACCTCCGTTACGAATCCAGGTGCTTCTTCCGCACGCACTCCAATCCGGTTCATGCCCGTATCGATCTTCAGATGGTAGCGTGCCTCGACGCCACGGACGGTAGCCGCGCGACCGAGTGCGGCCGCGAACTCGCGCGTGGTCACCGTCGGAATCAAGTCGTGCTCTATCAGGGTGTGCGCCGAGTCGGCGGGGGGCTCGGATAGTATCTGCACCGGAGCGGTGATACCCGCTTCGCGCAAACGGATCGCCTCTGCGACCGTAGCCACCCCAAGGCGATCGGCGCCTGCTCGCAGCGCTGCATTCGCAGATTCGACCCCGCCATGCCCGTATCCCTCGGCCTTGACCACAGCCATGAAGAGCGTGCCCGAAGGAGTCAGTGCCTTGAGAGCCCGAACGTTCTGTTCGATCGCGCACAGATCGATCTCTACACGAGCTGCTCTCTCGAACGTCACCTTGTCGCTACTCCTCGGTCACGACGAGCGAGCGCACGACATCGTACTTGCTCACGATGCCTACGAGGCGGCCTTCATCGAGCACCGGCAGACGGCTGACATCACGCTCCACCAGAAGCGTGGCCGCGTCCTCGATAGAGGAGTCGACCTCGACGGTGACCGGGTCGGGGGTCATGACGTCGCGTACCGAGGCCGCCACCGCCTTCTTCAGCTCCGATTCGAAACGGGCGGTAGCCGGTGGATAGAGGATGTAACCGTCGAGAAGATGCATGTAGGTGGGGAACTCGAGTTTGACGTCCTGCATTATCAGGTCACCCTCGGTCACTATACCGATAAGGCGCCCCTCCTCCAGAACCGGTAGCGCACCGACGCGCTTGTCTACCATGAGCTTCGCCACCTCGGTCACGGTCATGTCCGGTGTGACGGTCACGGGATCGACCGTCATGATGTCTCGAACGGTCTGTTCAGCCATCGTAATCTCCTTATCGTCACCCGATACCGCCCTGCAGAACCCTATCTCTCCCTGTTCAGATGGTGTCATCGAGCTCTCGGATCGCAGCCGGCAGGAACATCGGGATGTCTTCCGCTGTCACCGAAAGCATAGTCAATTCCGCCGAGGCATGATCGCCGGCACGGGCGTGCAGATACGCGGCAAGCGCCCCCGCCTCCAGCGGTGCGAGACCCTGTGCGAGGAGCGCTCCCGTCATGCCCGCCAGCACATCGCCCGTCCCGGCGGTCGCAAGACCCGGGTTTCCGGCAAGCGTAACCACCTGCCGACCATGTCCGCTGACGATTGTATGCGCCCCCTTCAACACGCAGGCCAGATGAGGGCCACTCAGTGCGCGCCCGTAGAATAGCCTATCCGCCTGCACCGTAGCAGTACTTACATCGAGCAGACGAGCCAACTCACCAGGGTGCGGGGTAATCACCGTCGGCGCAGTGCGATCGGCGATCGCCTCCGCCGTCTCGACAAGTGCGTTAAGGCCGTCGGCATCGATCACGAGCGGCACTCGCAAACCATCCACCAGCGCACGGGTCACGTGTATCGCCCCGTGCGCAACCGTCATGCCCGGACCGATAACGCACGCATCGAACTCGCGAGCTAGGTCCAGCACGGAGTCGATGACCCTTGAGGCAAATGTCCTTGAAGGGTTCTCAGGCAGCCCCATGACGATCGTCGACGCGAGACGTGACTGCAGAAGCGGGGCTATCGACTCCGGCACGGCCGCCACCACGTAGCCCGCCCCCATCCTCTGCGCGCCCATCGCGGTAAGAGCTGCGGCGCCCGGGTATGCGCCGGAACCTGCGACTACCAGTACGCGACCGCGGGTATTCTTATGGACGTCAGGTTCAGGCCGGGGTAGCAACGAACTGTAGTCCTCGGCATCCCATACCTCGGGATCGCCCGTCTCCCCACAGAACTCCCAAGGTATTCCGATGTCGGCGACCATCAACTCACCCGCATACTTGGCTCCTGGATAGACGATGGCTCCCACCTTGGGTGCGGTGAACGTGACCGTGACGTCGGCGCGTACGGCATGCTCGCCCACCGCACCGGTCGACGCATCGATGCCCGAAGGAACGTCTGCGGACACCACTATGGCCTCTGAGCGGTTGATGGCATCGATCCAGCTATCGTGCGGAGGGCGCACCTCTCCGGAGAACCCTATGCCGAACAGAGCGTCTACTACCGCTGCCGTACCGGCAAGCGCATCCGGCTCGAACCTCTCATCGCCGACGACTACGATCCCGACACCAGCCTCGACCGCACTGCGTGCTGCATCACCGGCGATGCCGGCAAGGCCATCCGGCGGAAGCGGCGTGAACACGCGCACCTCTCTCCCTGCGGCAGCGAGTCGACCGGCAGCCACCCAGCCGTCTCCGCCGTTGTTGCCGCGACCGCTGACGACCGCTACAGAGCCGTAGGGTGCGCGCCGTTCGACCTCGCGTGCGAGAGCGGTTCCTGCACGATCCATCAACTCGGCAAGCGTCACCCCGTTCTCGGAGATGGTGCGTTCCTCGGCGGCGCGAGCGCTCTCAGCGGTGAGCGCATGAATCACACGTTGCTCCCCTCTGTTAGGACGCGAACCCCTGTCGCGCCGGTCGGGAGATCAGCTATCTTGAGTATCCCCCTCTTCGGTGTCATCGAGAAGGCTGCGGGCATCCTTGAAAGAGGCCGCCAACTCAGCCTTGGGATCCGGTGGAGCCTCTTTCGGCTTAGGACGAGAATCCTCGGTCAACGCTACCGCCGAAGCGACGGCGGTGGTGTGCGTGAACGAGAGCGAGAGATGCAGCTCCACGATGCCGCGCTCCTGCGCGACTTCGGCCGCGCGGCCCGAAAGAAGTGGCGTCGGACGGCCGCGCTCGTCCCGAAAGACCTCGACATCGACGAAGCGCATGCCGGAGAACCCAGTACCGAGTGCCTTGAACACCGCCTCCTTGGCAGCGAAGCGCATCGCATAGTGTATTTCCGGCCTGTTTCGAGCATCGCAGTATGCTCGTTCCCCGTCGGAGAACAGTCGGTCACGTATCGCGGGGTGCCGCTCGAGCGCCCGACGCATGCGTTCGATCTCCACTATGTCGACTCCGAGTCCCGTGACCGACACGGCGTTACTCCACCGTGACCGACTTGGCCAGGTTGCGCGGTTGGTCGACATTGCAGCCGCGCGCTTTGGCGATGTGGTAGGAAAGCAGCTGCAAGGGAACGGTCGCCGGTATGGCCGACAGGGCTTCGGTGGTCGCCGGAACGTAGAGCACGTGGTCGGCATGACGGGCGATCTCTGCGTCACCGTCGCTAGCGACCGCTATGACCCGACCACCCCTTGCGCGAACCTCCTGGATGTTGCTTAGGACCTTCTCGTAGGTGTTGCCTCGAGTGGCCACAGCCACTACCGGAACCTCCTCGGTGATAAGCGCGATCGGACCGTGCTTCATCTCTCCCGCCGGATAGGCCTCTGCATGGATGTAGCTGATCTCCTTGAGTTTGAGTGCACCCTCCATCGCTACGGGAACACCGATACCTCGGCCAAGGAACAGCGAGGACCTCACACCGGTGAATGCGTCCGCACACTCCTCGAAACGGTCCAGGTCTTTCAGAATCGCATCGACGGCATCAGGGATGCGGAGCAGTTCGTCCCAGATACCCTCGATGAGATTCTGCTGCAGCGTGCCTCTTGCCTGTGCGAGCCTGAGAGCGAGCACGTAGAGGGCCGCGACCTGAGCAGTGAAGGTCTTCGTGGCTGCCACGCCGATCTCCGGACCAGCATGCGTGTGGATCACTCCGTCGCTTTCGCGAGTGACACGGCTGCCCACAACGTTAGTTATGGCGATGACCTTCGCGCCTCGGTCTCTCGCCTCGCGGATCGCCGCGAGCGTGTCCGCGGTCTCGCCGGACTGCGTTATGGCTACCACTAGCGTCCCGCAGCCTATGATCGGGTCCGCGTAGCGGAACTCGCTAGCCACCGCCACCTCCACGGGAATGCGCGCCCACTGCTCTATCAGCGTCTTGGCCATGATGGCCGCGTGATACGAAGTGCCGCAGGCGACCATGAAGACGCGGTCTACCAGGGCTGTCTGCTCTGCAGTCATGCCGAGTTCGGATAGCTCGATAGTGCCGTCCTCGGCCATCCGGCCACGCAAGGTCTCACGTATGGCCCTGGGCTGCTCGAAGATCTCTTTGAGCATGAAGTCCTCGTATCCGCCCTTCTCCGCGGCCTCAAGATCCCACCCGACATGCATCATCTCTAGGTCGCTCGCTACCTGACCGTCTGCGCCGATGACGCGCACTCCCTCGGCCGACACCGTTGCAATATCACCGTCGTAGAGCACGAGCACCTCGCGCGTGTACTCGAGAACGGCGGGTATGTCGCTGGCCACCACGTTCTCGTGCTCACCGATTCCGATTACCAGCGGTGAATCCATACGAGTGGCGACAAGCGTGTCAGGATGATCGAGATGGACTACGCACAGAGCATAGCTGCCGCGAAGATGCCGAATCGCCCGCGAAACGGCGACGGTGAGATCGCCCTCGTAGTACGTCTCGACCAGATGCGCGATGACCTCAGTGTCGGTCTCGGAACGCAGCTCGTGACCGGCCGCCCTGAGTTCCTCGCGCAACTCCATATAGTTCTCTATGATTCCGTTGTGCACGACGGCGATGCGTCCGTTGCAGTCGGTATGAGGATGAGCGTTCTCTTCGCTGGGACGTCCGTGAGTCGCCCAGCGCGTGTGTCCG
>PWVH01000078.1 GCA_003563465.1 Coriobacteriaceae bacterium | reverse complement strand
TGGTATCGCGAGAACGAGTGGTGGTGGCACAAGATCAAGCACGGGGAGGGCGAGTTCGCCCGGTGGCGGAAGCTCTGGTATGACGACCGGGCCTGAGCGCGCGTATCTGGTCACCGGCGCGGCTGGGATGCTCGGTTCGGCGCTCGGGCGTCTCTTCGCCGAGGAGTCGGTGCGCTGCGTGGCGCTGACACGCGCCGATCTCGACATCACGCGCAAGGACGCCGTCGAGGCTGCGATAGGCGCATTCGCCGAAGAGTGTTCGCGCGACGGGCTTGCCGGCATCGTCATCAACGCGGCCGCTTACACCGATGTCGAGCGTGCCGAAGAGGAGCCCGAGGCGGCGTATCGCGTGAACGAGACCGGCGCGGCGCACGTGGCTGCAGCCGCTGCGGCGGCCGGACTCGGGCTGGTGCACGTCTCCACCGACTTCGTCTTCGACGGCCGCAAGGCCGGCCCGTACGCAGAAGACGACTCGCCGAACCCGCTTTCGGTCTACGGCGCCTCGAAACTGGCCGGAGAGCGTGCGGTTGCAGCGGCGTATACGGAGGAGCGCGCGGTTGCCGCAGCGCACCCAGGCGCGCTGGTCGTACGCACTGCGTGGGTCTACGGGTCGCCCAAAGGCGGTTTCCCGGGCAAGATCCTCGAGGCTGCCAAGACCCGCGACACGCTCGAAGTCGTGGCCGACGAGATCGGCTCGCCTACGTACGCCCCGGACCTGGCGGCGGGGCTGGTCGCACTGGCGCGACTGGTCGCACCAGCGGGGCTCGTCACGCCGGCTGAACAGTCAGCCGCAGGCCTCTTCCACCTGGCAGGCACCGGTGTCTGCAGCCGCTACGAGCTGGCGTGTGAAGCGCTCAAGGCAGCGGGGCTCGGACATGTCACGGTCGAGCCGGTGGACTCGGCTGAGTTTCCGACAGCCGCCGAGCGCCCCAAGAACTCGGTGCTCGACTGCTCGAAGGCCGCCGCTCTCGGGGTGGCGCTGCCCCACTGGCGAGAGGCGCTCGGGCGGCTCGTGGAGGTGCGCGGCGCAGGCTGAGGGCGCCCAAACCCGTTAGATTTCGCTGCGGCCAAGCCTTGCGACTTCCTCAATAGACACAGGCTTCCCGTGCACGCGGTAGGTTTGATTGACGACATGAACCGGGAACACCTGCGCTGTGACCGCTAACCCCATTTCGAGTTCACGCAAACAGTGCCTGAGCAGGTAGCCTTCGACGGCGAGATTATCGTACTGAGCGGTCAACTCCAGCACTCTCGTCATCAGGTGCGAATTCCACTCAGTCACGAAGTTCCGGCCGAACTCTCTCATCGAGTAAGCGGACTGACTGAGAATGCAGTCGTAGTGCGGTGCAATATACGAGTCGAGGTACTCGAAATACAGCTCCGGAAGCTCTGTTCGTGTGAAATCGACGTAAATGTGATCCACAGACACGCCATGGAACGAATAGCATTCGACAAGCTCGGTCATCAAGTAGGTCTTGCCTTGACGTGGATTGCCGTATATGAGCAACACCTGCTTCATTAGACACCCCATTCTCGTGTCGGTGAGGACAGCGGAGCCCCTGAGGCGACGGAGAGGAGAAGAACCCGGTATTCGCACGTCGCGGCGCTTGCGTCACAAAGCATAGCATTGCGGTTGTGAATCCGTGGAAGCTTCTTGCGCTATCTTCTGATGCGAGCATTTCGAGCGGCAATGGTTGAGGGATGGATCCGAGGAACCTCCTGAGACACGTAGGGAAGACTCCACTAACATGATTGCTTAAGGGTACGAGCGAGAGGACGTACGTGTTGCGAATCACATACGTCGCGGAGTCTCCCAATGCATGCGCGTGGTATCGGTGCTACACGCCTGGTAGCGCGCTAGAGCGTCGCGGACACGACGTGAGCCTGGAGTACCTGTCCACCCCGCTGAGGGTCAGGAAGTCCGACGTCGTCGTCTTCCTCAGGCCGGCTAGGCAGGGCATCCTAGGGGCAATCCGGTCGGCCAATCAGCAGGGCGCGCTGACCGTCGTCGACATCGATGACGACCTGTGGAGAATCCATCCATCGAACCCATCGTATCGCTACTTGATGCAGGGCCCCGCACGACAGGTCCTTGAGGCATGCATCCGCGAAGCCAAGCTCGTGACCGTGACGACACGCGAGCTCGCCGAATCGATCAAGCACCTGACCAGCGCGAGAGTGCTCTCAAACATGCTGCCCGCTGAGCACTGGCCCGATTCGCCCAGGCGGCCAAGAGATGGTACTGCGTTGACGCTCGGGTGGGCAGGGGGCTCGTCGCACCTGATGGACCTTCAGGTGATCAGCGGGGCTGTCGAGACGCTTCTAGGCCAGTATGATCAACTCGAAGTTGTCGTTGCGGGCCTGGGGATGTCCCCGTTCGCCCCGCACGAACGCGTGAAGGTGGCACCAGGAGTTCCAATCGAGGAGTACCCGGGCCTCCTGGGCCAGTTCGACATCGCCGTGGCTCCTGTGGAGGACAGCGTGTTCAACACCTCCAAGAGTGATCTCAAGCTGCTGGAGTACTCCATGATGGGCATTCCTACGGTCGCATCTAAGACAGTGACGTACGGTCGCAGTATCCGACAGGGCGAGAACGGGTTTCTGGCAGGCAACACCAAGGACTGGCTCAAGTACCTCAGGAGAATCATCGAAGATCCCGACTTGCGAGTATGTATGGGTGCGAAGGCGCGGGAGTTTGCCGAGACCCGCACGATAGACAAGAACATCCACCTCTGGGAGAAGGCCTATGGCATCGGGTCGTAGTGCCGGCCTTCCGATCGGCTTGCGGCTCCTTCTTGCAGTCAGTCTGTCTTCACGGTAGCGAGTCCGGCAAGCAGCTTGTCGTTCCACCTCGATACCAACCGTGTGAGGTTGTGTGAGGAGTAGCGCATGGGGTCTTCGGGTCTGCCCTTGAGGAGATCCGTCGTACCGTGCTCGACGTGGATGAGCGTGGCCTTGGGCTGGTAGATCACGCGATAGCCCATGTCTCTGATGGTGAGGTTGAAGTCGACGTCCTCGAAGTTCGCCATGACGTAACCCTCGTCCATGCCACCGGCCTTCTCCCAGACGCTCTTGGTCGTCAGCAGGCAAGCGGCGGTCACTCCGGGGACCTCTTCGAGCACGCTCGCCTCCGGGATGTCGCCAGGCGCTCTCAAGAAGCGATGTGTGGGCAGGTAGTGGGGTCGAGGCGAAGACCGGAAGACGAACACGATGCCGCAGTGCTGAATGGTCTTGTCCGGAAAGAGCAGCTTCGCCCCCACGGCGCCGACTCCGTCTTCCATGGCCTCCCGCAGAGCGTCCAGCCAGCCGGGTGAAGGAATGGTGTCGTTGTTGAGGAGGCAGACGAGTTCGTTGTGGGCCGCCTCAACACCCTGGTTGCACCCGCTAGCGAAGCCCTTGTTCTCGTCGTTGAACAGCAGCTTCGTCCGTGGATTGCTGTCCGCACACTTCTTAAGGAACTTCCTCGTTCCATCGGTCGAAGCATTGTCTACGATAACGAGTTCGTAGTGTGAAGTGGTCCGCGGCAGATGCTCCAGGCAGTTCTTCGTGTGGCGAAGTCCGTTATAGGTGAGCATCACTATGGAGACGGGAGCCTTCTTCGCTTGCGACATCGCAGCGTCCTCCTGCAGAAGCCAACAGGTATTCTTATCGCACCACTCACATGCTCCGGTGCGAGGGTCGATCGCACAAGCCGAATGGGCTCATTATAGGTGGAGAGGCCGATGTTGGTTGACTTCTGCACACAACCTCTCGACCGGACAAGTGCGATCAAACAGTCCGAAGACGACCTGTTGCGGTCGGCCAAGCACGGCGGAAGTGCTACCATCTCGAATCTGTCCGCATGTACGCATAGCGAGACAAGACGCCGGTCGCGTCTGAGAGGGGCCTCAACGCGGAACTCCTGCTGGCGCTGGCGATTAAACTCGACTCGCGCGGGTCGGTCTTCTACAAGCAGCCTTCGACGAGATGGTGCGCCTCGATCTCTTCTACATCGAGAACTGGTCGGTGGGATTCGACCTTGCGCTGCTGGCGCGCACGGTGCCCGCGGTGCTGTTCACGCGCAGGGCGTACTGAGGAACGAATGGCGTAGAATCACGGAGCGAGCATCCGGGCTCCGTGCGACGAAAGGCGAACCGCTGGCCAAGATTACGTACATAGTCGAGCAGTACGGCGCGTGCGCCTGGTATCGCTGTTACACGCCGGGTGCGGCTTTGCGCGAACTCGGTCATGACGTAGTGCTCGATCATGCGCCGAGCATAGAAAGGCTCAAGGAGACGGAGATCTACGTCTTTCAGAGGCCCGCCCGCTCGGTTTCGCTGGACATCATCCGCAAGGCGAACAAACTAGGACGGATGACGGTCGTCGAGATCGACGACGACTACTGGAACCTCCATCCCACGAATCCCGTCTATGCTTCCTGGAAAGACTCTAAGGGCTTGCGGGTACTGGAGGAGTCCACGCGTGCGGCTCAGATGGTGACGGTGACCACCAAGGAGCTGAGCGAGGTGATCCGTCCGATGAACCGCAACGTGCGCGTGCTCGAGAACGTTCTGCCTGCAGCGCACTGGCCCAAGAGCCCCAAGCCGGTTTCGAAAGACTCGGGAGTCGTGGTGGGCTGGGCCGGCGGTAGCGCTCACTTTCCCGATCTCAAGCTGCTGAGCGGGACAGTAGAGCAGCTCCTTCGGCAGCACGACGACATCATCGTGGCGATCGGGGGGATGAAACAGGTCCCGTTCGAATCTCACGAGCGGCTGCACTTCTACGAGTCCGTGAAGATCGAGCATTATCCAGACATGCTGGCTCGCTTTGACATCGGGCTGGCGCCTGTGGTGGACAGCCGGTTCAACCGCTGCAAGAGCGATCTCAAGTACATCGAGTATTCGATGATCGGTATTCCCACCGTGGCCTCGAGGATTCCCACTTACGAGCGGACCGTGACGCACGGACATGACGGGTTCCTGGCGCGTAACCCCAAGGACTGGCTCAAGCACGTCCAACGGTTGATCGAAGACGCTGACTTGCGCGAAGAAGTAGGCTTGCGTGCGCGCGAGCTTGCGGAGTCCCGCACGATCGAGCGCAGCGTCTGCCAGTGGGAGGAGGCCTACGGGCTGCGGTGAGTCGGCACGGTGCGGAGGCGCGCACCGGCCCGTTGACACCCCGTCTCGCCTGCAAGTATGCTGTAAACGGCGGGAAGAAGACACCCGCCTAGTTGTGCGACCCAATTAGCGGTGGTACGCGCGGCGGCAATCGTGAGAAAGGCGACTGCAGCAGGGCCAAGCCG
>PWVH01000127.1 GCA_003563465.1 Coriobacteriaceae bacterium | reverse complement strand
CCTACTTCACCGCGCTGCGCGACATCCACGCCAGCGGGGCGGGGGTGGCCGAGGTCTCCTACTACGGGGCGCTCGAACAGCTCCTGACCGACGTGGGCCACAAGCTCAAGCCCAAGGTCCGCGCGTTCATGCAGCTTTCCAACCGCGGCGCGGGGAATCCCGACGGCGGGCTTTTCACCGCAAACCAGTACAAGCGCTCCTCAGACGCCGAGCCGCTCGAAGGCCAGCCGCCCGCGCGCGGCGCGATCGAAGTGAAGGGCGCCGCTGACGACGTCTTCGCGATCGCGGCTAGCAAGCAGGTCGCCCGCTACGTCGAGCACTACGGGCTGGTGCTGGTCACGAACCTGCGCGACTTCGTGTTGGTGGGCCGAGGGCCAGGCGGCGAGCCCCGCACGCTCGAATCGTGCCAGCTCGCCAAGAACGAGTCCGTTTTCTGGGCGCGCGTCGCCCAGCCGCGCGCCTACGCCGAGCAGGCCGCCGAGGGCTTCACCGAGTTCCTGCGGCGCGTGATGCTGCATAACGCCCCTCTCGCCGACCCCAAAGACGTCGCCTGGTTCCTGGCGAGCTACGCGCGCACCGCGCGCCTCAGGCTCGAGCACCGCGAGCTGCCCGCGCTCGAGCAGCTCCGCGAGCAGCTCGAAGAGGCGCTGGGACTCAAGTTCGAGGGCGAGCGCGGCGACCACTTCTTCCGCTCCACGCTCGTCCAGACGCTCTTCTACGGCATGTTCGCCTCCTGGGTGCTCTGGACGCGCGAGCAGGTGAGCACGGAGGCCGGGCGGGGCGGCCGCTTCGAGTGGGAGACCGCGAGCGCCACGCTTCACGTGCCGATGGTCTCCGAGCTCTTCTACCAGTTCTCCAACCCAGGCAAGCTGCGCGACCTACACATCGCCGAGGTGCTCGACTGGGCCGAGGAGGTCTTGAACCGCGTGGACCGCGACGAGTTCTTCCGCCGCTTCGCCGAGGAACACGCGGTGCAGTACTTCTACGAGCCGTTCTTAGAGGCCTTCGACCCGCAGCTCAGAAAAGAGCTCGGGGTTTGGTACACGCCCGACGAGGTGGTCAAGTACATGGTCGCGCGCGTGGACTGGGCGCTTCGCGAGGAGCTCGGTATCGCAGACGGGCTTGCCGACCCGAGTGTCTACGTGCTCGACCCGTGCTGCGGCACAGGCGCGTACCTGGTGGAGGTGCTTCGCAAGATCGACGAGACGCTCACCGCCAAGGGCGCCGACGCGCTCACGCGTCACGACGTCAAGCGCTCCGCGATGGAGCGCGTCGTCGGCTTCGAGATCATGCCGGCGCCCTTCGTGATCGCGCACCTGCAGCTGGGGCTGTTGCTGCAGGAGCTCGGCGTGCCGCTCTCCTCGGACGTGGCCGAGCACGAGCGCGCCGCCGTCTACCTCACCAACGCGCTCACTGGCTGGAGCACCGAAGACCCCAACGCGCCCGGCAAGCCGCACCGCAAGGCGCACCCCGCGCAGCTGCTCTTCGAGTTCGAGGAGGAGCGCGACGCCGCAGCCAAGGTCAAGCGCGAAGCCCCCATCCTCGTGGTGTTGGGCAACCCGCCGTACAACAGCTACGCGGGCATGGCGATGGGGGAGGAGCGCGAGCTTTCCGAGGCCTATCGCACGACCAAGCGCGCGCCCAAACCGCAGGGCCAGGGCCTGAACGACCTCTACGTTCGGTTCTTCCGGCTCGCCGAGCGCCAGATCGTCGAGGAGACCGGCAGAGGCGTCGTGTGTCTCATCAGCAACTACTCGTGGCTCGACGGGCTCTCGTTCACCGGCATGCGCGAGCGGTTCCTCGACGTGTTCGACACCGTCTGGATCGACAACCTCAACGGCGACAAGTACCGCACCGGCAAGCTCACCCCCGAGGGCAAGCCCGACCCGAGTATCTTCTCTACCGAGAAGAACCGCGAGGGGATCCAGGTGGGCACCGCGATCGCCATGCTGGTACGCGACCACGAGAGCTCCGCTCCAGGCGTGCACTACCGCGAATGGTGGGGGAGCCAGAAGCGGGCGGAGCTGGCCGCTGCTGCCGATGCCGAGGAGCAGGAGTACGAGCACCACGAGCCTGAGCTATCGCTCGGGCTTACGTTTCGGCCGTCGCAGGTCGCCGAGGGGTACCTCTCATGGCCGAGGATTCCCGACTTATTTCCGGTGTCGTTTCCTGGTGTGAAGACAAGCCGCGACGACTTCGTGGTAGACATCGACCGTGAGCGGCTGGAGGAGCGGATTCGGGTATACCTGAGCCCAGACGCAAGTGACGCCGAGATAGCGGCCCAGTGGCCAGCAGTGATGCGCGATACAGCTCGCTTCGACCCTGTGAGTACGAGACGAGCGCTTGTCTCGAAGGGCTTCACGTCGGCCCAGATTGTCCCGTATGCATACCGGCCATTCGACGTGCGATGGCTGTACTGGGAGCCGGATACGAAGCTGCTCGATGAGAAGCGCACCGAGTATGTTCCGCATGTAGATGGACAGACCCCATGGCTCGAGATTCGGCAGAAGGAGCCAAAGGAGAGCTTCGACAGGGGCTACGTGGTGACTGCGCTGGCCGACAACATGGGCAACGGATTATCGAGCTACTTTCCGCTGACGCTTGCACAGGGCGAGCACAACGACTTGCTCCAACAGACCGAAGGTAGGCGGCCGAACGTCAGTCCGCGAGCCAACGAGTATGCGAGCCAACGGGCGGCGGACCGGCGAAGTCTATTCATGCACTGCACTGCGGCGCTTGGTAGTCCCGCGTATCGTTCGGAGAATCGCAGCGCATTGATTAGGGACTGGCCCCGGTGTCCACTGCCTGACGCCGCAGAGCTGCTCGAACACTCAGCAGCGCTCGGTGAACGGGTCGCCGAGCTTCACGGCGTTAACTCCGAGGTGGACGGCGTGAGCAGTGGCAGTCTTCGTCCAGAACTCAGGATTATGGGCGTTCTCTCGTGTTCGGCGGGAGACCGATCTCTGGATCCGTCATACGACTTGGCCGTCACTGCGCGCTGGGGTATTCGCGGCAAGGGGGGCGTCGCAATGCCCTCGACCGGCCAGGTCACCGAGCGCCCGTACACTGACGACGAGTTCGCTGCCATCGCCGAAGGTGCGGAGTCGCTTGCTCGGACCGTGGAGCAGGCTCTCTCGCTCCTCGGCGAGGCGTGTTACGACGTGTACTTGAACGACGTCGCGTACTGGCGGTGCGTGCCGGAAAGCGTGTGGCGCTACACCATCGGCGGGTACCAGGTGATCAAGAAGTGGCTGTCGTACCGTGAGCGCGCGCTGCTCGGGCGGGACTTGCGGCCGGAAGAGGCGCGGTACGTCACCGAGATGGTGCGTCGGATTGCGGCGCTCGTGCTCATGGGTCCCGAGCTCGACGCGAACTACGAGCGCGTGAAGGCGGACGTGTGGGAGTGGGACGGGTGAACCTGGGCTGCTGAGCGTGGCAGCGTGATGCGATAATGCAGGATATGACGGCTTATCCAGACTGTATAATCCTAGGTTAGACCGTCCAAGACCCGTCGGAGGCAGGGTGGACCAAGGGGATCATCAGGCACTTGAGGCGTGTCTGCTTGACGCCGTTGCGTTGCTGCATCTGTCTCGATCGGCCGCCCTTCATCCACGGGCGGCGCTACTGTTCCAGGGCTTCGTCGCACACTTTTCTATGTACGTCGTCGAGAGCCATCACTGCGTCACTACCGTCGCGCCGGAGTCTCGGTCCGCCTTCTCGGATCTCGACATCGAGTTCCTCCGGTCTTCTCGCCACAGGGCGAAGTTGCTCGACTATCGATCAATCGGAGACGTCTCGCAGGAGCTGTTGGCGATAGCGAAGCAGCAGTATCAAGCTTTCAATGAGTCGCACGTCGGCGCTCTTGGTCCTCTGAAGCGCGCGCTACAAGGCGATCTCGGGCTCTCCATGTGTGGCGGCCATATCTTCTGGACCACACACGCCACCATCTATGCCTTCGGCACACAAGACACCTCAGGGGAGAATGCGTTCGCGTTCGGCAATACCTTCGGGCAGTACATCGAGCGTTTGCTGGCCCTCTTCGGAATCAACGAGAACGGTATTGGCGGTGAGTTGCCAGCCCTGGGTGATATCGAGACGCAGGACATCAAGTACCAAGCCTTCTTTGGGCGCGGTCCCCTTGGCTCAGGTGGAATCGATGCTGGCGCCTCCCTGGCACTCGTTCTCGCAGCAGTCAATCTCGCTCGCTTCGTAATCTCACCTGCCTTCCCGTCGGGGAACATGACTCGTCTCAGGCTGCTGTTCCTGACGGCGTTTCATGCAGTGGCCGGCATCACCGCTGTCCAAGACGGCCTCCTCGCCAAACGGGAAGGGTCGGAGCGGGCCCGCGCAGTCCTGCGTGAGGTTCTCGGCCATTCGGACGCACGGTGGATACGGCGCCAGGGCCACTTGCGGAATCTGCTCGCGCACTACTTGGTCGATTGCAAGCTCGCTTCCTCTGTCTCGATTGCCGCCAGTCGCACCGACACGATAGCCAGTGTCGCAGGGGCGGCCGTTGAGGACGTTGAGCAGCTTGTTCAGCGGTACTTGGTCCACCTGTCTTCCACACTCGAAGCGGGGTTCGCCCTTACCGGCAAGAATCCGTTCTGGTACGGCAAGGTGACATGAGTGTTGGCGGCGGTCTAACCCGCGCATCGACCACGACTCGCCGCGGCGGTAAGCTGGTCTTGGATGAAGGCGCACAAACCGCGGCTCGCGGGTCATGCGCTACAACGTTAGACGCATCATCGAGACGGAACGGCAGGCCAGCGACTAGAACCGGAGGGGGACTTGACTACGACGCCACTCGCTCTGGCCGAACTAGGTCTCCTGGATCTGTTCGAGTCGCGTGACGACTTGCTCGATGTCGTGCGGTCAGTGCAGAGCGGAGGCATCGAGGTGCCCAGCATAGGGCCGACCTTGACCTCCTTCGCGCGCATCTGGTTGCGCGCGGTCACGGACTATGACGATTTCGTGGCTGCGGGAGGGTCTCCACATTGGCGGACCGTGTTGCTGACAGCGTCTACGCAAGCCGTCCACGCGACAGTTGCCTTCCTGCTCATCAACACCGAGCCATTCTCACAGGAGCGCCGTGATGCCTACGATATGGTGTCTTCGACGAGTGCTTCGCTCAGGGAATACCACGAGGGATGCATCGCTAAGGATTCCAGCTGCGAACGGCTGTCGACAACTGTCGCTCTTTTCTCCGTCTACTACTGGCAGGGCCTGCAAGTAGTGATGCTTGGTGACGAGATTGGCAGCTTGGGAAGCGGTAGCCCGGCGAAGATTCACGAGCATGCGAGCTTTCAGTTCCTCGGACTCGGTGCGGCTGCGCGCACCCTATCGAGCTTCTTGGTTCGGGAACGCGTTGACGATGAGGCGGCACTCGAGCTGGCGTATTGGGCGTCGAGCCTTATTGCACTATCTGCGCAACTCATGGAACAAACGGAGAGCCGTCAAGCCATGCTCCCTCGGCGGCAGGCCCAGGACGGTATGCGAGGCCTGCTCGACTTGGACTTCCTGTCACGGGTGGCCCGACGTGACCCAGCTTTGCTCGCAGGACTTCGGAGTGTTCGTGACGCAGACTCGCTGTTCGAACAACAGATTGCGCTGCTGTTGATGTCGTTCGGGTTCGTCACCGTGCCTGCGGAGCGGGCAACTCGCGGTGTTGACCTGATCTGCTTCGGGCATCCGGCGGCCAGGAATGAGTTTGCGTTCCTCCTGGAAGCCAAGTCATCTGCGAGGAACTACTCGCTGCCAACTGACGACGAGCGTGCACTGCGAGAGTACGTGGGGCGAGTGCGGGCGCGGCTTGACCGACCAGAGGACATCAAGTTCGTTGCGATAGTCTCGGCGAATCCATCGCGAACGCTGGAGGCAAAGCTCCTGTCGCTGCAGGCAGACCTGCGAATCCCTGTCAGGTACCTCAACACGGACGCGCTGGTTGCCATGCGGCGAGCGCTCCCTGCGCATGCGCCGATGGATCCATTCCGCGAGGCCTTGGTGAGTAGCGCGTCATGCGTTGTCTCGGATGACTTCTGGATGCCGGTTGCCGCCGGATACAATGAGTTCGCGCGTCACCGCGTTGAGATGACGCGTTCATTGATGGAGAGCGTCTAACCCGGGGATCATCCAGACAACGCGGCCATGCGAGGGTATCCTTGGCCGCAGAGGCCGGTTGGCCGCGTTGCAGGTTACGCGCCACATCGTTAGACCGAACGACCGGAGGAGGGGGCCTCAGATGGCGACCGACCGCGTGAAGGTAGACACGGGCATGGGCGTGATTTGGTTCATCGGATGGCTGTTCACCCTAGGCTATCTGAAGCTGACGTTCTGGACCGCTGTTCTCGGACTTGTCATCTGGCCCTACTACCTCGGATCGTCGTTGAGATAGATGGGTTGCCGGGTGTCGTCGACCTGAGTTCAAGTTTGAACTGCACCACTTAGCCCGCTTGCGCTCGCGCCTACCTGGCTTGGACATAGCACTCCTCCGGTGTCTTGAAGCCCAGCCGCTTCCGTGGACGTGAGTTGAGTTTGGCGGCGATCGCGTCGCAGTCGGTCTGCGTGACGTGCGCCATGCTCGTCTTCTTCGGCGGGTACTGGCGGATCAGCCCGTTGGTGTTCTCGTTGGTGCCCCGCTCCCAGGAGTGGTGCGGGGTGGCGAAGTAGAACTCGACGCCGGTCGCGACCTCGATAGTCTTGTAGTCGTGGAACTCCGTGCCGTTGTCTGCGGTGATCGTCGAGTAGGCCGGCAGGTCGCGCCTGATGAGCTCGATGCACCTATCGGCGCACGATGCGGCGGTGTGTCGTTGGAGCTTGCCGATCCTCACGTAGCCGGTCGCACGTTCCACGATGGTGACGGCCGAGTGTCTGCCCCGGTCCGTACCCATCACCGTGTCGATCTCCCAGTGTCCGAGCTCTGCGCGCTCCTCGACCTCCGGCGGCCGCTCCGAGATGTGGCGCTTTCCTGCGAGCCTTCCTCTGCTGTCGTAGCTGCGATAGCGCTTACGGTACTTCTTCGTGGCCTGGCGAAGATGGCGCCACAGATCACCGCCGAGGGCCTTGTCGTGCCAGACGTGGATGTAGATCGACTCGTGGCTTATGCGCATGAGCCCCTCGACGCGCAGGAAGCCCGATACCTGCTCGGGGCTCCAGTCCATGCGAAGGTAGCGGTCGACTACGGACCACTGCTCTGCGGTGATGCGTGCGTTGCGTCTGGAGCGCGAGCGGCGCCCGCGGGTGCGGTGCGAGGCCTTGAACGGGCGATAGCCGCCGTCGTTGCACGAGTTGCGGCGGATCTCGCGAGAGATCGTCGTGTGTGCACGTCCCAGTTCGTCTGCGATCTGCCGCATGGACAGGCCGCGTTTCCGAAGCGCGGATATGGCGTATCTTTCTCCTGAGGTGATCTGGCGATACTTCATGTGCGGTTCCCCTGTTCTTGGTGGAGTGGAGGAACCTGGAGTGTCCCAGATCGCCTCACCTCTACACCCGTGGGGTGGTGCACTTAGTTTCTGAATTCGCGCGATCTAACCCGCGCGTGAACCAGACAGCGCGGCGCCAGACGGGTATCCTCGGCAGCAAGGGTGCGTGACCGCGCTGCAGGTTACGCGCTACAGCGTTCGACACATGCTTCACCGTTCCGTCCCGCTATCGGCACCCCCGCCTTCTCTCAGATGCTTACCACGCCGGATTGTTGGTATCCCTCTCACATGGTGCGAATGGGCGTGCCTTGTCCCATTTGGCCTTGGTAGACATTCCAGCTGGAGACCAATACACTACATATTGTGTCTTGGAACCGAGAAGCGGACCTCAGGCACAATCAACCATGGTAGGGTAAGTGCCAGCAATATGCTTGACTTGTGCAGACAACTACGCTTGTGCTAGAGTGGCCTGGCAGGTTATGATGGCCACAAGAGCGATATCCCGTAGCGTATGCAGACCCGTGTTAGGTGATAGATGAGCTGAACTCGGGTAATAGTGGAACACAAAGGCGACGCAGTTGATAGATTGGAGTACGTATGGACCTTGAAGATGCTCTGAAGAAAGCCTCTGAGATAGTCGAGCAGGCCGATTTACCAGCGGATTTGCGACCGACTGCCTTTCAGAAGGCATTCGATTCGCTCATGGGTTCTGCGTCTCCGGCAGCTTCGCCATATGCTGGGATTCCCGCCAAGCAGGATGCTGGCTCAGTCGCATCTGGCGGCCTTGAAGCTACTGCACAGAAACTGTCCCTGCCGCTTGAGGTAGTGGCAGAGGTCTTCGATATTTCGGACGGCACACTCGATGTGGTTGTCGGGTTCAGTCGTCTCGCTGATGGGGATGCGGCTGGCACGAAACAACTGGCGGTGCTTGTCGCGGCCGGTCGACAGGCTGCAGGCATCGACTCAGACGGCTGGACTTCGGCAGCTGAGATACGAGAGATTTGTAAGGATTTTGGCAAGTTTGATCAAGCCAACTTTGGCTCTACTCTCAAGGGCATGGACAAATGGTTCAGCATCTCAGGAAGCGGTCGTGATAGGAAGGTCAAAATGACTCGGGCGGGCTGGGAGCACGCCGCGGACCTGGTCAGGGCACTGACTGGGGAAGCGTGACAAGTCATGGGGAACCCGCTTGAGGAGCTGCTCGTTGACGCGGACGCTCTGGATCTCTTTCGACTCGCTGAAGCGCTGAAGCCGTACGCATCAATTGACAGGCGCAGTGGTCGGTTGATCTTCTCGAGAGCATATGCCTCACTTGCGACCAGGCAGAAAGTACTAGTCTGTCTGGTCGGACAGAAGGCTGCCCACCTTCTCGGGACAACGGGAGATGACCTGCTGTCTCCGAAGGAAGTCGAAGCATGTACCGGCCTGCCCGGTGGCACTGTGCGTGCGAAGCTGGCCGAGCTGAAGTCGGACCAACTGCTCGTGAACGATGGCCGGGGTAAGTACAGAGCGTCGACCCATCGCCTGGCTGTGGCCGTTGACGAGCTTCTCCCTGAGGTAAGGGATATCGAGTGACGCTCAAGGCCGCACTGGGAGGGATTCCGGCAGACATTTCTAGCGCGATTGAGCGTGAGCTCGCAGAGCTACTCAGCCGGTACGCGCGCAGAGACTGGGGTCCGTCAGAGCTCAACGGAGCGCGACTAGCGGAAGCAGTGTTGCGATATGTGGAATGGCGGTGCCGCGGTAGATTCACGCCGCTAGACAAGCAGCTGAACCGGAGCAAGATATGCACACATGCCCTGAATGATACGACCCTTGATGACTCGATTAGGATCCACATCCCCAGTGCTGCCGTACTCATTATGGATGTTCGCAACAAACGTGACGTAGCCCACCTCTCTGCAGTCGTCGATGTGAACGAGATGGATTCTGAGCTCGTTTTGCGTCTCGGCGCATGGATAGTCTCAGAAATCGTCCGACTCGAAGCGGGCCTTGGCGCGAAGGACATTCAGAGCATTGTCGACTCGCTATCGGCTACGCACACTCCGGCCGTCGAGGTCTTCGAGGGAGAGACGGTAGTGGTGGCGCCTGAACTAGATGCGGCCGAGAGAGTGGTCGTGGCTCTGTACCACCGCTATCCGGGGCCTATGGAGTTGGGAACGCTGAAGACAGCCGTGAAGTACGGACACATCACACGGTTTCGCGGAATCCTCCAGGCTCTTGACAAGAAGGGACTCGTTCACCTGAAGGAGGAGAGAGTCTACCTCACACATCGTGGAGTTGTGACTGCTGAGGACCTATTGATGTAGTCAGTGTCGAACCCGCGGATCATTGGTGTCACCTTGCGCTCGTGGGATGCCCGATGAGAGTCGGGTAGCCTCGGTGTCAGCGGCGGAGTTCGAGAGGAGACTGGAGCAGAGGCGGCTTCAGGCCGTCGCGTCCTAGTTTCCAGGTGTCAACGGAAACGGAGCAACTCCAACTCCAGCGACTCTGACTCTCGGCTCGGTGTCACGGTCAATCCAGGACTTCGAGATCGCTTCCACGGCCGCAACAAAGCACCTTGCACTAGGACGCGCGAAGGTGCAGCGTCCACTACTGGCGTGGCGATGACGTTGCTGGTACCAGCACCAGCCTGCCCTTGCCGTCGATGCGTTCGATCGTCGCAGTCACCGGGTCACCCTTCTTGGCGAAATCGGCGGGTGAAACCCCCTTGAGATTGGACTTGTGGATGAGCCCGGAACGCCCGTCTGGCAGCGTCACGAAGACCCCGAACTCGACTACGTTGTTGACCCTGCCCTGGAACGGTGTCCCGACGCCGATTCTTGTTTGGCCACCTCGGTCCGCCGGTCTGGTCCGTGTCGCACCCGCAGGACGGTCAGACACAGGAGTCGTATCGACTCGACCCGTGATACCTATCTCGACAGAGTTCGATGTGCGAAAAAGATCTGTGACGGCAGCGTGCCACTTCTCGTTCGCGCAAAGTGAGACGAGTCGTCGATACTCTGCGAACGGCATCGAGCCGTCGACGAACAGGCGGCCGTCTTCGGTCACCCCGACTGTGCCGTCGTACTCGGAGAGCAGTCGGCCCTGCTCGCCTGCAGCTCGGCCGATCGTACGCTCGGGAAGACGTCCGGTGGCCTTGAGCCGCGGTCCGGGCCCGCCGACTGCCTGGTTGAGGATGCCTCGGGGGATAAACGTAGTGAATCCTCGCAAGGAGTCGGGTGAAGTCGAAAGGATCTCGTAGACGGTGCCTCGCGGTGTGTCGTTGACGCGCTTGAGTTCTATCGCGCCCTCGTTGGTGGCAAGGGCCTTCGCTACCCCAGTTTGCAGGATTGGCAGTCGGGTTGCTCGTACGGCGCCAAGCTCCTCATCAGCCGAGTACGCAATCGCGTTGACGACTCGACCTGGCTCGACGCGGTGGATTTCGGCTTCGGGTGCAAGGCTCATGTCGAGCGCGTCGATTAGAACTGGAGCCCCGCTGAGATGCTCTGCGCACAGAAGTGCTTTGGCGGTGCGACGGTATCCTTCTCGGTAGACGTCTAGCACCGTCGCGCGGATGGCCACTAGGTGGTCGTCGGCTTCCTGAAGTTGCTGGCGCACGGTTCCGATTCCTCCCAATGGATCGCACGGAGTCACGAGCGGCGTCACACCGGTGCCGTTGGCCTCGAAGCTGACCACGCGAGCGGTGAAGCTAGACTGGGACGGGATGTCGACGTGGTCGGCCAGTCGGCATGCCGGGCCTTCTAGGGCGTGCTGTGTGGAGCCGACTGCTTCGCTCGCTTCCTGGGCGTCGTCCGAGGTGTCTATCCAGACGGTGACGGTGGCATCCGTCTCAAACGGTAGAGCCTCGGCTGTTGGGGGTGGAGTGTCGTCGAAGGCATCGGATAGTGAGCTTTCGCCGCCCGCAGTTGTTATCACTTTCCTGCCGACCGGTAGTTGCAGGACATTCAGAAGGCGCAAGCTGCCATTCTCCCTCTCCACGGACACGACGGAGCCGAGGGGCCACTTCAAGGAGACGTCTGCGAGTGCGTCCGGATCGTCGAAGAGGGGCCTCACATCGCGCGGGGACTCAGTGAGATACCTGCGCAAGTCGTACTCGCTCGCATTCCGTCGATCCGGGTCCACGTCGATGACGAATCGGATTCGATACTCATCGACCCCGTCTCGCGAGCTCTTCACGAACACCGGTTGGCTGCCCGAGATGATGTAAGCCGGCGGCGGTGATGGGCCATCGGCAGATCGCCAGGCTGCTGCGGATCGATCCCAGATGTGGGCGATAGCGGTGCCTACATCCCCGGATTCTGGGTCTGCAACAGGACGGTAGCATGACGCACCTTCGTCTCTTGCGTAGAGCTTGGACGGCATGCAGCGCGCGAAGACATACCGAACCTTCTCGAGCAGTGTGTTCTCAGGCAATCTCCACTCATTCTGATTCTTGCGTGCGGCCAGCTGCGAAACCGTGTTCTGCGCATAGGTGTGGATCCGGAGCAGCAGATCATGGTCGACGAAGTGCGAAGCGGCCCACTCGACGGCATTCGGTGAGGTGACCCAAGCACGGTAGACTCGTACCACAAGATCGACGTCATCCCGACATCCGAGAGCGAGGGCTTCACGGCAACGGTTGGCCAGCAGCCGGGTGGCGCCGTCCCATGCGCTATCCTGCATGAATAGCGCGTGCGCGCCCGTGCTCAAGGCGGTGACCACAACTGCCATCTCTGGAAGGCAGCACAGCCTATCGGCTTCAATCAGGAGGCTGCCGTAGTCTGGCTGCATCAGGTAGCCGGCCAGTTCGAGTCCTCGCGGGGTGATGTCGGAGTCCTCATCGAGGGCATCAAGGGCCTTGAGGGCATGTTCAGCCCGGGCGACCTCGTCGATACGGGGTGGCTCTATCCAATCGAAACCTGCAATGTCGTCCACTCCGACGGCTTTAGCGTTGAGAACCACTGATTCGAGAGGCTGCTGCTTGATGTCTGGAAGGGTATGCTCCTCGAAGCTAGCGTACTGGGATTCCGTGTATGTGGTGAAGACCTCGCCGGGCATCTTGCGGCCTGCTCTACCCCAGCGCTGGCGACATCCGTCCTGGCTGTGGAATCCGGTCTGTTGCAGGGTTCGGGCTTTCTCCGTGTCCCACAGACTCCGGTGCTGCAGTCCTGTGTCGACCACGTAGCGGATACCGTCCACGGTGAGGGAGGTTTCGGCGATGTTGGTCGCCACGACGATGCGACGCGGCGCGTCGGTCTCGCGGTCAGCCAGTACGCGCTCGCGCTCGAGCACTGGCAACTGGGAGTGCAGGGGACTCACCTCGATGTTAGCCAAGATCGGCTCGTTGCCGAGTAGCTCGTCGAGTTCATCGATAGTCCAACCGATGGTGCGACGTGTCGGAGAGAAGACAAGGACGTCTCCTGGCTCGCGAACGCCTTTCCTTGCTTCAAGGTGCAGTCGTACGGCCAACTCTGCGGCGGCTCGTGCGGAAGTCCTCATGTACTGGTCGCCGTTGCCGAGCGAACGGTCCTCGGGCCAGTAGTGCGGCCCCGTGTAACCGAAGGTCCGACCAGGGAATTCGAGGAGAGCTACCTTTTCCTTCCCTCCGAAGAAGTCCACGAACAGGTTCGCGTCGATGGTGGCGGATGCGATGATGACCCGCAGATGCGGTACGAGCGGCAGTTGGCGCTTGAGGAGTCCGAGGATAAGGTCGATGTTGAGCGACCGTTCGTGTGCCTCGTCGATCATCAGCACCGAGAAGCCGTTGAGTTTGCCGGAGCGCATCCAGTTGATGATGGTTCCGTCGGTGGCGTACACGAGGCGGTTGAGGTCGGTAGGGGACGGGGCCTCGCTGTTGCGGAAGTTGACCTCGAATCGCGGTCCCACCCCGCTTCCCATGAGAGTCTTCCCCACATAGTGCGCGGTCGATTCCGTTGGCGCGATCCTCGGCGAGGTCACCACGACCTGTCCACGTCTGGTGAAGTGGTCGGGGGCGTAGCCGTCAGGAGGTGCGACCAGACGATACGGGACAAAGGTCGACTTCCCCGACCCTGTCGGCCCCACGACGACGACGACCTGGTGACGGTCGAGCGCTTCGTAGAGCTGTTCGATGTTGAGGTCACTGATGGCGAACTTGTGACGCTCCCGCTCAATGGCGGCTTCGTGACTCTCCACTGTGTTGCTGGTGTCCGGATGCCGTGTCCACCCGAAGCCCTCCGAAGCCAGGACGAGCGGCCACTGAGGATGCCGTGGGACGGTTGGGCAGTAGCCAAGCGCGGCCGTAGTGCGCTGGATGCGAGCATGGATTCGTGCACAATGCTCACAGCGGGTCGGGTCTGACATCCCGCGTGCCCGCCACGATCTTGCAAGGTCGTCCGAGTACGGGAGTTCCTTCCCGCAGTCCTTACAGAAGCGTTGGCGGATATCAGCCATGATGCGCGCCTTCAGTCTGGGGCCAAGGTGTGCCGGGGCAAAATCCCTTCTCAGGGCCGCAGAAGTACTGTGGATGAACGACGATAGCCAGGTCTTCCTGCCAGGCGCGTATGAGAGAGCGATAGAAGCCGAGAATCGCCGGCATGAAACCAGTATGGTAGAGGGCGATGCGGCAGGGTCCTGCCGATGCCAGCTCCCGGAACAGTCCGATGCTGTGGGCCGTGCAGAACTCGTCGCTCTCGGCCAGCGTGCGTGCACGAGAAACCTCGATGTTGCGGTACCACGCCCAGTCCACTTCTGCGTCGAGAGCCAGATGCCTCATGCTCATAAGAGACACACGCAGGGTGTGGTCGGGTATGTTGGTTAGCGCTGCGGGCGGCAACTGTAGTGTCAGCTCGGGCGCCAAGGACCCGTCCTCGTGCAAGACACAAAGGCTGTGCGCCACGCCGCCCTCATTGGTTAGTCGGTTCAGGGCCTCGGTCACTACACTGTGGGGCATCTTGCCGAGTTGGACCGGGCCAGTGCCGTGAGCAGCGGCGCGCAGACGTTCTAGTAGCCTACTTTCGAGATTCCTTGCCGACGTTGCCCGCGTTGTGTGCGCGTACTCGTTCGGCGGGGAGGATTTACCGGTGAGTCCGTCGTTCCTGAGGGCAGGCAAGGGGAGGGCTTTGCTATCGTCCAGGCGGGTGAGGGACAGTTCGACAAAGCCGCACCGCTTGCCCTCGAGTGCTTCTACTACACGTCTACGCTCGTCCAAGCGGTGTTGGTCGGGCTCCTCGACGCATGTATGGATGAAGCGCTCGAGTTCCTGAACGTAGTCGGGTATCTTCTCGGGCGCGACAGCCGAATGTGCCAGCTCGAAGTCCGACCCACGCTTCTTGAGTCCTGCGATCCCGAGTAGCACGGGTAGGCCGTCTTTGACCCGATGAATCGACCAGCCGTCCTTCACTGGCGCGAAGTCGTCGTGCCGGTCCATCGAGAGATGACGCCAGACGAGGTCTTCGATCAGAGAGCATACGGTGTGGTAGCGAAGGAGCTCAGCCTCTTCGTTCACACCCTTGTCCAGACGCCGCCGGGCCGCTCCGGCTTCCATGACCAACGAGCCGAAGCCCGCGACAGCGTCATCCTTCCATTCATGATCCGGAATGCCGACAATGATGCTCGATGTCATTCCCATGTGCGCAGACTCCTCCTCGAGAGAAAGCCACGAGCGAAGTACTCGTCGTCTAGTGCCCTTTGGTTGAGCGGACCGATCAATAGCGTCACCTCGGCGTCTAGCGCGCGGTGCTCCACTTCGGCCTGGACGTCGGAATCGAGGAAAGCCACGTCTGACGGCAAGAGAAGGGCCGGCAGGCCGTGTGCAGCCTCGACGAACGACGCCAGGCGCTCCGCAGACAAGGGCTTCGTAAGGACGTGTGGGTACTGAGATGGCGTGGGGGCGACGCTCCAGACGGTAAGGGGCCGGCCAGCCTCAAGGACGCGTCGTTCAGTCGCCCAGGGCACCGTCATATCTTCGTGTGCCCGGAAGGCCCAAACGTCCTCGGGTTCTCCGGTCGTGGCTTCAACCAACCTCTCCGTGTCGTCCAGCAGGCTCGGCTCCTCGCCTGGTTCGGGCACCCGTGCTTGAAGTCGGCGCTCGTAGAGACCGAGGCTCACTATGGGGCGGGCGATAGAGCATCCGAAGGATGCCGTTGCCCGGCCTGTCTTGAAGTCGCAGGCAAGTAGCACCGACAATGGACACTCCGTCGCACTGAGAGCGGTAATCTCCGAGGCGGACCAGACACCCTCCCTTACCAGCTGAACTAGCCACTCGGCAGCTACGTTGTCTGGCGCCGCGGACAGGGTATCTGGGGACAGATTAGCCATACTGAGCATCAGCGCACTGATCTCCTCGCGAGTTAGCACACCGGAACCAGCGGACGGCTCGATGCCGTGTTCGGCGCACAACGCACCAACGGATGCGGGCAGTTCGCCACTGGTGAAGCGCAGCCCGACGTCGTCACCGAGCCTAAACGCTTCGGCGCCGAGGTAACAGAGGATGCCGCGGGTTGTCTCGAGCGGACGCAGCTCCGGCACATCGGCTGCCATGAAGACATCGATTTCGATTAGGTCGTTCATGCGGTCTAACCGCCACACCCACTGGCCCTGTCGCACATCCTGGGTGCGGGCAACACGGGCGTTCCATTCGTGGGCCTTCGGAGGCCGACCCGTTCCGTCGTGCTGTATACTCCCGTCCGCCTCGGCGGTCTCGACGTGCCTGCGGAAACGGTCGGCGCTTTGACGAATGATCTCTGTGTTCGCGAACCAGGCGCGGGCTTGTTCGAGGAGCCACGGCGCGAACCCGTCGGCAAGTGTCGCGATCGGCGTCATGCCACTGGGTGCGTCAAGCTCGAATACGCGGACGGGAGCGTCAGGGCACTCCCCCAGGCAGGTCATATCTATGCATATCCAGTAGCCGTCGTCGCGTACACGCAGTGGGATGAGTCGCGCGGCATCTGCTTGGATTGAGCATGCTACCCGCTGAGCATCGAGAACAGAGAACGACGGAAGATCCTCTCTACCGATGCCGTTGAGTGTCAGGCGAGGAAGATTCACATAGGGGACTGCATGGAGGAACTCAAGGTAACTCAGCGGAACGGGACACGCTAGCTGTTCGAGACAGGCGCGAACCTGCGCAGGGACCGGGCTTTCTAAATCGGACGTGTTCGTGAGGAGGTCCAGCGCTTCGCGCACCTGGGTGCTGATTCCCGCGTCAGGCAGCACGGCTCCCTCCTCCCACCAGGGTCTTGAAGGATACCGTCTGCACGCCAGGTTGTGGAGCAGCGTCGCAATTGGGGCCTGTGAAGAGTACCCGCGCCACGTTGCCGTTGAGGGCGGCGGCACGGACTGCTCGCTGCATGCCCGGCGTCAGGTTAGTCAGGTCCACCTTCGACAGGAGTTCCGTCGCACTGCGTTGGAGCGTGGGCGTCTGCGAGGGGTGGACGGTCGCTCTGCTGCCGTCACCTCGCCCCCAGTTCTTGCTCTCAGCGAGCACGAGGGTCCCGGTAGCACGATCGAAGACGATGTGGTCGATTCCGCGAGCGTTCGGATTCTCAGTATGTCCGTGGACAATCACCATATCCGGGTGTGCCTCGAATACCTCGTGGACGGCCGTCTCAAGAATGCCACCCTTCATGCTGTTGAGTGCCCTATGGCCCCATGCGCCGCTGGTATGGACCATGTTTCCGACGCGGTTGTCGTCGAATCGGACGGTGCTGCCGGCGACGACGGCAGCGATATCGAACCGCGCGTCGACAATGTCCTTGGAGGTGCAGATGTTGTTGCACGACACGGCGAACCTCCCGACTGGTGGGGTCCTCGTTATGAATAAGTAGGTGGTGCGCTGTGCCTGTGGGGAAACGGTCTCGGCCGCTCGCCGTATCGACTTACCGAGATCGCGTTTCCACGCTTAGTTCCTTCTTCTGTCAGATGCCTGTCGGCCGACAGGTGTAAGGGAGGATACTCGCAGAAGGAAGACCAGGGAGAGCCGCCGGAGGTCTCGAGGCAGGAGCGCGGCCCCCACGCATGCACCTTGCAAGTTGTGCTTGCTCGCGCTGAGATAGGCCTCCACCTATCACCCCGTTTCCCCCAGGCCCCCGCTCGTGCACTAATTGCACAAAGAACGAGGACGCTTCGAGCACGCGGGGGGAGGTGTGGACGTATGGCCACGCGCGACAAGCGCGACAAGGAACTGGTGGCGGAGGCGGAGCGCATCACGCGCGAGCGCGAGCGGTTGGAGGCCGAGACGCGCAGGCAGGCACGCGAGGACGCCGCAAAGCTCAAGCGGCGCTACTACCACTAGAGTCCGTTTCCCCCGAAGACGCCAACGGCGCCTAGGACAAGGAAAAGAGGCCGACACTTCGCGAGGAAAGGAGGTGTGGGAGGTGGCGATCCAGAGGACACCGAGCGAGCCCGACGACGCAAGGAGGCAGCAGCAGGACCACGACGAGCGCAGGGAGCAGGCCGAGGCCCGGCCCGCCGGCGGTTCGGGCGTGTACCGGGACGCGAAGGCCCAGCCGAGCATAAAGCCCTGCGTGCTCGCGTAGCCACCGGCCGAGCCTTACGGCCAGCGACGCGAAGGGGGAGAGGCCAAGGCCCGGACAGACGACGCGGCGGCAAGAGCGGGGGGAGCGGCCCCCCGCCCGCCGCACCCGGGCAGGCCTCCCGTCCCGAAGACACCGAAGGAGGACTGAGAGATGACCGCGATCGAGGGCTACCGCCACCTTACCTTCGAGACCTACTGCGAGCACGAGGCGGCCCTGCACGAGTTCTTCGACGTGGTCGAGCGCGCCTACGACGATGCGAAGGACCAGATGGGCTTCTGTCTGCCCGAGGTCTACACCTCCAGGGGCAACACCTACGACCTCATCATCCTCTACCCGAAGGAGTTCCCTGACAGAGAGCCGCACGGCTGGGTCGAGCCTGCTCCCGACCGGCCGGTAGCCCACATGTACGGCGACGGCTCGCTGTGCGTCCACGACACACGCTTCGACCGGGACCGCTGGACGCCGGTGGTCGGGTTCAACTTGATGCGCGTGTGGCTCGAGCTCTACGAGGACTTCCTCTTCGACGGCCGGCCCTTCTCCGGCAGTCAGATCCCGGCCGACGCCATCCGGAGGGTGGAGGCGATGCGCTGATGGCCAGGACGACCGACAGGTACGGGCAGCT
>PWVH01000160.1 GCA_003563465.1 Coriobacteriaceae bacterium | reverse complement strand
GTTCTCGGGAGATCTCGCAAGACGAGGAAAAGAGGGTGAAGAGAGCCATCAGTCGTTTGCATGGACTGACAAGCTTTCCCCTCACGGCTCTGGAGTTGGCGGCAGACATAGATGAAGAGGCCGTGTCCGATGTCTTCGTGAGAATCAACAGCAAGGGGACTCCGCTCAACCAGGCAGACTTCATCCTTACGCTAATGTCGGTCTTCTGGGACGAGGGGCGCAAAGCGCTTGAGGACTTCTGCCGGCGATCGCGCGTTCCGTCCAAGCGAGAAGCAGGCCCGTTCAACCACTTCATCGAGCCATCCCCAGACCAGTTGCTTCGTGTGGCTGTCGGTGTTGCATTCAAGAGGGCGCGACTCAAGTATGTGTACTCGATTCTGCGAGGCAAGGACCTTGAGACCGAGGAGTTCAGCGAAGAGCGCCGCATCCAGCAATTCGAGCTGTTGAAAGACGCGCAAGCACGAGCGCTCAACGTGCAGCACTGGCATGACTTCATGAACTGCATTCGGCAGGCGGGTTTCCGGAGCGGGAAGATGATTAGCTCACAGAACAACCTGCTCTTCTCGTACGTTCTGTATCTGATCGGCAGAACTGAGTACAAGGTTTCGGAGTTCGAGCTTCGGCGTACCATTGCCCGGTGGTTCTTCATGTCAAGCGTCACGGGGCGGTTCACCAGTTCCCCCGAGTCGAAGATGGAGTTCGACCTTGCGCGCTTGCGGGAGGTGGACTCCGCGGAGTCCTTCCTCCAGACACTCAACCGGGTTTGCGACATAACGTTGACCACAGACTACTGGGAGTTGACGCTGCCAAACGACTTGGCGACTTCGTCTCCCAGGAGCCCATCCCTATTCGCGTATCACGCCGCTCAGGTTCTTCTCGACGCGCCCGCCCTGTTCTCGAAACTGCGCGTGTCGGAGTTCCTGGATCCAACAGTTCAAGCGAACAGGTCGGCGGTAGAGCGGCACCATCTCTTCCCGAAGGACTACTTGGCTACCCTAGGTATCACGTCAACGAGAGACACCAATCAGATCGCCAACTACGCTTTGGTCGAGTGGGGAGACAACAGTGAGATCGCCGCTCAAGCTCCAGCCGACTATCTCCCGGCGATGGAGACCCGCTTTGCTCCTGCTGAGCTGGAGCAGATGTACAAACTCCATGCACTTCCGGCCAACTGGGAACAGCTCGACTACCGGGACTTCCTTCAGGTCAGGCGCGAGGCCATGGCACAAGTCATCAGAGACGGGTACCTGACTCTGATGGCTCCTCAAGTGGAGGCTGAGACTGAGGCGGAACGCGAGTTCGAGCTCGCACAGATGGTTGCAGAAGGCGAGTCTGAGAACGTTGAGTTCAAGTCCACATTTCGTACGAATCTCCATACAGGACAGCGCGATGACCGCATGGAGCTCGCTGTTCTCAAGACGCTTGCGGGGTTTCTCAACAATGCCGGAGGGACGCTCGTCATCGGACTGGCGGACGACGGCGCACCGATCGGCATCGAGGCGGATGGCTTCGAGAACGAGGACAAGATGGCTCTTCATCTCGTGAATCTCGCGAAGAGCCGCATGGGGGTACACGCTGTTACCCAGCTGCATGCTCACTTCGAGGACCACGACCATTGCCGTGTGATGGTCATCAAGTGCGGACACGTTTCTGCGCCGGTCTTCGTCAAGGACGGACAGAGTGAGCGTTTCTACGTGCGCACCGGGCCATCAACCACAGAACTCAGTGCGAGCCAGACTCACGACTATGTGAGGGAGCATTTCGGATAGCTCGGACTCCCTTGATTGCGGGCTGCAGTAGCTGGGCTTAGATTCTGAACGCTCGCTCAATGCCTCATGTCAGGCGGCCGATCCTTCATGCACCACTACCGGGGACGCTAACTACCAGAGGACCCAGGGTTGATACCGGGACCGGGGACACCGGTCGGGCAGCTTGGGCGGTGGGCCGGCGAGGCGGAGTCTCACTGCGAAACCTGGACAGGTTCTTGTACGTGCTCGGCGGGACGCGGGGCACCCATGAAGAATACCTGGCTGTTCGAGAGTCTGCTTTGAAGAATGGCGGATGGTAGCTTGTGGGCCTCAAGATCGAGGGTAGGATTGCGAGTTTAGGGCAGACGGTGCGGGCCATGCAGTCGTAGAGCCCGATGAGAGCCAAGGTGCGGATGAAGATGAGCCATCCATGCATGCGAACCGGCAAGCGTCGCCGCCTTCCTTCGAAGGAGCATCACCCATCGTTCTCCCGTTCACGCCCTGACAAAGACGGCCTATGGTAGATGTCCGCGCTTCTGCTGGAGTGGCGGGACTCATGCACCATGTGGCGAGAGAAGCCAGCTCGGGGGTCACTCACACCCTGAGACTGTCTGTGTTTAGGAAGCATGGCTCCGATTGAGTCCCGTGTCTTTGATGCCGTTTTTTAGGACATTTCTTAGAACCGGTTTTGACATGGCTTCGACGCACGGTTTCTTACAGACATGCATCATCGATGGCGTGACGGATAGCATCGAGCGCTTGACTCACCGCACTCCCAGACTATCTCCCACGCGCATGGCGATACCGAGCACATGGTCTTTCATGTATGGCTGGTCGGCCCAGTCCGCCTCATCTAGCCTCTCTTCGGCAAAGGACGCAAAGGGCGTCCCGTCGGATTGTTCTTCATGTTCATCGAGCAGATGGAACAGCGTCCCGAGTACGTGGTCGCCAAGACTTCCAACGAACCACGCGATGGGTGTGTATTGTCCGAAGGACGCCTTGTTGAACCGAAGTGATGCCAATGCCTCGGAGATGAAGTCGAAGCGCTCGGTCTCTACCGCCCCGCATCTCGGACACGGCACTTCCGAGTCATAAGGGATGTATGCCGCGCCACACTCCAGGCACTCGTGGTCGTATTGGACGTGCAAAGTCACAGTGGGCCTTCCTGTTCTCCTGGATTGTGAATTACCCTTCAACGCTTCTGCCCAAGCCCCATCTCGGTATGAGACGAAAGCCCGTATTCGGCATCTCGTAGCACTAGATCGCAAGAATCCCATAAACGCCTCTCTTTCAGTCGGCTGTAGGCGTGAATGCGTAGTGTTTGTGCCCCGACGAGCCGTATCTGCTGCAAATGGCGTGAATGGGTATCTTCTTTAGGTAATAGACACTACAACTGTGACGAGAGGCGGGTATGGCTCCTCGCAAGAAAGACACTCTGCCCAAGACCAAGACTCCTGAGGAGTGGGAGCGCTTCTTCGCCTGCATCGAGACACGCTATCCCACCCAGGCCCGCAACCATGCGCTGTTGCTCCTGACTTACGTGACAGGGATGCGCATAGGCGAGACGCTGTCTTTAAGGGTCGAAGATGTCGATCTCGAACTGGGCCGCATAACGGTAGTCGAAGGCAAGAGCGGACAGCGCATCGTCCCTCTTCCGCCGAAGCGCGATAAGCTCGATGTATCCATCCGGCGCTGGCTTTCGCACAGAGCCGCTTGGGAGCCAGATAGCGCCCTTATGTTCGTGACAAAGACCGGTGCGCCTCTACAGTCGAGCGCTATCCGTCGCTCGATGCTCTTGTACGGAAAGCGTGCAGGCATCGGGCATGTCACTCCTCACATGCTTCGGCACTCCTGTGCGACCGAGCTGCTTGCAAACGGCGCTCCCCCTATCGGCGTGCAAAGGGTGCTCGGCCACCGCAGTCTGGTGACCACATTGGCGACATATGCTCACGCGTGCGACCAGCACGCGAACGAAGCGATGGCCAAGCGCTGAGCTAGCGGGATAGCTGTGCTGTCTGGACGATGCGGACGCTGCGGACGACCTTGTGTCGCAGACAGGGTCGCACCTTTCTTGTAGTGATGCGACTTCACGATGGAGACGGTCAGTCTCTAGTAGTAGAGCGGACTCCATACAGGCTCTTGCAAGCCAGATTGCGGACATGCGTTACGCAACCAGACGACACTGGCAAAACCAGGTGTGTCCATACGTTGCGATATCGACAGAACTCGTTGGCCACTGATCCGCCAGCGTCCGAGGGTTCGAATCCCACCCTCTCTGCCAGAGACTGAAGCCGGAAGCGCCTTGAAGAATCCGCCTTCTGTGAGTGAAACGCTATCGTCTTGCGTGGGGCCATGAGACCAGTGGCGGGTACAAGAGACACACCCCCTCAGGAGGTGGCCCTCGCGCTCATGAGGGCGTGACTGATATCCTCGAGGCAGGAGCGATGGGCTTCATGCGCCACTTGACGGTACGTGGCCCCCCGTGGCTTTTCGAGCATCATCCTCTCTCGGATTCGGCCCGAGCCGCCCTGCACCGGGGGCGCTCAAGCGCCGACAGTAATGCTCACCATGTTGGCTCTCAAGGGGACACTACCCTCAGTTCTTGTGAATGACCGACCGCCAGCGTTCATATTCCTCCGGCTCAACCGTGAAGTCGTATATCCTGCGCACCGAAGTCGGCTCTCCCCGAGTCAGACCCAAGAAGCCTGTCTCGTACTTGACAATCGTCTTCACGGTTACGCTCTCTGATCCATCCCCTTTCTTTCTCGTCACGAAATAGACGTTTTCGCCGCTGCTTGTGAAGACTTCTTCCCTCCCGTCCTGGTAGAGGACTAGAAACGTGCAGAAATCATCTTCTTCCTCACATATACATGTGACACCTGACACGCCTGCCAGGGTTTCCTCAATATGCTCGGAAGTGCTGGGGACACCAATCATGGCAAGCACGCCAAAGACGAAGACGATTAGGACTACGGCCACAATCCCGACCCGCCTGCGCGCCTTATGCTGCTGAGTCAATGGAGCATCTTGGTCTGCTTCAAGTGTCTCATGGCCGCAACCAGGACAAGTCCTCATGCCGGTGCCCTCCTCACCTCGTGTCAACGATGGCTGACTACCCTTGAGTCTACTTCATTGTCTAGTACGACTCGATTCTCGCCTCTTCGAACGTTGGCTCGAAGGGCAGTAGTCCGTGCCTGAGGTTGGCCGACAGCAGTATCCGCTCCTTGCGAAAGAGGAGGCTGACATCGAGCACAAGCCTGCTATCAGTGATTTCCTCCCGCACGACTGTAGTCCATATCACTTCCTCATCGATTGCAGTCAGAATCATCATGGGGAAGTCCTCCCGGGTGAAATCAGCAAACCTCGTCCGCCCCGGTTCATCGGCCGAGGAGCTCTGCCACCTTGGTGCGGCCGAGGACTGCTGCGAAATGGAGCGGAGTCTGGCCATTCCGGCACCGGGCTTCTATGTCGGCCCCCCGCTCGATGAGAAGCCGTGCCGTCTCGGTGTGACCGTATATTACTGCGGCACGGAGTGGGGTAGCGTCATCCTTATCCCGAGCGTTGACGTCCGCCCCCTGGTCGAGGAGCGACTCGACCCTCTTGGCATCGCCTTCTTCTGCTGCGGCGAGGAGCTCT
>PWVH01000059.1 GCA_003563465.1 Coriobacteriaceae bacterium | reverse complement strand
CTTGCGGAGGTTTCTCTGCCGGCGAAACCGCTTCGGCCGGATTGGAAGCGGCAACCGGAGCTGCGTCCAGAGCTACGTCAGCGGTTCCGGCGACACTTCTGCGTACCAGAACCTTGACTCCGCCCTCTTCCACCATGACCTCTTTCACGTCACTCATCTCGACGATTTTGATGAGTTCCCGTATCTGATTCACATCCACAGACTCTTCCTCCCTGACGGTCTCGAACTCATCGCCCATCATGAATACGCTTCCCTCTGCACCTTCCTGATGCAGTGTGAGATAGTTGCGCGCTTCGTTCGGGAAGAGTGCGTACATGAGTACGTCCTCCTCGCTATGGGCAAGGTCACCGATCTCGGCAGCCAGCTCGTCGTAACTGGTCGTAACGAGTGAACCGGGTCGAATATCGGGGCTAAGCGGCTTGTCCTTGCCGAGGACCTTCTTGACGATCTCCGCATCCATAGCTCCGGGAGCTTTGCCGTATAGACCCTTGACGTAGTCCTTCATCTCCTGTGGCACCACGGCCCAGCGCTTGCCGGTGAGCACGTTGGTCACCGCCTGGGTTCCCACTATTTGCGATAGCGGCGTCACCAGAGGCGGAAAGCCCACCTCGGCACGCACCTTGGGAATCTCCTTGAGCACGTCGGTCAGACGCTCGCTCGCCTTCTGAAGCTCGAGCTGACTGATGAGGTTGGAGAGCATCCCACCGGGCACCTGGTGACTGAAGACTTCCATGTGCATCAACGACGTGACGCCTCGCTTCAACTTCTTGCGTTCGCGTATGCCCTCCCAGTACTCGGCTATCTCGAAGAGCAAGTCCAGGTCTAGCCCGCTGTCGTAAGGGCTCTCTTTTAGTGCCGCCACTATCATCTCGACAGCCGGCTGGCTGTTGCCGAAGGCCAGTGCGACCACGGCCGTGTCGATGATGTCCGCGCCAGCCTCGGCGGCTTTGAGATAGTTCATCGGCGCCATGCCGCCGATATAGTGACAGTGGACATGGACCGGAAGGCCGATGTCGTCTTTGAGCGCACGCACCATCTTTTCGGTACGGAAGGGCGTAAGCATACCGGCCATGTCCTTGATGCATATCGAGTCGGCACCCATCTCCTTGAGCTTGGCGGCGTACTCCAAGTAAGAGTCGAGCGTGTGCACGGGGCTCACCGTATAGCTGATCGCGCCTTCGAAATGGCCCCCACACTCCTTGACTGCTTCTGCAGCGATCTCGACGTTGCGAATGTCGTTGAGCGCATCGAAGATGCGAAAGACATCGATACCGTTGCGCTTGCTGGCATGCACGAATCGCCGGACTATCTCGTCAGAGTAGTGACGATAGCCCACGAGATTCTGGCCTCGGAGCAGCATCTGCAGTGGCGTGCGCGGGCAGTACTTCTTTATGACGCGAAGGCGCTCCCATGGATTCTCATCAAGGAAGCGCAATGCCGCATCGAACGTCGCGCCGCCCCAAACTTCGAGCGACCAGTAGCCCACCGAGTCCATCTTGCCGAGGACAGGCAGCATGTCAGCGACTTCCATGCGGGTAGCCCACAGGGACTGATGAGCGTCGCGCAATGTCGTGTCGGTTATGTGGACCGGTCGCATAGCTTCATCCTCTCCATGTGATAGAAGGGGCGGTGAGGCCGCAGCAAGAATGAGGCCCTCTTACATCAGTCAGGACAGTATATCCGAGGGTCACACGCGCGTGATATAGCGGCCGTCACGGGTATCGATCTTTATCTTGTCCCCGACATCGACGAACATGGGCACTTGAACCACGGCTCCCGTGACGAGCTTGGCGGGCTTGCCTGTACCCTGGACGGTGTCGCCTCTGAACCCAGGCTCGGTCTCGACGACCTCGAGTTCGACGAACATAGGCGGTTCTACACCCATCATCTCTCCGCCCGCATACATCACTTGTACCTCATCGTTCTCTGTGAGCCACTGAGCGGCATCGCCTACGAACTCGGCCGCCAGTTCGAACTGCTCGTAGGAGTCCGTGTCCATGAAGTGGTAGCTGGCGCCGTCGTTGTAGAGGTACTGCATGCGCTTGGTTTCGATACGGACATCTTCGAACTTCTCACCGGCGCGGAAGGTGACATCCAACACGCGACCGCTCTTGAGTTCTTTGAGTTTGGTCCGCACGAAAGCGCCGCCTTTTCCGGGCTTTACATGCTGGAAATCGACGATAATCCACATCTTCCCATCATGGATGATGCACATCCCGTTCTTGAAGCTACTAGTCGATACAGGCATGCCCTGCCTTTCCGTGATGTGATAGCTATCGAATCTCGATCAGGTCTTTCGGAGACACCGATATAACCCGGCAACCCTCATCTTCAACGACTACCAAGTCCTCAATTCTAACACCGAAACGACCTTCCATATACACGCCCGGTTCGATGGTCACGACCGAACCAGAGGGCACCCGCCGGCGGCCTCTCGGCGACAAGGTCGGAAGCTCGTGCACGTCGAGGCCTACACCGTGTCCAAGACCGTGCCCGAAGTGCTCGGCCAGCCCCGAATCCTTCAAGAAATCTCTTGCGGCCGCGTCGACCTCCACGCCGGTCACATCTCCGCGCACCGCTGCTTTGCCCGCCTGATTGGCTTCCAACACTGCATCGTATACCTTGCGATACTCCTCGGACGCGGCTCCGATCACCACGGTGCGCGTCATGTCCGCGCAGTAACCTCCCACTCGCGCACCGAAATCCATCAGTACCACGTCACCCTCCCTAATCACACGGTCTCCGGCACCGGCATGCGGCCGCGAGGAGTTCGGCCCGCTGGCCACTATGCTCGGAAAGGCAACTCCCTCAGAGCCTTTGCGCCGCATGAACACTTCGAGTTCGAGGGCAACCTCTGCTTCAGTCATCCCTGGAGTCAACGTACCTAAGATGGCATCGAACGCCTGGTCTGTCAGTGCGGCCGCTCGGGTTATGCGCTCGAGTTCAGCAGGCTCTTTGACCTCTCGGAGCTCTTCTATCCACTGATCTGTACTCTTGAGTCGTCCGTTCAGCCTCTCGGAGATGAAAAGGAAGCGCCCGTGGGGTATCGACGATTCGAAGGCGAGCGTGTCTAGCTCTCCGCCGGCGAGATCATCGCAGATCTGAACGTAGATCGACTCCGAGGATACCCGCACAGACCAGGGTGTCGATCGCGCCGCCTCGCAAGCCGCCTCTGCGTATCGCGAATCCGTGTAGATCTCGGCGGTCTGCTGTGTGAGAAGGCAGGCCACGTTCGAGTCTTCGTCGAACACACCTTCGAAACCCGTGATGTAGCGGACATTGGTGATCGCGGTCACGAGCATGGCGCTCGCATGCTCTTCCGAAAGCCGCCTGCGGAGACGGGACAGGCGAGCTTCAGCGTTCACGCCGGTTCGCCCGCCACCAGAAGCGCCGCTTCTAAGCCCAGGTAGTACGAGTCTGCACCGAAGCCCGATATCTGACCGACGCACGCGGGTGCGATCACGCTTGTTGCACGAAACCGCTCCCGCGCGGTGATGTTGCTCAAATGGACCTCGACGACCGGGATGCTGATGGATGCCACGGCATCACGCAGGGCGTAGGAGTAGTGGGTGAACGCGCCCGGGTTGAACACGACGGCGACACAAGTCATTGCCGCTTCGTGCAGGGCATCTATCAAGACACCTTCGTGATTGGAGTTCACGAAGGCTACCTCGACCCCCCGCGCCTTGGCCCTCTCGGTCAAGGCAGTCTCGATATCGGCGAGTGTCACGGACCCATACACGTCGGGTTCGCGACTCCCGAGAAGATTCAAGTTGGGCCCGTTAGCTATGAGAACCTTAGGCACGACGGCCTCCTCTCCTCTCGCACTCCGCCACCCAGCCTTCCAGTTCCTGGACTATCGACTCATCCGGAACCGCCAGGGTTACGACCGTTCCCGGTTCCGGAACCAAAGTGAAGCGCACCTTGCCGTCGCGAGCCTTCTTGTCCGAATGCATCGCTTGCACGAGCGCGTCTACATCGGCGGGATAATCCGGCCGATCGATTCCGAGAGCGGCGAGAAGCGCATCCTGCCGAGCGAAGACCTCTTCCGACGCTCCGAGCATGCGCCCCGACAGGCGCGCGGCAAAGCGCATGCCCTCTGCAATCGCCGCACCGTGCGTCACGGCACCGTAGCCGGCAACCTTCTCTATCGCGTGTCCTAAGGTGTGACCGTAGTTGAGACTCTCGCGCAGTCCGGACTCATGCTCGTCGGCTTCCACAACTGCGGCCTTGTAGCGTACGGCTTCGGTCACCGCCTCATCCACGACATCGGCCTGTCTTTGCAGCAGCGCTTTCGCCACGCTCTCCATCCATGCGACTCGTTCCGGGCTCTCGAGCATGGCGGCCTTCGCGACCTCGGCAAGACCCGATCGCCATTCGTCTTCGGACAGTGTACGCAGAACCGACGTGTCCGCCAGAACGAGAAGGGGTTGCTTGAACGCACCGGCGAGGTTCTTTCCCGCCTCGAGATCGACCCCCGTCTTACCGCCCACCGAAGAGTCCACTTGAGCGAGCAGGGTCGTCGGAAGCTGAACGTAATCGATGCCCCTGAGGTAGACAGCCGCACAGAAACCCGCAAGGTCACCGATGACGCCGCCGCCGAGGGCAACCACCGCATCCGTGCGCTCTAGCCTGGCCGATGCCAACTGCTCCAAAACCTGGCCTGCCACTTCCCAGCTCTTGCTGCTCTCGCCTGGCGTAAGCACGACCTCTTCGACATCGAACCCTTCTCGCCGAAAAGACTCGCCCAAAGAGATGCCGAAAAGCGAGTGGACGTGTTCGTCTGTCACCACGGCAAGGGTGCGAGCCTCGGTCAAGCCGCGAATCCTGGCGCCCGCCTCGGCGAGCAAGTCCGCGCCCACCAGCACGTCGTAGCTGGCGCTCGCGGTCGAGATATGGAGGCGGGCCGGTTCGCTCAAGACGTATCCTCCTCACTCGGCGGCCTCGAGACTCGAGTCACGATCCTCTCAGCCACCTCAACCGGAGTGAGGCCCTCAGTATCGATAGCAGTGTCGGAAACCACACTATAGAGCGTCTCGCGAGCTGCGAGGAGCTTGCTTGCCATCGTGGTCGCGTCACCCCGCTCGAGCAACGGTCGCCCAGCCGTGTCTCCTATCCGAGCGATGGCTTCTTCCGCACTCACTCGCAGATAGACGACGTGCCCCGTGGCTTTCAGCCGGCGCTGGTTCTCGGCAACCAGTACGATGCCGCCTCCGCAGGCCACCACCGAGGCGGGTTCGTTAGCTATGGCCGCCAACGCTTCGGCTTCAGCCACGCGAAAACCCTCTTCACCCTCGGCGTCGAAGATCTCACTGACAGAACGGCCGGTCCGGCGCTCGATCTCGGCATCGAGATCCATGAAGGGCATGCCGAGGCGCTCCGCCACTATCTTGCCGACCGT
>PWVH01000149.1 GCA_003563465.1 Coriobacteriaceae bacterium | reverse complement strand
TCTTTATGACGAAACCTACCGGGTCCAGGCCTACTGGCATGTGACACGCCATGCAAGAGACCTTCGAGTGGGACGACCTGTCGTAGGAGATGATGGTGTCGTCTTGGACCTTGTGACACACCGACGCACAGAACCAGTAGGTCGACGTGGCGCCGAGCGCGACCGTGACGAACGCAGCCGCCACTAGAACCACTACTCCGGTCCACATGATGTAGCGCGGTCGACGGATCGGATCCTTGAACCCTTGGAGCAGTTTCACCTTGGGCATCGAGCAGCACCTCTATCTCTAGTCAGGTCGGCAGTGCCTGCGGCATGTCTCTCAACGAACGCGACCCGGAAACTGAAAAGAGCCTCGGCCAGGCCGCGCTTAGACCATTCTAGTACAAGAATTCACTATCCGCATCGCATGCTCGCCAGGATTTCACGTCCGCTGATCCGGGCCGCATGCTGACGAAGCCTCTACCTGCCCTGCAGTTCTAGATGAAAGGACAGGACCTGCAGTTCGCCCGCCACATCCGCCTGGCGCACAGCCACATCGGCCGGCAGGTCCAGCCTCACAGGAGCGAAGTTCATTATGGCCCCGACGCCGACCGCCACCAGACGATTCGCGACCGCTTGGGCCGCCTCCGCCGGTACCGTGAGCACTGCTATCTCGACTCCCTCGCGTGACACCACCGCCTCGAGTTCGTCGATGCTCTCGACCGCCGTGTCGTTTACGGCAGTTCCGACCTTCGAGGGATCGGCGTCCAGCACGGCCACCACACGCATGCCGCGCTCCTCGAACCCAGGATAGCTCTGCAGCGCGCTTCCCAGACGGCCATAGCCGACGATGGCGACTCTGCGCTGCTCGGTCACGCCGAGGCACCGCGAGAGCTGGGTGATCAGCGAGTCCACGTCGTAGCCGATGCCGCGCGTTCCGAACTCCCCCAGATAGGAGAGGTCTTTGCGCACCTGTGCCGCGTTGGTGCCGGCCATCTCTGCGATCTGGACAGAGTTGATGACCGGCATGCGCATTCCCTTGGCCTGCAGCAGACATCGCAGATAGACAGGGAGCCTGTCCACGGTGGTGGGCGGTACTGCCTGTGATGTCATCGGCTGCTTCCTTCACGTTCTCTGACGCGACGTCTTGGCGTCACTCCGCTTGAGCAGCGATGCTCGCCTCCGCAGCCGAGATCAGCCAGTCGATGCCTTGGTCGTCGGGTCTGAGTTCCTTTGCGTGTCTGTAGGATTCCAGTGCGGCAGCGGGATCGCCCTTCTTCATGTATACGTCACCGAGGAGCATATTTCCTTCGACATATCGCGGGTCCATCTCCAACGCATACAGAAGCTGCTCTTCCGCCTCGTCATAATCGCCCATCCCCATCAGCGCAATCGAGTAGTGAAGGCGCACGGCCGGACCGTACTCGCTCACTTCGATACCCTTGCGTCCGATCTCGAGCGCCCGTTCGTAGTACTCGGGCGAAAGCGTCTGCCCCGCGAGGTCGTAAAGACTCGTGAGGAAGACGTAGTTGTCGTATTCGTTAGGCACGAATTCGATCGTATCGAGCAACGACTCCTCGGCAAGCTCGAACACCTGCTGCGCCTGCGCGACCAGGTCTTGGGTATCCAGACCGGCCTGCCGGTCGGACACTATCTGCTGAACCAGCGACCTGAACGCATCGTTGTGCGCCATGCCGACTTCGGCCCGGTACATGTCGTTGTACGGATTGAGCCTGACGGCTCGCTCGGCTGCCGCCAGACGCCGCTGGTAATCCCCACCCAAACGCGCTTGGAGATAGTAGTGGTCGGCGGCGATGTAGATGACGTTGCCGACCGACGCGACGATGACCACCAGCACTATCGCCGCCGCGGCGGGCGCCCCCCACGAAGGCGCCTTAACCTGGACCGTGCGCGCCGAAGGTGCCATCACCGCTGCCATCGCGATCCAGAGCAGGAAGGTCGAGCCGGTGACCGACAACCCGAAGGTGAGGTGCACGAGATAGCCTGCCGCAGCTGCCCAGAACGCCGACAGCATCAGCCGCCCTTCGCCCGACTCGGACTCAGGTTTCACGAACGCCGTCCTGAACGAGAGGACGGCCACGGCGATGAAGAGCCCGTAGAGGAGCAACATGCCCGGAATGCCGATCGCGGCAGTCAATTGCAAGAAGTAGTTGTGAACGTTATCGGCGACCGAAAGATGGCCGACCGTCTGAACGTATTCGATGGACTTGTAGCCGGGAAAGACCAGCCTGAAGGTGTCGGGCCCAAATCCGAACACAGGTCGATCAAGCGTGGCGCTCCACGCCGCGTCCCAGATCTGGAAACGCGACAACGCGCTGCCACGATCGAACTCGAAGATCGACGCGAGACGCCGCCACACATTGAGCACCGCGTCGTCGACTGTGAGAGAGCGCGCGACCACGATCGCCGAGATTGCGGCGATGACTCCAGCGAACGACCAGTCGACCCGGGTCAGACGCGTGCGCAGGCGCCACGCCGCCACACCCAATACGAGAAGACCGACCGCGCCTCCGATCCACGCGCCACGCGTGAACGCTGTGATCCAGCAGACCGCGGCGAGCAGGAAGCCGACCCAGTAAGCGATACGCCAACGATGGTCCTTCTCGCTCAACGCCAATGCAAGCGAGATCACCAAAGGGAAGATGATGAACCCGCCGAGGAGGTTCGGATTGCCAAAGGTCGAGAACGCCCGGTTCTCCTCGAAAGGCAGCCGCCCCCAACTCAGAGGGTCGATGCCCAGATACTGCATGATGCCGTAGACGCTCACCAAGACTCCCGAGAAGAAGAGCGTCCGTGCAAGCGAGCGCGCTCTGGAGAGGCGGTCGAGGAACTGCAACGCAAGGAAGTAGACCACCGCATAGTTGACGTAGGCGAGAAACCCCTCGAAGCGCCGGTACTTGCCGAACACCCCTGTCGGCGGGTGTATCGAGAATACCGCCGAGAGCGCGATCCAGAAGAGCACCACCAGAATCAGGTAATCGACCTTGGTGCGCCGCACGGTCCCGCCCTCGAAGAGCATGTGCCAAGACCATGCAGCGATCGCCACCAGGGTCGCTGCGCGCAACACGAAGACCTTGACGATGTCGAACTGATCGAAGGTGAACGGCATATCGACGAAGGGCAGCCATGTCCAGTTGGAGATGGCAAGCGGCACCGCGAACACGATCACGTGCAGGCAGGCCCAACACAGACGTTGAGCATCGCTCATCGGCTGGGACAAGGATCGGGTCGTCTTGTTAGCAGAATCCTTCTTCTGGCGCTTCTTGCCGGAACCGGCCACTCGCTCTCCTATCTGGCGCCCCTGCCGGTCAGGACGACACGAAGGGTGTCGATGATAATCCGGAGGTCCATGGACAGGTTCTGATGATACATGTAGATGAGATCGTACTTCAGCTTGCGCTCCGGCGTGGTCGCATAGCCGCCGGATACCTGCGCAAGCCCGGTGGCGCCAGGCTTGATGCCGAAGCGTTCCCGATAGCCGGGAATCTCCTCGGCGAAGCTTTCCACGAAACACGGGCGCTCCGGCCTCGGCCCCACGAAGCTCATATCGCCTTTGAGGATGTTCAGAAGTTGCGGAAGCTCGTCTATTCGGTACCTGCGCAGCACGCGGCCCACCGGCGTGATGCGTTCGTCATTGGCCGAAGCAAGAACGGGGCCGCACCCGTCTTCGGCATCCTTGACCATAGTGCGCAGCTTGTATAGCCGGAAGGGCCTCCGGTCGACGCCCGTGCGCTCCTGCACGAAGAACACGGGCCAGCCCATCGTCACGAGCACCGCTGCAGCCGAGACGAGCAGGACCGGCGCGAGCAGGACAAACAGCCCTAGGGAGGCTCCGATATCGATCGCGCGCTTGACCGGACCGTACCACCTGGGCTTGCTGGTGCGCGTGATCTCCATGAGCGGGATGTCGGAGAGCACGCTGTCCAGCGTGCCGATGAAGACCTCGTATAGCTCGGGGACCACGTCGATGCGCACGTCGATCTCTTCGGCGGTTGTCAGCCGCTCGATGAAACCGCGCAGCTCCACCGGAGAGACCACGATCACCCGATCGATGCCGTGCTCGGCAACGATGCGGCCGGCGTCCTCTGAGCCGCCGAGGAACGCCACGCCGTCGATATCGGACTCAGCAGGGACATCTTCTTCGGCGTTTCCCGCGACGAACCCGACCACCCGGTAGCCCCACCGCCTGCGACTTTCGAGCTCGTGCGCCAGCTCGCGGGCGACGGCGCCAGTGCCCACGATGAGCACTCGCTGTTCCGGCCAGCGGATCGACGCAACGCGCATGAAGAGCAGGCGCCAGCCCACAAGCAACCCAATGTCGATCGCCCACCCGAGCACGATCGCCAGACGGGAGAAGGCGAAGAAACGCGGACCGGCAAAGAACGAAATCGCCGCGGTCAGTATCGCTCCAAGAGTCACGGCCAAGAACGCCGCGCGGAGAAGCGACCAGGCATCCTCGGTGCGCTCCGGCTCGTAGAGACCGTATACGTAGCCGGCAGCCAGGTAGACGACCGTGATGAAGGGTGCCAGACCCAGGTAGGCATTGAAGTTGAAGGCCGGAAGCTCGCCGCCGAAGCGCAGGTAGAAGGCTGCGACGATACCGGCGTTGACCAACGCGGCGTCGAGCACTACCGCCAGCGCTATGAAGCGACCGCGTCTCACGACGCTCTCCCGGAAAGGGCCTCGTTGTAGACAGCGAGCGTGTCGTCGACCATGCGCTCGATCGTGAATCCTGCGCGCACGCGCTCTAGCGCGCGCCGACCGTATTGGGCACGAAGCGACTCGTCCTCGACGAGCGTGCGCAGCGCCTCGGCGAGCAGCTCCACATCGCCCGGCGGGACCGTAAGCCCCGTATCCCCGTCCTGGTTGGCGAAGGGAACTCCCGTCGTCAGTTCGGTCGACACCACAGGCGTTCCTGTGGCGTGCGCCTCGAGCTGGACAAGCCCGAAGGCCTCCGATCGCGCCACGCTGGGAAGGCAGAAGACGTCGGCCGCGTGATACCAGGCGACCAGCTCGTCAAGGGGCTGTTCGCCCAAGAAGGTGACCCGATCGGCGATGCCTGTAGAGGTCGCGATATCGTGCAGCTCGGACTCCAGCGGCCCGGTGCCGATTAGCACGAGATCGGCATCGACGCTGGTCATCGCGCGAACCAACACGTCGACCCCCTTGTAGTAGATGAGCCGCCCCACGAAGAGCACGATCGGGCGTTCGTGACCCTCGCGCAGCTCGGCGGCGCGCCGCTCGATTCCAGGCGTGGCGGCGAAGCGGCCCACATCGATGCCGAAGGGCACGACCCGGCACTTGTGCGAAACCGCCGAGAGGAACTCCGAGTGCTCGACCATGTTCGGAGACGAAGCGATCACCAGGTCGACTCGAGCGAGCAGGCCCCGCAGAAAAGGCCTG
>PWVH01000007.1 GCA_003563465.1 Coriobacteriaceae bacterium | reverse complement strand
CGCAGATACGGCTCTGCGGCCGTCCCCATGGATGAGGCGCTGGTGCTTGCAGCGGTAGACATCTCCGGCCGAGGCGGTCTTACCTACGACGTGCAGCTGCCCATCGAGTTCATAGGAACCTTCGAGACCTCACTTGCCAAGGAGTTCTTGTCGGCGCTGTCGGTCAGCGCGGGCATAACCGTGCATCTTCACAAGCTAGCTGGAGAAAACGCTCACCACATAGTCGAGTCGGCTTTCAAGGCTTTCGCTCGTGCTTTCGCCGAAGCGGCGCAGATCGATTCGCGTATCGGCGGCGTGCCGTCGACGAAAGGCGTTCTGTGAATCCGCGCATAGTCGTGATCGACTACAAGATGGGAAACCTTCGCAGCGTCAAGAAGGGTTTCGAACACGCCGGCGTCGAAGGCGTGACGGTCAGCGACGACGCGGGACAGGTCGCGGCCGCGGACGGAATCATGCTTCCAGGCGTCGGGGCATTCCGCGATGCGGCGCACAACCTGCGCGAAGCGGGACTCTGGGACACGATCCTCGAGCGCCTCTCGGCAGGCGTTCCGTTCCTCGGCATCTGCCTCGGCATGCAACTGCTTGCCAGCTTGGGCTTGGAGGACGGGGAGTGGGAAGGTCTCGGGGTGGTTCCGGGGCGTTGCGAACGCCTTCCCGGCGAGGTGAAGGTTCCGCACATAGGGTGGAACACGGTCTCCTACCCGGTCTCGAGCCCGCTCTTCGACGGCATCGAAGAGGGCAGCGCTTTCTACTTCGTGCACTCCTACCATCTCGTGCCACAAGACCCTTCCTGTATCATCGGTCTGGCCGACTACGGCGTGCCATTCGCCGCGGCCGTTCAGAAGCAAGACTGCTTCGCGGTACAGTTCCATCCGGAGAAATCCTCGGCGGCGGGATTGAGGCTTCTCGCCAACTTCGGCCGGATAGTCGAGGAGGGTGCCTGAAATGCAGATCCTGCCAGCCATCGACATCCTAGGCGGCAAGGCGGTGCGCCTGCGCCAGGGAGACTACGACGCCGTGACGGTGTATAACGACGATCCCGTCGATCAAGCGAGGATCTGGTCGGAGGCCGGCGCCGAGTGGCTGCACGTCGTAGATCTCGACGGAGCTCGCGAGGGCATACCGGCCAACATCGACGTGATACGTCGCATCGTCGCCTCGACCGACGTGCCGGTACAGACCGGCGGGGGTATTCGCGAGATACCGACTCTCGACTCGCTTTTTGCGGCGGGAGTGAAGCGCTGCGTGCTCGGCACCTCGCTGGTCAAGCGGCCGGAGTTCGTGGTCGAGGCTTGCGCGAAGCACTCGGGTGTGGTTGCCGGCATCGATGCCCGCGACGGAAAGATCGCCATCGAGGGGTGGCGAGAAGGCACCGAGCACGGCGTGCTCGAGTTCGTGCGCGAACTTATGCTCCTCGGCGTGCAGCGCGTGGCGTACACTGACATCTCTCGCGACGGTATGCAAGAAGGTGCGAACATCGAAGCCTACCGCGCTCTTGCGGCTCAGGTCGACATCCCCATCATCGCATCGGGCGGGGTCTCATCGCTTGCCGAGATTCGCAATCTTGCGTCGATCGGTCTCGGCATCGAGGGCGCGATAGTGGGGACTGCTCTTTACGAGGGACGTTTCACCTTAGAAGAGGCTATCGCAGCGGGTCGCAGCGAGGAGGGCTAGGCGCGCATGCTTATGAAGCGCGTCATACCCTGTCTCGACGTCCACGCCGGGCGTGTTGTCAAAGGCGTGAACTTCGTCGACCTGGTAGATACCGGCGACCCTGTCGAACTCGCCGCCTTCTACGACGGCGAGGGCGCCGACGAGCTCGTCTTTCTCGACATCACCGCCTCTCACGAAGAGCGTCCCGCGATGCTGGAAGTCGCTGCGCGCACCAGCGAGGAGGTCTTCATCCCTTACACGGTCGGTGGCGGCATGCGCTCTGCCGAGGACATTCGCGCCATGCTCTCTGCAGGGTGCGACAAGGTCTCTCTGAACTCGGCAGCGGTTCGCGAGCCGGAGCTGATCACGCGTACGAGCCGCATCTACGGTGCCCAGTGCATCGTGATAGCCATCGACGCTCGCCGTGTAGCGGGCGAAGTTGAGCGATGGGAGGTCTTCATAAACGGAGGACGCGTGAACACCGGGCTGGACGCGGTGGAGTGGGCCGTGCGCGCGCAGGCCTACGGCGCCGGGGAGATCCTGCTCACGAGCATGGATCGCGACGGCACCAACGACGGCTTCGACCTGCCGCTGACACGCGCCATCACTCGCGAGCTCTCCATCCCGGTCATCGCCAGCGGGGGCGCTGGTGAGCTCGATCACTTCGCCGAGGTGGTGATCGAAGCCGACGCCGATGCCGTGCTCGCCGCCAGCACGCTTCACTTCGGCAAGTTCCGCGTCCGCGATATCAAGGCGCGGATGGCCTCGCACGATATACCCGTCAGGCTCGTCGAGGTGGCCGAGGAGGCGCGCTCCCCGGTGACGAAGGAGTGGGTCCGATGAAAGACGACACGAACACGGCCGTTCGCTCGGGCGATCTGGTCTTCGACGGCCGCGGGCTGATTCCCGCGATCGTCCAGCAGCACGACACCGGCGAGGTGCTCATGCTGGCATGGATGGATGCCGAAGCGGTCAGCCGCACGCTTTCGACTGGCCGGACCTGGTTCTGGAGCCGTTCGCGCGAGGAGTATTGGTGCAAGGGCGAGACCAGCGGGAACACGCAGAAGGTCATCGAGGTGCGCGCGGACTGCGACGCGGATGCGTTGCTGGTGATCGTCGATCAGGCAGGCGTCGCCTGTCACACGGGCGAGCGGTCGTGCTTCTTCCGTGCGGTCGTGGCGGACGCTGCGAGCGAGGATGCGACGGGCCGTGCGAGCGGCGGTGGGAGCGGCGGAGGTCCTGATGAGTGACGGCGAGTCGCATCTGGTTGCAGACGAAGGTCCGGGTTTCGAAGACTCGAGAATCGGCCCGATGCTCGAAGACCTCTTCGGGGTGCTGGAGTCGCGCAAGGCCGAGCTGCCCGAGGGCTCCTACACCACGGCACTCCTCTCCGGGCCGCAGGACAAGCTTCTGAAGAAGATTGCCGAGGAAGCCGGCGAGGTCATCATCGCGGCCAGGGACAGCGACGTCGACCGGATACGCTACGAAATCGCCGATCTCGTCTACCATCTTCTGGTGGTGATGGTCCGCGAAGGACTCACTCTGGACGATCTCGCTGCCGAGCTGTCCGAAAGGCGACGTTAGTGACGCGGGTCGCGGTGGGCCAGGAGCCAGAAGGAGTGCTCAAGTGAGGCGGCACCGCATCGAACCGCTTTGGGATCGGGTCGACCGCAACCGCATAGAGCTCGCGGTCTTCATCGCGCTCTTCTTGGCGGCGTCTGCCGCCGGTTCCGCGCTCGTTTTAGGATTGGGCGTCGGAGTGCTCGCGATCTTCTCGCAGGACCCGGAGGCCTGGGAGTGGCTGCTGGGCAACTTGGGCGCAGCGTTTGCGCTCGTGTGCTCGGTCACGGCGGTCTTGGCCGGCGCATACGTAGCCTTCGCTCTTTCGCGCTGCGAACGCTGGCTTCTACGCCGCTTCGAGGCCGTGATCGTTCCGAGAGGTGAGTTGCTGCCAACGAAGCATGCGCTCAAGGACATGGCGATCGCGGCAGGGTTCGAGGTGGCGCCGGCTCTCTACGTCATAGAGACGCGCAACGTGAATGCATTCGTGTTCGGCAAGGGAAGGCGCCGTCCGGTTGTGGGCGTGACGAGGGGACTCACCGAGAGGCTGACCGTCGACGAACAGAGGGCGGTGTTCGCAAACCTCATGGCGCGGCTGCGTGCAGGCGATACGATCTGGGCAACTGGGGTCACTGCGATCATGGCGCCGCTTTGGACCGTGCGCGATCGGGGCATCGCAGCCGACGAGGATCCCAGCAAGCGGGTCGAACGCCGCACGACGATCGACCCGCGCACCGGACGCGAGTACACGATAGCTCGAAAGGCAGACGTGTTGGCCGGTCTGATGTGGCTGGTGCCCATGCTGGTGGCTTTCATCATCGTCAGCGAGTTCATCGTCTTCGGTCACCGGCGCTCACAGCTGCGGCATGCCGAGGTGGCCGATGCCGAGGGGATGCTGCTTCTCAAAGATCCGCGGTCGATGCTTGCGGTGCTGGAGAAGTGCGTCCGCTTCAACAACTACGTTCCTACCGCAGGTCCTGGGTTCACACAGCTCTTCTACTGCTGGACTGGGGAATCTTCGACCGACGACGAGAACGATCCGGAGTATCGTCGCATCACTCGGCTGCGGGAGGTCCTCGGGGTAGAAGGCATGATGCCGGAGCCGGTGATCGCGCCTAACGAGCCTGTGATGCCGCCTCCTGCACCCAGGCTCGAGAGCTAGTCGCCGCCAGGAGGCACAGGCCTGCGCTCGGCGGGGGCCGGGTACTGCACGGAGCCGGATCGCTCACCGGCCAGATGTCTTCTTTCGGCGCCGTTCTCTTTCGACGATGTTGCACGAGCCGTGCTCGCGGTGCTACACTCGCCGCCAGCAATCGAACATGCGCCTTTGACGGGGATGAGTACCCCGGACGTGAAGCTTGAGAGAGTCGGGGATGGTGGAAACCCGGCGTGAGCGGCCGGAGGGAATGGGCCCCTGAGGCACCGAGGACAAAGGCTTGTAGCGTGAAGTCGAGTAGTTCCGGCGGATCCCCACCGATACAAGGGGCCGGGTATCCGGGTCGACCTGGCGTTAGTGCGCAGGAGAGGACCCACGTACCGACAGGATGAGTGGCTCCGCCGGCCGAGGCAGGCGGAGCAACAAGGGTGGCACCGCGAGACGACCTCTCGTCCCTTGGGGATGAGGGGTCTTTGTGTTCTCTGGGCCCCGCATCCCGCCGAGGGCGGCCGGTGCTCGTGAAGCACCCGCCGTAGCCGCCGGTGAGGAGCGCAGCACACATGATCGTGCCGAACAGAGAAGAGTTCGTGCGGCTGGCCCAAGACCACGACGTGGTCCCAGTGGCCCGCGAGGTCTACGCCGACCTGACGACACCGATCTCGGCGTTCATGGCTCTCGCCCACGGGGTAGAGCATGCCTTTCTGCTCGAGAGCGTCTCCGGCGGCGAGCAGATGGGACGCTACAGCTTCCTCGGCATAGGAGACCGCGAGACGATCACCGCTCACGGTGACGAGGTCGTAGTCGAGAACGGAGGCGTCACCGGCGAACGCGCCGACGACCCGCTTACCGTCGTAGAGCGCAGGCTCGCCGTCGGGGCGGTGGCACAGGTTCAGGGATTGCCGCGGTTCGTCGGTGGAGCGGTGGGCTATGTAGGCTACGAGATCGCCGCCGGTTTCGAGCGGGTGCCCAGGCACGAGGTGCCCATGGGAGGCTCCAGCCCGGTTCCCGTGCCCGACATGGCGTTCATGTTCGCCGACGTGGTCGTCGCCTTCGACCACGCCCGCCGGGTCATGCAGGTTATCGCCCCCGTTCGGCCTGGCGCGGCACCCGCTGCGGCCTACGACCGTGCACTGGGGCGGATCGACGCGGCGATCCGGCGCGTGGACGCCGGACCGGCGGGTGCACGCCTCGGTGCGGTCGGGGTGACCGCCGAGGTGCCGCTTTCGGCCGAGACCACGCGCGAGGAGTTCCTCGAAAGCGTTTCCCGGGCCAAGGACCTGATTGACGCAGGTGACATATTCCAGGTCGTGCTATCGCAGCGTTTCAGTGCCCCCTACGACGGCGACGGACTCGACCTGTATCGCGTGCTGCGTTCGATCAACCCCAGTCCCTACATGTTCTACCTGCGCACGCGCGACGTGACTCTGGTGGGTTCGAGTCCCGAGCCGCTGGTGCGTGTCGAAGGCGACTCGGTGCTCACACGCCCGCTTGCCGGCACACGTCCGCGCGGAGCCGATCTTGCCGAGGATGGCCGCCTGCGCGCCGATTTGCTCGCCGATGAGAAGGAGCGGGCCGAGCACGTCATGCTGGTCGATCTCGGCCGCAACGACCTCGGCAGGGTGTGCGTGCCCGGAACCGTTACCGTGGACGAACTGATGGAGGTCGAGAACTACAGCCACGTGATGCACATCGTGTCCAACGTAACCGGGACTCTCGCGCCAGAGAAGACGGCTTTCGATGCCCTGCGCTCGACTTTTCCGGCGGGGACCGTGTCCGGCGCACCCAAGATCCGCGCCATGGAGATCATCCGCGAACTGGAGCCTGAAGGCCGCGGCCCCTATGCGGGTACCGTCGGCTACATCGGACTGGACGGCGCGATGGATATGTGCATCACGATCCGCACCTTCGTCATCGCGGGCGGACGCGCCTACCTGCAATCGGGTGCAGGGATCGTCGCGGATTCGGACCCTCAAAGGGAGTACGACGAGACCTTGCACAAGGCTCGTGCGCTGCATCGCGCGCTGGAGTTTGCTGTGGGCATGCATACCGAGGAGGTGGCGGTCGCACCGTGATCTTGGTTGTCGACAACTACGACAGTTTCACCTACAACCTCGTGCAGTTGCTTGCGGCTCTCGGGGCCGAGGTGCGCGTCGAGCGCAACGACGCGCTGAGTGCCGAGCAGGCCATCGCCTTGAAGCCTGCAGGCATCGTGATCTCGCCTGGTCCGGGCACTCCTCCGCAGGCGGGTATCTCCAAGGACGTCGTCCGTGCGGTCGCAGAAGCGGGCTTGCCGCTGCTCGGCGTTTGCCTCGGCCATCAGGCGATCGCGGAGGTCTACGGCGGGACGGTGGGCAGGGCGCCGGCGCCCGTGCACGGAAAGACGGCCGAGGTGCACCACGACGACACAGGTCTGCTCGCCGGGATGTCGAACCCCTTCACCGCTACCCGCTATCACTCCCTTACCGTCGACGAGCAGACTCTGCCCGCGGAGATCGAAGTCACTGCCCGCACCGCCGATGGGCTCGTGATGGCTCTTCGCCACCGCGACTTGCCTCTTTTCGGGGTTCAGTTCCATCCGGAAAGCGTGCTCACTCCCGAAGGGGCCGTGGTGCTCCGCAACTTCTTAGAGCTCACTGGCGAGATCGAAGCCGAGCCGCGGCCGCAAGATCCCGTCGCCGCGGCTCCTCGGCCTGCCGTTGCCTCGGCGATAGGAATGGTCGCATCCGGTTCCTCGCTTTCCGAAGAAGACGCATACGAAGTCATGTGCGCTGTCATGGACGGGGCCGCGACCGATGCGCAGATCGCCTCGCTGGTGACCGCGATTCGCATGAAGGGCGAGAGCGTTGAGGAGATCGTGGGCTTTGCGAGGGCGATGCGCGAGCGGGCGGCCACCGTGCGTCCGCGTGCGACCGGCGTGGTAGACACGTGCGGCACCGGGGGCGACGGCCTGGCGACGTTCAACATCTCCACCACGACGGCTTTCGTCGTGGCGGGAGCGGGCGTGCCGATCGCCAAGCACGGCAATCGCGCCGTCTCCTCGGCGGCCGGCAGCGCGGACGTGCTCGAGACCATCGGAGTCAGGATCGATCTGAGTCCCGAGAACATGGCGCGCTGCATCGATGAGGCGGGGCTCGGCTTCCTCTTCGCACAGATGCTGCACGCGAGCATGCGGCACGCCGCGGGCCCGCGCAGGGAGATCGCCATCCGGACGGTCTTCAACGTGTTGGGACCGCTTACCAATCCGGCGGGCGCCAAGCGTCAGCTCCTCGGGGTCTACGCGCCCGAACTGGTGCCGATGATGGCCGAGGTGGCCGGGCGGCTCGGGGCCGAAAGGGTGCTGGTGGTACACGGGCATCCCGGTATGGACGAGGTTTCGGCGAGCGGGCCTACAACCGTCGGGGAGTTTGCCGACGGGGCGGTAAGGTCATGGGAGGTCACGCCCGAGGAGGTCGGTATCGCGCGCGGCTCCCTCTCCGGTATAGCGGGCGGTGACGCAGAGGCGAATGCGGAGATCTTGCGGGCGGTGCTCGGCGGGCAGCACGGACAGCCCAGAGACGTGGTGCTGATGAACGCTGCCGCCGCACTGCTCGCAGCAGGCAAGGCGTCCGACATGGCCGACGGCGTGGTTCTTGCGCGCGAATCCATCGATTCGGGAGCGGCTCTAGCGCGGCTCGAGGCGCTCGTGAGAGTCTCGCAGCGCCTCGCTGCGTCGAAGGAGGCAAGCGCGTGAGCGACTTCCTTGCCGACATGTTGTCTCGCCGTCGCATGCGTATCGCCTCGGAGTGGGGGAGCCTTTCTGCGGGCGATCTCGAGAGACTGGTTTGCTGTTCGCGCGATACGCTTTCGTTCTCTGCCGCGCTCACCGAAAGATCCGATGTGGCGGTCATCGGCGAGGTCAAGAAAGCTTCTCCTTCGGCAGGAGCGATCGCGCCGGAGTGCGAGGCTTCCAAGCAGGCGCTGCACTACGTCTACGGAGGCGCCGCCGCCATCAGCGTGCTCACAGAGCCCGAGGTCTTCGGAGGTTCGTTCGCCGATCTGTCCGACATCGCCGATGCAGTGGAGATCCCGGTGCTTTGCAAGGACTTCGTGATAGACCCGGTCCAGCTCTTTGCAGCCCGAGGGCACGGCGCGGACGCCGTGCTGCTCATGGTGAGCGTCTTGGGCGAGGAGTTGGGCGACTATCTGGATCTGGCCGCCACCCTAGGCTTGGAGAGCCTGGTAGAGGTGGTGAGCGATACCGAGCTCGAGACGGCCGTCGGCGCCGGGGCGAAGCTCGTGGGAGTGAACAGTCGCGACCTGCGGACGCTCGAAGTCGATCGCGAGCGCGCTCTCGCGGTCGTAGCCGACGCCTCGGCGATGGGCCTTGCCACCGTGGCCGCGAGTGGTGTGAGGTCGAGAGTCGACGTCTGGGCTGCCGCAAACGCCGGTGCAGACGCCGTGCTCGTGGGAGAGACGCTGATGCACGCCGACTTCCCGGAGGAGGTGCTAGCCGAACTTACTGGCGTAGCCAAGAGCGATGCCGACTACAGCACTGCTGCACGTTAGAGCTATCGTACCGTCGGCCTTCATGGCCATCGCAAGACCGTATCGTAGGGAGGAAGACCGAAGGAGGAGGAAGACATGCCAGACAGGACCAGGTTCACGCTCGACGAGAAGAAGATGCCGACCAGCTGGTACAACATCAACCCCGACCTGCCCGCTCCACTTCCGCCACCGCTGCATCCTGCTACCGATGAGCCGGCAGGCCCGGAGGACCTGGCGCCGCTATTCGCGATGGAGCTCATCAAGCAGGAGGTCTCGATGGATCGCTTCATCGAGATTCCCGAGGAGGTCTTGACGGTCTATAGGACCTACAGGCCGAGTCCGCTGAACCGTGCCCGCCAGCTGGAGAAGAGCCTCGGCCTTCCGGAAGGCATCAAGATCTTCTACAAGTACGAAGGCGTCTCTCCGGCCGGCTCGCACAAGCCCAACACGGCGATTCCGCAGGCCTTCTACAACAAGGCCCAGGGCATCGGTCGCATCGCGACCGAGACCGGCGCGGGCCAGTGGGGTAGCGCCATGGCCATAGCATGCGCGCTGTACGGCATGGAGTGCACGGTCTACATGGTCGGCATCTCCTATGACCAGAAGCCGTATCGGCGCATTCTGATGGAAACGTACGGTGCGGAGGTGGTCTCCTCGCCGAGCACCCGCACGAAAGCCGGTCGCCATGTGCTGGACATGGATCCTGAATCGTTGGGAAGTCTCGGTATCGCGATCTCCGAGGCGGTGGAAGACACCGCGATGCGCGAGGATACGCACTATTGCCTCGGCAGCGTGCTCAACCATGTCTGCCTGCACCAGACCATCGTCGGCCAGGAGGCCATCGCTCAGATGGAGATGGCCCAGGCCGAGCCCGACGTGGTAATCGCCTGCATAGGCGGTGGCTCCAACTTCGCCGGTATCGCGTTCCCGTACTATCACCGCAAGCTAGAAGGCAAGAGTAGCGCGCGACTGGTGGCCGTCGAGCCCAAGGCCTGCCCGACGCTCACCGCAGGCGAGTACCGCTACGACCTCGGCGACGAGGCCGGGATGGCGCCCAAAGTGATGATGTACACGCTCGGTCACGACTTCGTTCCAGCCGGCATCCACGCGGGCGGCTTGCGCTACCATGGCGACTCCCCACTTGTTTCGTTGCTTGTCCACGAAGGCGAAGTCGAGCCGATCGCAGTGCACCAGATAACCTGCTTCGACGCGGCAGTCGCTTTCGCTCGGACCGAGGGCATACTGCCCGCTCCGGAGAGCAGTCACGCGATCCGCACGGCGATCGACGAAGCGCTTGCCGCTCAAGAAGCCGGTGAGGACCGCACGATCCTGTTCAACCTCTCAGGTCACGGGCACTTCGACCTGGCCGCCTACGAAGCCTACAACGCCGGCGAGCTGGTAGACTACGATTTCGCGGCCGGCAGCACCATGAGCGAGGGCGGGGCGTAGGATAGGAGCCCGCAGGAGTCTTTGGCAGGAATCGCTGAGAGCACGTGACGAAAGGAGCTGCGTGCGCAACATGAGGACAAGGGTCAAGGTCTGCGGTCTGGCCTCGGCTGCCGACGCTGCCGAGGCGGTAAGGGCCGGCGCGGACGCGCTCGGAGTCATCCTGGCGGAATCTCCTCGGCAGGTCACGCTTACAGAAGCCGAGGAGATCTTCGCCGGAATCCCGCCTTTCGTGGCTCGTGTCGGCGTTTTCGTCGACGCGCCCTCGGACTACGTGGAACGTGCGGTTGCAAGACTCGGTTTGGCTGCGGTGCAGTTCCACGGATGCGAGACGCCCGCAAGCTGCGCGAAGGCTCCCGCTCCAGTCATCAAGGCCTTGCGCGTGGGGCCGGGTTTCGACTTCGGTGAAGCCGAGCCTTACCGAGACAAGGTGACCGCGATCCTTCTCGACACGTTGGTCGAGGGTACGGACGGCGGGACGGGTCGGGTGTTTCCTTGGGAAGAGGTCTCGCCGTTGCCCGATTGGACTCCTGTCGTAGTGGCTGGTGGCCTGAACCCGGTGAACGTAGGCGCCGCTATCAAGGTTCTGCGTCCGTACGGCGTAGACGTCTCCTCAGGGGTCGAGGAGCGTCTGCGGCAAAAGGACCGCTCCAGGTTGCATGCGTTCGTCGCCGCAGTCAAAACGGCTGACGAGGAGGAGTGAGCGAAGTGAGTGACGTGTTCCTGCCCTCGGCGGAGATGGCCTATTCCAGCCCGGATGCGCAGGGCTTCTTCGGCCCTTACGGAGGCACTTTCGTTCCCGAGACCGTCGTGCCGGCGCTCTCCGAGTTAGCCGAGGCTTTCTGCGAGACGCTGGACGATCCCGCTTTCGCCGCCGAGTACGGCACGTTGCTTCAAGACTACGTCGGCCGTCCGACCCCTCTGTTCTCGGCCGAACGGCTTGCCGAGGCTGTGGGAGCGGATCGCGTCTATCTCAAGCGCGAGGACCTCGACCACACCGGTGCGCACAAGATAAACAACACGCTCGGCCAGGTGCTGCTTGCCAGGCGAATGGGCAAGCGACGCGTGATAGCGGAGACGGGAGCGGGACAGCACGGGGTGGCCACCGCTACCGCTGCGGCACTCCTGGGTCTTGAGTGTGCGGTGTTCATGGGCACCGAGGACATGCGCCGTCAGTCGCTCAACGTCTACAAGATGCGTCTTCTCGGAGCCGAGGTCGTCCCTGTAGCCGACGGCACCGGAACGCTTGCCGATGCAGTGACTGCGACACTGCGCCACTGGGTCGAGCGAGTGGAAGACACGTTCTACGTTCTAGGTAGCGCGGTCGGACCTCACCCTTACCCGGTGATGGTGCGCGAGTTTCAGAAGGTCATAGGCGAGGAAACCCTGGTGCAGCTGCAGGGGCGTGCCGAGCGGATTCCCGACGCTGTAGTGGCATGCGTGGGCGGTGGCAGCAACGCCATCGGGATGTTCTACCCGTTCTTGCGAGACCTGCCGCCTGAGAAGCGGCCATTGCTCGTCGGCGCCGAGGCGGCCGGGCTGGGACTCGATTCCGACAAGCACGGAGCCTCACTTGCCAAGGGTTCGCCCGGCGTCTTGCACGGCTTCTACAGCTATCTGCTCCAAGACGACGCCGGCAATCCACTCGAAGCCTACTCGATCTCAGCCGGACTGGACTACCCGGGCGTCGGACCCGAGCACAGCCACTTGAAAGACGAGGGTCTCGTGCGCTACGAACCGGTCACCGACACCGAAGCGCTCGAGGCCTTTGCGCTGCTCACGCGCACCGAAGGCATCATTCCCGCTATCGAGAGCAGTCATGCGCTCGCCTTACTCCCGCATCTTGCCGCCGAACTCGGTCCCGGCGCGCTGATCGTAGTCAACCTGTCCGGCCGTGGCGACAAGGACATGGATATCGTGCGGGAGGGCGGCCTCGGTGGCGAGTAACGCTTCGGACTGCGTGGCGGGTCTGGCAAGAGGGTTCGCTCCCGACAGAGCCGCACTGATCGTCTACTTGATGGCCGGTTATCCGGACAAGGAGACCTCTCTCGCGGCGCTGCACGCGGCCGCGCGCGGAGGTGCTGACATAATCGAGCTCGGGGTTCCCTACGGAGACCCGCTTGCCGACGGTCCGACTATCGCCGAGGCGGCACGAGCGGCGCGCGAGGCCGGGTTCGGTCTTCGCGAATCGATACGACTGGCCGAGGAGTTTCTTTCCGAGGCGGGTCCCGATGCTCCGCCGGTAGCGCTCATGAACTACCTGAATCCTCTGATGCGCATGGGCCTCGAACAAGCCGCCGAATCGATTCGGAATGCGGGGGTAGCCGGAGTCATAGTACCCGACATGCCACCGGATTCCGCTGCTCCGTGGCTGAGTGTGGCCAGCGGACTCGATACGGTCTTTCTAGTAGCTCCCACCTCGACACCCGAGCGAATGCAGAAGGTAGGGGAGCGATCTAAGGGTTTCGTCTATTGCGTCTCCACCACTGGTGTGACCGGTGAGCGCGCCCAGCTTGCGAAAGACCTAGCCGAACTGGTGGATAGAGTCCGGAGCTTTGTCGCCTTGCCGGTAGCAGTGGGCTTCGGTGTCTCCGGGCCCGCTCAGGTGGGCGAGGTCGCAAGGTTCGCCGACGGCGTGGTGGTCGGTTCGGCAGTGGTCCGACGTCAGGGCGATCCCGCCGAGGTCGAAGGATTCGTTCGCGAACTGTCCTCTGCCGTGCGTGCTGCAAGGTCGTGAGGCGCAGGCCAAGGGATGCCATGTCTCACACCTCCTTCGGACATGCTTCTTGGCCAGCCAGGAATCCCGACCGGTCCCTATGTCTTCCGCAAAGCTACATACCCACTATACTCGCAGCTAAAAGTGGTAATGCTCGCCAGTCGACACTGACGTTCACGGGCGTTTGGGTGCTATGCTGTCTGGGCGAGCGAGTCGACGCGGGGACGAGGCGGTCGGAAGGTGAGGGGCTTGCGGATAGCGCTGGCACAGATCGACACCGTGGTGGGGGACATAGAGGGGAATGCGGGACTCGTCTCCGAAGCTATTTCGCGCGCAAGTGATGCCGGAGTCGACCTCGTGGTCTTCCCGGAACTCGCGTTGACCGGATACCCGCCCGAAGATCTGTTAGCAAAGACCCACTTCGTCGAAGATAACCTGAAGGCATTGGAGCGCTTGGCTGCCGAGTGCAAGTCCGCTGCAGGACTCATCGGGTTCGTGGACCTCGGAGAAGGTGCTCTATACAATTCCGCGGCCTTGTGTGAAGCGGGTGCGGTAACACATGTGTATCGCAAGCGTCTTCTTCCGAACTACGGCGTATTCGACGAAGAGCGGTACTTCGAAGCGGGTCAGGCTCCGTTGACGGTCAAGGTCGCCGGAGTGAGAATGGCGCCCACTATCTGCGAGGATGTCTGGGTACCCGGGGTAGCTGCGGAAGCTGCGGCCGACGATGTCGATCTCGTAGTCAACGTGTCCGCCTCACCGTTTCATGTGGGCAAGGGACAAGACCGCGAGGCGATGCTGCGCACCCGTGCCGCCGAGAACGGAGTCTGGCTTGCCTACTGCAATCTAGTCGGCGGCCAAGACGAGCTGGTCTTCGACGGACGATCCGCGATCATCTCTCCCGAAGGCGAGGTAGTCGCGCGTGCGAGCTCGTTCGCCGAGGAGTTGCTGGTGACGGAGATCCCGCCGTCGGGCCCTCCGGACGCGATCCCGCCGATGCCGCTAGGAGAAGAAGAGGTCTACGGTGCAGTGCGGCTGGGCCTGAAGGACTACGTGAGGAAGAACGGCTTCACGGATGTGGTGATCGGGCTTTCCGGAGGCATAGACTCGGCTCTGACCGCCGCCATCGCTGCCGACGCTTTGGGGCCCGAGCGGGTCCACGGAGTGATGATGCCCTCGCGCTACTCCTCGGCCGGCAGTATCGCTGACTCGCTTGCGCTGGCCTCCAACCTTGGTATCGAGACGCTGGAGATATCGATCGAGGCTCCGTTCCAGGCTCTGCTGGACTCGCTTGCTCCCGTGTTCTCCGGGCGCAAGTCAGACGTTACCGAGGAGAACCTGCAAGCACGCGTTCGCGGGACACTGCTGATGGCCCTGTCCAACAAATTCGGATGGCTGGTCCTTGCGACCGGTAACAAGAGCGAGCTTTCCGTGGGCTACTCGACACTATACGGCGACATGGTCGGCGGCTTCGCTCCCCTAAAGGACGTCTTCAAGACACGCGTCTACGACCTAGCACGGTGGCGCAACACCGAGGCCGAGGTAATCCCGCGTGCGATCATCGAGAAGCCTCCGAGCGCGGAACTGAAACCGAATCAGACCGATCAAGACACGCTACCATCGTACGAAGTCCTTGACGCCATCCTTGCCGGATACGTCGAGAGTGATCTGTCAGCCGAGGCCATCGTCGCTCAAGGACACGACCCGGAGATGGTGGAAAACGTGTGCCGAATGGTCGACAGCGCCGAGTACAAGCGCCGGCAAGGTCCGCTAGGCATACGGGTCACGCCGAAGGCCTTCGGCAAGGACCGCCGCATGCCGGTGACGAACCGGTATCGCAGGTAAGAAGGCCGAGAAGTGGCCGCCGAGCCGAGTGACGATCCGGCGCATCGAGCCCGGGACGCCCGAGTACGCACAGGCGAACGAGGTGCGCTACGAGACACTCTACCGTCACCTCGGACTGCCTCGCAGAGTCGTCGAAGACAGCGACACCGGAGAACACGTGAACTTCGCTGCCTTCTGCGATGACTCGCTTATCGGATTTGCCAGACTTCGTCTCGAAGACGGAGATAGCACGATATCCCAAGTCGCGGTATCCAATGAGTTCCGCGGACGCGGTATCGGGCGGGCGCTTACGATGGAGCTCGCGAAGAGAGCTCGTGCGGCAGGACGCGGAGACGTCAAGCTCAAGGCAAGGGTCGAGGTCATCGCGTTCTACGAACGCCTCGGTTTCGTGACCGAGGGCGAGGAGTTTCTCTCCGAGCGGACCGGGACTCCTCACAAGCACATGAGGCGGTCTCTGACGGATTCCTGACGCGTCTGGCAAACGAGACTCGCTTGACCTAACCTTGTATGCGCGGATTCTGCCCTGGGTTGGGGAATCCTGTCTTAGAGGCGGACGACAATCGCGCGTCTCGCGTTCGAATTGGACTCGAGGAGGGGTTCGAGATGCCCAGTATCACCCGTGAGCAGGTCTTGGTGCCTGCAGATGTGCTTGCCGGAGCTCGTGAGGTATATCTCGACAACTATCTTGCAGCGACTCACGGCACAGGCCGACTGATGCTCTTCGCATGCGATCAGAAGATCGAGCATCTCAACGACGATTTTTATGGCGAAGGGATAGCCGAGGAAGACGCCGAGCCCGAGCACCTCTTCCGCATAGGCTCCCAGGGTGTCGTCGGCGTGCTGGCCGGGCAGCGCGGTCTTGTTGCCAAGTACGCGCTCGACTATCCGGACATCAACTACCTGGTGAAGATCAACAGCAAGACCCACCTGGTCAAGACCAGTCAAGACGATCCCTATTCCCCGCAGCTCTACGACATCCAGACGGTACTGGACCTGCGCGATAACGGGGTCAACGTGGTGGGCGTCGGGTACACGATCTACATCGGGTCGGAGTACGAGTCGCAGATGATGATCGAGGCGGGCCAGTTGATAGCCGACGCACACTCGCAGGGCCTGTTGGTGGTCCTTTGGATGTATCCTCGCGGCAAAGCGGTAGCCAACGAGAAGGATCCCCACCTCATCGCGGGCGCAGCCGGCGTCGCGGTCTGCCTCGGTGCGGACTTCGTCAAAGTAAACCCGCCCAAGGGTACGGACGAAGCTTCTTCGGCAGAACTCTTGAAGGAAGCTTCTATGGCCGCCGGACGTACGGGTCTCGTGTGCGCGGGAGGCTCGACTGTCGACGCGAAGACCTTCTTGACTCAGCTCTGGGACCAGATTCACGTCGGAGGGGCCATTGGCAACGCAACGGGCCGCAACATCCACCAGCGTCCGCTCGATGAGGCTGTGAGGCTTACAAAGGCCATCAGCGCGATCACGCTGAACGACTACAGTGCCGAAGATGCGCTGGCGATCTTCGAAGGCAAGGCGGACTATTCGCTATAGGGCACTGAAGGGCCCGCGACCCGCCGCCGGCCGGCGGGCCGCAAACTGACTTAGAGCCGATCACGGGGAACGGATGCCGATTTCAGACTGGTTCAAGGCGCGCGAAAAGCGCCGCTATACGGCGATTGAAGGGCGACCACCTTCCAAGAGCTCCGAAGTGCCTGATGGCGTATGGAGCAAGTGCGAGGGGTGTAGACGTATCGTCTACGCTGGACAGCTCGCTGACAACCTGCGGGTCTGTCCCCACTGCGGGCATCACTCCGACCTCACTGCCATAGAGCGCATCGACTTGCTTGCGGATCCGGGCTCGTTCGTGGAGCTCGACGCCGAGCTGACTTCTTGCGACCCGCTTCGCTTCGTGGCGGCCAAGGCCTACGTCGACAACCTCGCCGAAGCTCGCGAGCGATGTGGTCTCGCCGAGGCCGTCCTCTGCGGTCGGGCGTCGATCAGCGGGCACCCCGTCGTCCTCGGCGCAATGGATTTCCGCTTCATCGGCGCGTCGATGGGCTCTGCTGTAGGCGAGAAGGTCGCCCGTGCTTTCGAGACAGCTGTCTCGGAGAGGCGAGCTGTCGTCTTCTCGACGGCCTCGGGTGGTGCACGGATGCAGGAGGGCATGCTCTCGCTCATGCAGATGCTAAAGACTTCTGCGGCCGTGCGTCGTCTGGCCGAGGAGCGCGTGCCTTACATATCAATCCTCACCAACCCGACCACGGGTGGGGTGACCGCCTCTTTCGCCGTACTAGCAGATGTCGTGCTTGCCGAGCCCGGTGCGCTCGTCGGTTTCGCCGGCCCGCGGGTCATCGAACAGAGCATCAAACAGCATCTACCCAAGGGATTCCAGACCTCGGAGTTCCTGCTCGAGCACGGGATGGTCGATGACGTGGTGCCTCGCGGTCAGCTCTTGGCCCGGGTGACGCTGCTTATCGACTACCTGACAGGCGGCGGAGGCGAGGCTTCGTGAGATACCGCCATGTCCTGGATTTCGAGCGGCCGCTGGTCGAACTGGAGACCAAGCTCGAGGAGTTGCGCAGCCTCGATCTCGCGGAGCACCCAGAGCTTCTGGAGGAGATCGATCGCCTGACACAGGAGATCGAAGCTCTTCACGAGAGCACGTATTCTGATCTGTCGGCGTGGGAGAAGGTGCAGCTCAGCCGCCATCCCGATCGCCCCAAGACTCAAGACTACCTGGAGACGATCTTCACCGATGTGGTAGAGCTGCACGGGGATCGCCTCTACGGTGATGACGGCGCTGTCGTGACCGCACTGGCAACCATCGCCGGCCGTCGTGTGGCTGTCGCCGGCCATCGGAAGGGCAAGAACATCCGGGAGAACATCGCTCGCAATTTCGGGATGGTTCACCCCGAGGGCTTTCGCAAGGCGATGCGCCTGATGCGGCTTGCGGACAAGTTCGGTCTCCCGCTGGTCACCTTGATCGACACGCCGGGCGCATATCCCGGCATCGAGGCCGAGGAGCGCGGGCAGGCCTGGGCCATCGCGGAGTCCCTTGCGCTTCTTGGTGGACTCGGGGTTCCGGTGGTCGCCGTGGGGATTGGGGAGGGGGGCTCCGGCGGCGCGCTGGCCATAGGCTTCGGCGACCGGCTCATCATGCTTGAGAACGCGTACTACTCGGTGATCACGCCGGAAGCATGCGCTTCGATCCTGCACAAGGACTCCGAGAAGGCCTCCGAGGTGGCCTCATGCCTGGCGCTTACCGCCGACGATCTCTTGAGGTTGGGCATAGCCGATGAGATAGTGCCGGAGCCCCTCGGCGGAGCGCACCGCGATCCAGCTCCCGTGTTCCAAGAAGTAAGGGAACGGATCGTCTCGGTACTGGACGGCCTTGCGGGGGTGCCCGCGCAAGAACTCGTGGAGAAGCGCTACGAACGCTTGCGCTCGATTGGCGTTATCGACGAAAGTGCCGGGTAAGTAAGAATCTCGGACCGGTTTCGTCCACATCTGACGGAGGTGTGCGTGTGAGCGCTACGCAAGGAATCAAGAGGATCGGCATCTTGTTCTCGGGAGGCCCGGCGCCGGCTGCCAACGCGGTCATCTCCGCGGCGACGCTAAGCTTCCTGAATGTCGGGGTCGAGGTCATCGGTCTTTTCGACGGTTACGAGAACCTGGAGCGGTATTCCGAAGACGACCCTTTGATCGAGGGCGAGGAATACCTTTGCTTGCAGCGCAACGACGTTTCGCAGATACGCAACCGCAAGGACATCGTGTTGCGTACCTCGCGCTCCAACCCGGGCAAGCTCATCCGCTCGCTAGACGATCTTGCCGATCCCGAGAAGAACGCCAAACTGCGTGCCGCCTACGATGCCCTCGACGCCTACGAGATAGATGCGCTCATATCCATCGGCGGAGACGACACCTTAAAGACGGCGAACTACCTCTACAAGATGCAGGATGCGATGCCCGACCTTCGGCGGGTAAGGCTCGTGCATCTGCCGAAGACGATCGACAACGACTACTTCGGGATCG
>PWVH01000146.1 GCA_003563465.1 Coriobacteriaceae bacterium | reverse complement strand
TCTTCCCGCAGACCTACGAGAGGCACCGCGATGTCGTGGCTGTAGATGCGGTCGTCAAGGTGCGAGCCAAGGTCGAACACTCCGATCGCGGCAGCAAGCTCATCGTCGACCAGGTAGAGCCTCTGGATGGCGCCGCGACGCCTGCTCCTCCGCGCAAGGTAGTGGTGACCACCGAGGGTTGCGCTTTCGAGAACGGACGGCTCGAGCTTCTCGAACGGCTGATCGATGCCTATCCCGGTCGCGACCTGTTGCTCTTGGAGGTGATCGGCGAAGGCTCGACGAGGACCTTCAAGATTCCCAAGGGCGTGGACGCTCGCTCCCGCGACCTACACGCGGAGCTGAGAGACATCTTCGGTGCCGAAGCGGTTCGCGCGAGCTAGGTTGACCTCACACCTGCGGCTGCTATACTACTCTAGCACTATAGAGTGGTGGACTAGCCAGAACGCCCGCTAACTCCGGTAGGCATGTGCCAGCACGCTGGATGGAGATGCGATGCACCGGGGTACCGTACGAGGAGGAAGCACGTGAAGCCGGTGACGCCGAGGGGCTTTCGAGACGTGTTGCCCCAAGAAGCCGAGGAAAGGATCGCCGTCGGCGATTCGCTTGCGCGCACCTTCGATTCGTGGGGCTATCGTCCGGCCGAGACGCCCGTGGTAGAGGATTACGGCATCCTGGAGCAAGGCGCCGGCTCGCTGGAGGGGACGGCCTTTCGCCTCTTCGACTCGGATGGCCGGCTGCTTGCGCTGAGGCCGGAGATGACGGTGCCCATCGCTCGCATGGTCGCATCGCGCTTGAAAGGCGAGCGTGGCCCGCACCGCTTGCGCTACGTCGCCGATGTCTACCGCGAGCAGGCGTCGCTGCGCGGGCAATCCAGGCAGTTCACGCAGGCAGGCATCGAGCTCGTGGGCGCCGGGGGCGCTGCGGCGGATGCCGAAGTGATCGCACTGCTGATCGAGGCGATTTCTGCGACCGGACTCGTCGACTTCACAGTCGCGCTAGGCACGGTCGCCGTTCTTGGCGCCCTGCTCGACGCGTCCGGGGCCGACGAAGCGTGGCAGAGAGAGGTTCGCGACGCCGCGCACGACCGCAATCTGGTAGAGATCGACCGGCTTGCCGGCCGTGAAGGACTTTCTCCGAGTGTGGCCAGGGCGCTTGCCGAAATACCTCGTCTGCGCGGCGGTCGTGCGGCGATTGAGGAGTGCCGCGCGCATGTCGCAGCGTGCGGGTGCTCGGAGTCGCTCGACGGCCTCGAGGCCACGTGGGAGCTTCTCGAGTCTGCCGGCGTCGCGCAGCGGGTGACGATAGACTTCGGGACGATGCGCTCCTTCGACTACTACACAGGCGTTGTCTTCGAGCTTCTGGTGCCGGGCGTCGGGCTTCCTCTCGGGGGAGGCGGCCGTTACGACGAGCTGCTCGCCGTGTTCGGCGCGCCTGCTCCAGCCGCAGGGTTTGCGGTAGGGATCGAGCGCCTGCACATCGCGCTCGCTGAAGAGGGTGTCGTTCCGGCCACGAGAGGCTTGGATGCTGTTGTCTGCGGGAGCCGGCCTGCCGAGGTGTTCGAGGCGGCTGGGAAGTTGCGTGCGGCGGGCTGGCGGGTCAGGCTCGCGCCGGGAGCCGAGGGCAAGGATGCAGTGTCGGAGGCGCGTGCGACTGGTGCCGTAGAGACCTTGCGCGCCGAAGGCGGGTCGATCTTCAGGCTCGATCGATCGGGAGAGCCCACAGAGAGCATCCCTTCACCGATACCGCCTCCGCAGGCTCTTGGCGGTGAGGTGGGATGATGCTCAGGCGTGCATCCCAGAGCGCGGGGCTTCTGCGCATGGCCGTCCCCAAAGGCGTGCTGTTCGACGATTGCGTCGCCGCCCTTACGGCGGCAGGGGTGGATATCGGCGGACTGGCCAATCCCGGACGGCAGTTGGTGATTGCCTCCTCGGAGACGGAGTTCGTCATCGCCAAGCCCACCGATATCCCCGCCTACGTGGCATACGGCGGTGTCGACGTCGCGGTCGCAGGCAAGGACGTGCTGGCCGAGGCCGACCTGGAGTCGGTCGAGATGGTCGACCTTGGATTCGGAGCGTGCCGACTGGTGGTGGCCGAACTCGAGGATGCCAAAGCCGAGGTGGCCGAGAACTATCGCCACTTAGGCGTCATCCGCGTTGCGACCAAGTACCCGCGCGTCGCCGAGCGCCACTACGCGGCAAAGGGCATCCAAGTCGAGATCGTCAAGCTTCACGGCAACATCGAGATCGCTCCGCTTCTCGGCCTTGCAGACCAGATCGTGGACATCACGGCCACGGGGACGACACTCGAGCAGAACCGCCTTCGCATCGTCGAGGAGGTCCTCGCCTCGACCGCGCGTTTCGTCGCCAATCCGTCGAGTCTGCGGACTGCGGCGGACCGCATATCCCAGCTCGCCGATTCTCTTGCTACGGTGTCGGTAGAATAGTTGCGTACGCCCACAGACAGGAGAGGGGTCGTGCCCCCATGATCCGCCGTATCGAACTCGAACGAGGTCAGCGTCTCACTCCGGACAGTTTGCCGAGAGCGGGAGGGATTGACGCCGAGGTCTTAGGTGTCGCCGCCCGGATAGTCGAGGCCGTCCGGGCTCGCGGTGACGAAGCGCTGCGCGAGTACACCGCCTCCTTCGACAAGGCCGAGATAGACGATCTCGGAGTGTCGCGGGCCGAGATCGACGCCGCTGTCGAGTCCGTGGACGCTGACTTCGTAGATGCCATCTCCTCGGCGGCGGGTGCAATCCAAGCGTTTCATGAGAGACAGGTGACGCAGTCTTACTTCAGCGCCGAAGAGGGCGGCATCTTCCTCGGCCAGAAGGTGACCCCGATCCCGCGCGTGGGCATCTACGTTCCCGGCGGACGTGCCTGCTACCCGTCGAGCGTGCTGATGAACGCGATTCCCGCTCAGGTCGCCGGCGTGAGCGAGATAGCCATGGTCGTGCCGCCTGCTGCAGACGGCACCGTGAACCCGTACACGCTCGCAGCAGCCGCAGAGGTCGGCATCGATGAGATCTACAAGGTAGGAGGCGCACAGGCGATCGCCGCGCTCGCTTACGGCACGGAGACGATTCCGGCTGTCGACAAGGTCACGGGTCCAGGCAACGCGTACGTGACCGCGGCCAAGAAGCTCGTCATGGGCGATGTCGGCATCGACATGCTTGCAGGGCCGAGCGAGGTATGCGTGCTTGCCGATGCCACCGCGGCTCCGGCGTTCGTGGCCATCGACCTGATGGCGCAGGCCGAGCACGATCCTCGTGCAGCCACCTACGTCGTTACCACCGATCCGGAGCTGCCAGATCGCATCGAAGAGGCTCTCGAGCTGCTGTTGGGCGAGGCGTCACGGCGCGAGGTCATCGAGAGTTCTCTGCGAGACAACGGTCTCGTGGTCGTCTGCCCGGACATCGTGGCCGCCCTCGACACGGTCGACCTCATCGCTCCGGAACATCTCGAGATCCAGATGGAGGACGCGTTCGAGATACTGGGTTCGGTGAACAATGCCGGCGCGATATTCGTGGGTCACTTCACACCCGAGAGCATAGGCGACTACGTCGCCGGCCCGAATCACGTCCTGCCCACCGGTGGCACGGCCCGCTTCTCGAGCCCGCTTTCGGTCGACGACTTCGTCAAGAAGTCATCTGTGGTCTCCTACTCGTTCGAGGCGTTGGAACTCGACGGTCCGACTGCGGTGCTCATAGCCGAGGCCGAGGGGCTCGACGCCCACGCCCGGGCCGTGTCGCTGCGCCTGCAGGCCATGACCGAACCTTCGGAGGAGGCGTAGAGATGGACAGCCTCAGGCTGCCTCGTCCTGAACTGGAAGACCTGGTTCCCTACGAAGCGAAAGACGTTAAGGTTGACGTCTCGCTCGCTGCCAACGAGCATCCATCGAACCTGCCCGGCGAAATCGTCGAAAAGCTCGCCAAGCGCCTCAACGAGTTCGAGTTCAACCGCTATCCGGATCCGACTGCTGGGAAGCTGCGCGGACTGATCGCAGAGGCCAACGGATTGGAGCCAGAGAACGTGCTCGTGGGCAACGGCGGCGACGAACTCATCTTCGACATCCTTCTTTCGTGGGGAGGACCGGGCCGCGCTGTTCTCGATGCGCCGCCCACATTCGCGATGTACGCTATCGATGCTCAGGTGACCGGCACCAAGCTCGTTCGCATTCCTCGCGGCCCGCGCTTCGAGGTAGACGGCGAAGCGGTGCTCTCCCGTCTTGCCGAAGGCGACATCGATGTCGTCATGCTCGCCAACCCGAACAACCCCACCGGCAACCTCATTCCCGAGACCTTGCTGATAGACATCCTCAACGCGACCGATGCGCTCGTTCTCATCGACGAGGCCTACTTCGAGTTCTCCCGCCACACCATGCGGCCTCACATGTCGCGTCACCCGAACCTTGCGATACTGCGAACCTTCAGCAAGGCGTTCTCGCTGGCGGGCTTGCGTGTGGGCTACTTGCTGGCACACGAGGACGTGGTGCGCGAGCTCACCAAGGTGCGGCAACCCTACTCGGTCGACTCCTTCGCCCAGTGGGTGGCAGCGACCGTCTTTCACGAAAGGGTCGTGTTCCACGAGTCGATCGGCGACATCATGCGTGGGCGCGACCGGCTATCGCACGGGCTTTCGGCCATGGAGGGCGTAGAGGTCTTTCCGTCGGAAGCGAACTTCGTGCTCTTTCGCGTGGAACATGCCTCGGCGCTGTGGCGCGATCTCCTACACGGCCACTCGGTGCTCGTGCGCCAGTTCTCGCGTACGCCGGGTCTCGAGGATTGTCTGCGGGTCACGGTGGGCTCTGAGGAGGAGAACGAAAGGTTTCTTGCGGCCATGCGAGACGTGCTTTCCAGGCGGCGCGCTTCGGCGATACTAGGCGGGAGCGTTCAGGAGAGCAAGGAGACGGTAGGGGAGTTGGGATACTGATGACCAAGACGCGCAGCGCCACCATCGGCCGGGAGACCCGGGAGACGCGGATAGAGGTCTTTTGCGACCTCGATACTTCCGGAGACGCCGAGATCTCGACGGGCGTGCCCTTCTTCGATCACATGCTCGAAGCGCTCGGTCGTCACGCTCTGATGACCCTGCGCGTCGCGGCGCAAGGCGATCTCGAGGTCGACGCGCACCATACCGTCGAGGACGTCGGCATCTGCATCGGCAGGGCCTTCTCGGAAGCTTTGGGGGACAAGACCGGCATACGCAGATACGGCTCTGCGGCCGTCCCCATGGATGAGGCGCTGGTGCTTGCAGCGGTAGACATCTCCGGTAGAGGCGGTCTCACCTATGACGTGCAGCTGCCCATCGAGTTCATAGGAACCTTCGAGACCTCGCTTGCCAAAGAGTTCTTGTCGGCGCTGGCAGTCAGCGCGGGCATAACCGTGCATCTGCACAAGCTGGCTGGAGAAAACGCTCATCACATAGTGGAGTCGGCTTTCAAGGCTTTCGCTCGCGCTTTCGCCGCAGCGACGCAGATCGATTCGCGTATCGGCGGCGTCCCGTCGACGAAAGGCGTTCTGTGAATCCGCGCATAGTCGTGATCGACTACAAGATGGGAAAC
>PWVH01000166.1 GCA_003563465.1 Coriobacteriaceae bacterium | reverse complement strand
TGGATGGCGGTGTTCGCCGACACTGGGATCGCGCTTCTTGTAACGCTTAACGGTATGCGACTGCTGCGACGCGAAGGATGACCAGAACATGCGTGACTCCTCGGCAGGAAGGAGTGACGTGACTTACCATGAAGTAGAGATAGGGACCGTTCTCTACCGGCCCGACCTAGAAGAGGGTGAGATGATGGCCAACGACGAGTTCATGCGCTTCCTCGCGGCGTGGGCGCTTGTCCACGAGACGGCAGACGAGGGATGGAAGGCTGCGGTCACGCGCGGCGAGAGTCAATCGCCGGGTGAGATGGGTGAGGGACCCGAGGCTTTTGTCGACGGGCTCTCGGCCATGATTGCCGAGGAAAAGGAGCGTCTCAAGGTCTCACTTGCCGAAGGCAGCCTCGAACCTCCAGGCAGTCGCGCCGACGTCGCCGGCAAACTCGATGATTTGCTGTTCGAGGTAAGCGAGTTGCGTGGCAGACTCGAGTCGATGCAATCCACCCTCGACTCGCTGCTCGCCGAGAGAACCGGTGATGCCGGTGGCCTCGGCGAGGCTGGCGACTGAGAACCTTCCTGATGTCTGCGCGCAGTCGCAAAATCGCAGTCACTTTCGCGCGTCGATGGCTGGCCGCAGCGCCGCGGGCTCGCTTCGGGTTCGCGCCTCGGGCGCAGCGGCGGGCGGTACTCGCCGAGGCCACGCGCCTGGCGCTCGAAGACCTCGGCCCAGCGTTCGTCAAACTCGGCCAGATCGCATCGGTACGCCCGGACGTGGTCCCGCCGGAGTTCCTCTTCGAGTTCGAGCGGCTCCAGGAAAGGGTAGCTCCACTTCCGGCTTCTGAGATCGAGGCCGCGTTGCGTCGTGAGTTCGGCAGGCCGGTCCACGAGCTGTTTGCAGATTTCGAACGGGAACCCATCGCCGCTGCATCCATAGCGCAAGTGCATCGCGCAGCGCTGATCGAACCTGCGCGCCCGGTGGTCGGAGATCCGTTGCCCGCTGGCACTCCGGTGGCAGTAAAGGTCGTCCGGCCTGGTGCGGCGGAGCTGATCGAGGCCGATCTCACCGAGGCACGTCGTCTCCTCGGCAGACTCGATCGTCTGGGATTGCGTCGTCGAATGGATGCGCCAGCGCTGCTCGAGGAGTTCGCCGAGTCGCTTGCTAGCGAACTCGATCTGCGCAACGAGGGCAGGGTTTCCGATCGCTTCGCTCACGACTTCCGTGAGGACCCGCTGGTGATGACTCCGCGCATCGTTTGGTCGCACACGTCCCGCAGCGTTCTGACGATGGAATACGTCGAGGGTTGGCGCCTGACAGAACTCGACGATGCGACTCGCGAAGGGGTAGACGCTTTCGGTCTGGCGCTTCACGGAGCCGAGGTATTCATGCGCCAGGTGCTCGTTCTGGGCCGCTTTCACGCGGATCTCCACCCCGCTAACCTCTTCGTCACGCCGGACTCACGAGTCTGCTATCTGGACTTCGGCATCGTAGGCACGACAGATTCCTCGGAGCGGGAGGCCATAGCGCAGGTCCTGGCCGCCACGGTTTATGGGGACGCCGACCGCGCCTTGAAGTACTCCGCCGAGCTGGGCCTGGTCGTGCCGGCCGAGAGGGAGTCTGACGTTCGGGAGCGGGTGGCGAAGCTGATGAGCCGGACTCTAGGAGTTCCCGGTCGGCCCGCCGACATCAAAGGCTTCGCTACTGGGTTCCTCTCGATCATGGCCGATGAGCGCGTTCCTATTCCGGCAGGTTACGGCATGCTGGTCAAGGCGTTGGTGACGGTGGAGGGCGTGGCGCGTGCGATCTACCCGGAGATAGACATCGCGCAGGCCGGCAAACCCTTCGCCACCAAGCTGATCGCAAGGCTGATGATGCGACCCGATAGGGTGGCCCAGCGCTTGCCGGCTGCGTTGCGCGCGGCTCTCAGGGAGCTCTCCTCGTAGTCTGCCTCAACGGACACAGGACGCGGTTGTCAGCTGGGTAAGCGCTCTCTGTCTCGGAGAGTCTCGTTGAGGCTACCCGAGCGGTACCCTTCGAGATCTTGTGCGACGAATGCGAACCCGGCCTCGTGAAGCGCCGAAGCGACCTCTGCGCGCAGTTCCCAGGCACGGTCCATCTCCGCCGGTGACACTTCGACCCGTGCGACGTCGCCATGCGTTCGCACGCGGACTTGCTGCAACCCCATGGCACGCAGAGCGTCTTCAGCGGTCGCCACTTGCCTCAGGGACTCCTCGGTTATCTCCTGTCCGTACGGGAACCGCGATGCCAGACACGCCATCGACGGCTTGTCCCAATTGGGGAGACCCAACATGTGAGCGACTTCGCGGATGTTCTTCTTGTTCATGCCCGCGTCCTGAAGGGGGCTTATGACTCCGAACTCACGTGCTGCCAAGTGACCTGGGCGATGGTCGCTGCGGTCATCGACGTTGCTGCCGTCGGCCAGATGGCGCAGTCCCCGGTTGTCTGCGACAGTGCGCAAGAGGCCGAAGAGCTCTCCCTTGCAGTGGTAGCAGCGGTCGGGGGCGTTGGCTCGGAACTGCGGGTCGACGAGTTCATGAGTCTCCACTTCGATTAGTCGTATGCCGAGGTCTCGAGCTACGGAACGCGCGTAGTCACACTCGCTTTCCGGGTAGGTGTCAGAGATGGCCAATGCCGACTGGCATTTGGGGCCCAGTACGGCGTTGGCCGCGAATGCGAGCAGCGTCGAGTCGACGCCTCCAGAGTAGGCTACGAGCACACCTTCGAGTTCGGAGAGATTCGAACGGAGTAGGTCATACTTTGCGCTTGAGTCCACGAACGGGATCCCCCTCCAGGGCCAGGGCTCAAGTATAGCCTGAGCCCGAGAGTCATAGGAGTAGTATTACCCCGTTTCGGGCGTGCGGTATCTACTAGCTTCCGTGCGGCAACCGATGTGCGACGGACGGTCACTACCGGGTATGAACATCGTTGAGCAACCCACCGGCTGCCGAAAACGGGAGGACTCATGGCTGAGGACAAGGCCGGGCGTGGCGTGGAGCATCCAGCCGCCGCCGACATCGTCGTTCCACCAGCTCCGGATTTCATGAAACGTGCCGCTGTGAGCGGCATGGAGAGTTACCGCACGCTGTACGAGCGTTCCATCAGTGACCCCGAAGGATTCTGGTTGGAGATGGCCGAGAAGCACCTGAGTTGGTTCGAACCGCCGGAACTCGCGCTGGAGGGTGACTTCAAGAATCTGGATTACACGTTCTTCGGCGGCGGCACCTTGAATGTATCCGTGAACTGTCTCGATCGTCATCTTTCCACGTGGCGGCAGAACAAAGCCGCGCTGATCTGGGAAGGCGACGACGGGTCTACGCGCACCTACACCTACCAGCAGCTTCATTACGAGGTCTGTCGCTTCGCGAACGTTTTGCGGAAGAAGGGTATCGAGCGTGGAGATCGTGTTGCGATCTATCTGCCGATGATTCCGGAGTTGGCCGTGGCGATGCTTGCGTGTGCGCGAATCGGCGCGATACACAGCGTGGTGTTCGGCGGCTTCTCATCCTCGGCGCTGAAGGGTCGCATCCAGGATTGCGGTGCCAAGATGCTGATCACGGCCGACGAGGGGATTCGCGGAGGGCGTAAGGTTCCGCTGAAGGTGGCCGCCGACGAGGCGCTCTTCGAGTGTCCGAGCGTGGAGGCATGCGTCGTGGTCAAGCGCGGCGCCGGTGACGTAGACATGGAACCCGGCCGGGACACGTGGTGGCACTACGAGGTCACGGCACCGGAGGTCCGAAAGCCGAGCGAGCCGGAGGTGATGGATGCCGAGGACCCGCTCTTCATCCTCTATACGTCCGGTTCCACCGGCAAGCCCAAGGGCGTTTTGCACACCACAGCCGGTTACCTGCTGTATTGCGACTATACTTTCAGGACCGTCTTCGACTATCGCGACGAGGACGTGTACTGGTGCACGGCTGATATCGGCTGGGTGACCGGGCACTCCTATATCGTGTACGGTCCGCTATCGGCCGGCGCGACCACGCTCATGTTCGAGGGCATTCCTACATACCCGGATCCTGGCCGGTTCTGGTCGGTCGTCGAGAAGTATCGTGTCAACACCTTCTACACCGCACCTACAGCAATCCGCGCTCTCATGCGGCATGGCGACGGTTGGCCTGCGCGCTACAATCTGTCGAGCCTGCGGCTTCTTGGCACGGTCGGCGAGCCGATTAACCCGGAGGTTTGGCTTTGGTATCGGAGGGTGATCGGACGTGACGAGTTACCGATCGTCGACACCTACTGGCAGACCGAGACCGGGGGATTCTTGATCACGCCGTTTCCCGGTGCCGTGCCCCTCAAGCCGGGAAGTGCAACCGTGCCGTTCTTCGGCGTGAAGCCCAAGGTGTTGCGCGAGGATGGCTCCGAAGCCGATGTGGGCGAGGACGGATACCTCGTGATGGAGGAGCCGTGGCCTGGGATACTGCGCGGGACATGGGGCGATCCGGACAACAGCCGACTGCGCGAGGTGTACTTCGAGCGGTTCCCAGGGCGGTATTTCACCGGCGATGGGGCGCGCGTGGACCCGGACGGCTACTTCTGGCTCCTAGGTCGGGTCGACGATGTGATCAACGTCAGTGGTCACCGTATGGGAACCGCCGAGATCGAGAGTGCGCTTGTAAGCCACGAAGCGGTCTCAGAGGCAGCCGTGGTCGGCTTTCCACATGATGTCAAAGGCGAGGGCATATACGCCTACGTGTTGTTGCGCGACGGGCATCACCCTTCTGAGGATCTCGCCAAGATGCTGGCAGGACACTTGCGCAAGGTCATCGGACCGATAGCCAAACCCGATCACATCCAGTTCGCGAGCGATCTGCCAAAGACACGCTCGGGCAAGATAATGCGGCGCATACTACGGAAACTTGCTAGTGGCGAGAAGGACACCGGAGCGCTAGGCGACCTGTCCACCCTGGCGGACCCGAAGGTCGTCAAGGAGCTCGTGGAGGAAGCGGAGAAGTACTGACGCGGCCCCGGATCCGCTAAGACGTGCCGATGAATCCGCCTCGCCGTGTCGAGACGCGGTAGACATGCTCAGCTGTGCCGAGCAGCGCGTACCGTCAGGACGTGCGCGGGCTCCAGAAGACGTCGCCGTCCCCGGATAGCGCGTTCGCGTAGCGCGCCATAGTGAACAGCAGGTCCGAGAGACGGTTGATGAATGCGATCGACTCGGCCTCTACATCTTCGGGTTCGTCGGTCAGAAGGTCTAGGACCCGGCGTTCGGCACGGCGGACGATGGTGCGGGCGACATGCAACCTGCATGCGTTCTCGCACCCGCTGGGCACGACGAAGCCGTCTATGGTCCCGATCTCGGCGGTCAGTTCGTCGATCCACGATTCAAGCTGATCCACGTCTTCTGTAGTTATACGAGGGGTGGAAGCGGTGCGAGCCGGAGTAGGGGTGGCGAGCATGCTCGCGCAGTCTAGAAGCCTATGTTGGGCGAAATCGAGCATGGCATCGAGGTGAGACTCCTCGGACCCAGAGGCGTCGAGCACTGTGCGAGCCAGCCCTATCGCGCTGTTGGCTTCGTCGATGGTTCCGTACGCTTCCACACGGGCAGC
>PWVH01000087.1 GCA_003563465.1 Coriobacteriaceae bacterium | reverse complement strand
CGCGAGCAAGGCGATGATCAAGATCATCAGGGCGTGGCAGAGGCAGAGATGAGGACGATCTCGTGGGCGGACTCGAAGAGCCTGGCTGGCGAGGATTCGCACTGCCGAGGCTGCTCACTCGGCATACGCCGTTCGCATCGAGCATCGTGCTCGGGGCCGCGTGGGCACTCTGGCACGTGCCGCTCTTCTTCGCGCCCGCAGCGTCGCAGAGCGGATTCCCCTTCGTTTGGTACTTCGTCAACGCGCTAGCACTGTCGATCGTCTTCACGTGGCTCTACCTGAAGAGCGGGGGAACGTGTTCCTGGCGATCGTGTTGCACGCGGGGGTGAACGCGCCGTCGAGTTGGGCGCCACCAGGCCTGTTCGACTCCTACGTGCTTTTCACTGCGGTGACGTGGGTAGCCGCAGTCGTTCTCGTGGTGACCTACGGGGCGCGGCGATTCCTCGGCGAGGTGGCGGGAGACAGCAGTACGACAAGCGACATCGCCGCGCCGGCGAGCAACACCAGCCACAACGGGAGCAGCGGGTCGCCGCCCCACCCGGTGCCGAACAGCGGCAGTGACGCCGCTGAGAGCAGCGCCGAGTAGAGCACGCCCTTCACGAGCATGATCACTGCGATCACCCGCCCCCACGTTCGCCGGTGCCATACCCACACCGAGGCCAGCCCAACCGGTGCCACGACGAAGGCGAGGTCGAGCGCTGCTATGAGCCGGAACGGTTCTTCGCCGATTCCAGGGACCTGGTCTACAAACACGAAGGCTGCCCACTGTCCGATCCAGGCGATGCCGAGGACGAGCGCCCAGAACGCGAGGTATCCGGCAACAAGTCGGTCGGCTCTCCTCGGCTGGAACGATGCGCTGACGCGCCTGATGTCGAGGCCGGCGAGGCCGAAGATCAGCGCGAAACCGGAGAGGGCAAACAGCGCGACGTAGAGCGGGAACGACACGTTGAGCGCCGCACCGAAGAGGTAGAACGCGTAGTTGTAGAGGGCGAACTGTAGCGCGCCGAGCCAGACGAGCGTCCCGCGGAGCGATCCTCGGCGCGTGGCGACGAGTGCGGCGAGGAGCGTCGGCAGGGCCAGCAGGAGCGTCACCGGGTCGTTGAGGCGCCAGGCATTGAGCGCGAAGGAGTCGTCGCGGTACAAGTCGGGCGCCACCATGCCGCTGAGCGCCTGGACTGCCATCAGCACGGCTACGAGCACCGACAGACGGAACGCGGTCTCGAGGGAGCGGTTCTTCATCGCGAGCCCTTCCAAGGTGTGGGACGGTTGTGAACGCTGTGGTTCCGCCGTGCCAGGATGCCACAGGCGGTACTCACCGCGCAGCTACCGATCCGTGGAGGCCAGGCGGTCGTGCTACCCTTGGGAAGTCCGACAGTGACGGCTGTACAGGCCGAGAACCCCGACGCCCACGGCCGTCGATCTCGTGCCGGGAGTGATCCGTGCGATTCCGCGTAGGTCCTGTGCCCGACAATCCGGGCTTCCAGCCGGACCAACACAGCTGGCGCAAGGTCAAGGAGCCCTCGTTCGGTGTCCTGATGCTGCTCGCCCTCCCGGTCGCGGCGCTGATGGTCGCAGGCATGCTTGCCGCGTGGGCGGCTGTGGCGCGTGCGGCAGGGACCGACGAGCCTGTTCAGTTCTCGATAACCCCGGCGACGCTGCTCTACTCACTGGCCGCGCTCGCAGCGCTCGTCGTCGTCCATGAACTGGCCCACATGCTTGCCCTGCCGCGATTCGGTTCGACGTCGGCGACGGTGGCAGGCTTCTGGCCAAGCAAGCTCACACCCTACGTGTCCTACGAAGGCGAGCTGGCGCGCAACCGCTACATAGCCGCGGGACTCACGCCGTTCGTGTTGCTGTCGTTGGTGCCGCTCCTCGTCGGCGCGCTCTTCGCATGGACTCCGGCATGGCTGGTGGCGTTGAGCACCGTCAACGCGTTCGCCTCGTCCGGTGATCTCATCAACGCCGCGCTACTTGCATTTCAGGTTCCGCGCAGGGCTGTCGTTCGGAGTAAGGGCCTCGAGACGTGGTGGCGGGGGCATCGGACCTGAAGACACGCGCTCGCATCTTGCGATGGACCCTTGGTTCTGCGATCGCGGTGCTTGTCATCGCGACGGCGGTCATGGCCGCGATCCCACCTGCGATCATCAGCGGGATGGTCGACGAGCGGGTTGAGTTCGACCGGGTCTGGATCGGTGAGGAATGCGAGCTGAGCCCCGAGCGGCTGGCGCTGACCACCAGTGACGGACTGGAAGTCATCGCCTACGAGGTGCGTGCCGAGGACCCGAAAGCCGTCATCGTGTTCCTCTCCGGCATCCACAACCCATCCGTCACCGCGTTCTTCGGCCATGCGCGGATGCTGCTGGACGAGGGCTACTCCTCGATTCTGCTCGAGATGCGGGCGCACGGGGAGAGCGAAGGCGAGGTTATCGCGCTTGGCTACGAGGAGCACCGCGACGTCTCGGCGGTTATCGGCCACATCGAGGCAGAGTCGGCCTACGAGGATGTCCCCGTGGTCGTCTTCGGGGCATCTATGGGTGCCGCGACGGCCATCAACTCGATAGGGCAGGTCCCCGGGATCGATGGCCTCATCAGTTTGTCGGCCTACTCGTCGTGGGACGATGTCTTCGTCGACAATATGGGAGTCCCGGAGCCCATCGCCTCGGCGCAGCGGGCGTTCGTGCGCCTCTACACGGGGGTGAAGTACGGCTTCGACACGCGGGACATCGTGCCCAAGCGCCAGATTCGCGATCTCGGCGACCGGCCGGCGCTGCTCGCGCACTCGACCGGCGACTCGCAGATCCCGTTCGCCAGTTTCGAGCGGCTCATCGAACAGGCGCCCCCGCACGTCGAGACCTGGGTGCGCGACGGGGACCGCCACTTCATCGTCGACGGCGAGTCCTTCCTGGAGCCGTGGGAGGACGAGGAGTATGCCGAGCGGATTCTCGGGTTCCTGGAGCGTAGCTTCGGCCAGTGACCGGGTGTCGCGACCATCGGGGCGTACATGCTCTGGCATGCCCACCGACGCGGACTGCTGCGGGAACCTCTCACCAGGCGAAATGCTCGGTTCGAGGTTCTGCGCAGCGGCCTGCCCATCGTCATCTTTCTCGGTAGCGCTGGCATGGCGTTCCTGATCGGCGAATGGGCGGTGCTGTTCTGGGTATCGCTGTGGCCGCTCGATGCCATCCTCGCCCGACTGCAGCGACGGGGCGCGTGATGACTCCGGAGAACCTCACCGCGAGCCTCCACGTGCGTCAGGTAGACTTAGGCTCGGACTAGGAGGAGGTCTGCATGACCACCGAACCCAAGAAGCGAACTGGATGCCTGCGCAAGGCGGTGAAGTTCGTCGTAGTACCGCTGCTCGCGCTGTTGGTCATCGCGGCGACGATTCTGACGCTGACGTCCCGCTCTCCGGCGACACGCGAGAGCGTCTACCTGACCATGTCGGACGGGACCGAGATCGCCGCAGATGTGTGGCTGCCCGCGGATCTCAGGGAGGGAGACGAGGTTCCCACCGTCCTTCGCGCGGTGCGGTACTGGCGAGGCTACGAGCCCGGCCCGATGACCGCGATCTTCCGCACCCTCGGCCTGATGGACTTCGATGCTGAGCACACCCGATGGGCCGAGGCCGGTTACGCGCACGTCGTGGTCGACGTGCGGGGGAGCGGCGCCTCGTTCGGTCAGTGGGAGATCCCGTGGTCGCCGCAGGAGATAGCGGACCTGGGCGAGGTCGTCGACTGGATCGTGGCCCAGCCGTGGTCCAACGGTCGCGTCGGGACGTACGGGTTTTCCTACGACGGGAACACGGCCGAGATGGCCGCTACGCTCAACCATCCCGCCGTCAAGGCCATCGTCACGCAGTACGGAGACTTCGACGGCTACCGGTACCTGCTGTGGCCGGGCGGTGTCTACAACCAGTGGTTCCTCGAGTCGTGGGACGAGTTCACCGGTCGACTCGACGTCAACGACGTGAGCATCTTCGCTGAACTCGCGGGCGAGTCGCCCGACAACATCAGGCAGGTCATGTCCGGCGTGCGACTCACCGATGACGACCCCGACGGCGTTCGACTCGCCGAGGCGATCGCGAGCCGTTCGCAAGTCGATCTGAGCCACATCGGGCAGGCGATCGAGTATCGCGACGATGAGTGGGGCGCGACGGGCATGACCCTCGGCGACGTGTCCCCATACAGCGCGCAGGCGGCCATCGAGCGCTCCGGAGTGCCCATGTACGTCTGGGCGAGCTTCATGGACAACGCATCCGCCGAGGACGCGTTCAGCCGCTTTCTGACCTTCAGCAACCCGCAGAAGCTCATCATCGGCCCGTGGAACCACGGCGGCGATGAGCACGCGGACCCCTTCCTGCCCGCAGGCACCGCGACGGATCCGTCACCGGATGAGCAGTTCCAGATGGTGGTCGACTTCTTCGACGCCTACCTCAAGGATGAGCCCGCTCCCGAGCCGACCTGGGATATCACGTACTACACGCTCGGTGAAGGCGTCTGGAAGACCACCGACACTTGGCCACCGGCCGGCCTCGAGTCCCGGACGTGGTACTTCGGCGAAGCTGGCTCTCTGACCGCCGAGGCGCCCACAGCCGAGACCGGGGCCGACGAGTATGCGGTCGACTGGACTGCCACGACCGGCGAGGCCAACCGCTGGCACACGGGGCTCTTCATGGATGACGTGATCTACCCCGACCGGGCCGAGGAGAGCGAGAAGCTGCTCACCTACACCACTCCGCCGATGGAGACGGATGTAGAGATCACCGGCAGTCCCATAGTCACCCTTCACGTCGCGTCCACTGAAGAGGATGGTGCGTTCCACGTCTACCTGGAGGATGTAGGCCCCGATGGTCGTGTCACCTATCTGACCGAAGGCATCCTGCGGGCCGTTCACCGCGAGGTCGCTGACGAGGGCGAGGAATCGGAATACGTGGTTCAGGGGCCGTACCGCAGCCTCGAGCGCGCTGATGCCACACCTCTGGTGCCCGGCGATGTGACCGAGATCAGCTTTAGCCTGTACACCACCTCGGTCCTCATCAAAGAGGGGCATCGCTTGCGGGTTGCTGTGGCCGGGCACGACGCCTCGGTCTTCGCCCGGTATCCGGCCGAGGGCACACCGGTGCTCACCGTGCAGCGCAACAGTTTGTATCCCTCGCACATCGAGCTACCGATGAAGACTCGGGAGTAGTCCGGTTACCCCGGGCTCGAGGGTTCGAATCCCTCCCTCTCCGCCATCTAGCTGGCGAAACGAGATCCCGAGGAGGGAGGCGGGCGTTTGCGGTCCACATCAGCGTTGTCCGGGATTCGCGAGCCGCTACAATGCGAGACGCAAGCGTCAAAGGAGGGCGACAGTGACCGAACACGCCACAGAGTTCGTCTGGGAGTATCCGCGTCCGCCGTCGCTTGCACGCGAGACGATGCATGTGCGTGCATTGCTCGGAGGCAAGGTCATCGCTGAGACACGACGGCCGTTCGTCGTGCGAGAGACGTCGCACCCACCTGTCTTCTACTTCCCTCCGGATGCGGTCGATGCTCGGTGCATCGAGCCCAGCGACCGGGTCACGTTGTGCGAGTACAAGGGTGAGGCGCATTATCACTCACT
>PWVH01000094.1 GCA_003563465.1 Coriobacteriaceae bacterium | reverse complement strand
CGATTTCGCTGGGGACTTGGTCCGCTTGGCCGACGCGATCCCCGCCGAAGAAGCCGAGGCGATGCTTTTCGAGGTGCTGGACCCGATTCGTTCGGCGGCACGGGGCGCCGAGCTCGACTGCGATGCGCTTTCCATTCTAGAGAGGGCACGCGATCTGAGCTTGGACCGCCTTCTTGGCGAGGAGGCCGCACGATGATGCGCCTGAGGCGCATCGAAGCCACCCGCTTCGGTCGACTGGCCGATGCCGGACTCGGGCCGCTGGGTGACGGTTTGACCGTCGTAAGCGGTCCTAACGAGGCTGGAAAGAGCACTTATACCGCCCTGGTGCGCTATCTCCTTTACGGGTTCCCGACGGAGAAGAGCAGCTCGGACGCGCCCTTCCTAAGCGATGCGGGCACCCGGGAGGGACGTTTGGTATTCGAGTCACCTGAAGGCGAGTGGGTGATCGAGCGCACGGCGGGGCCACGGGGAGGCCCGGTTGGGGTGCGAACGCTCAGAGGCCCCGAGTGCCCAAACCTCGTTGCCGAGCTGACAAGCGGTGTGAGCGAGCAGGCGTTCAGAGTCGTCTTCGGCTTCGGTCTGGCCGAGATGGCCGCAATCGAGCGGTTGCGTGGGACCGACGACGACATCATCGCCCGACTGTATGCTGCTGGAGCAGGGCTTGGCGTCAGTCCGCAGGAAGTCAGGGCGGCGATCGAGGGCGAGGCGGCCCAGCTCTACCGTCCGCGAGGCAGCAAGCCGCTCATCAACGCTTCGATTGCCGAAGCGCGCGAGATTCGCAAGAAGATCTCCGAACTCGAACAACAAGCCGAACAGGTCGCTGAAGCACGCATCAGTCTCGCGGAGCTTACTCGCGAACTCGAAGCGGCTCGCGTGCGGCGCGACGAGACCGCCAGCGAGCACCGCACTCTTCACGAGCAGGCGCAAGCACTCGACGAGCTGGAGAAGACGATCAGCTCCGCGGAGGAGGAGTTGCTGACGCTGAGGCGGAACGCACGCGACTCCTTCGAGGCTTTGGATGCGCTGGTGGTGGACGAGGCGACGCTGGAGGCTTCGGCGGAGATCGAGGCGCTCGGCGACGAACTCGCTCTCTTCCGTAAGAGCCTCGAGACCGTTCGGGAGCACGAGAGTCATGTCGCCTCGCTTGCAAGAGACGCGGCCTCACGACTTGCCGAGGCAGGTCTCGAGGCCGATGAGGCCGCCGCCGTGGATGCCTCACCGCAGACGCGGGAGGTGCTGGAGGTCTGGCGAGAGCGGTTGCTGACTGCAGAAGAACGGGCGCGCTCGACGTCAGAGAGACGCGACCGTGAAGCCGATGAAGCCACTGTCGCTCAGGGTGCCGCCGTTCCTGCCGTCGCCGCTGCCGGGGGTGTCTCTCAGCGCGATTTCGTGCCATGGGTCGCACTCGCAGCGGGAGTGCTTGCGGTCGCAGGCGGGATACTGGCCGGACAGTGGGCGGCCTCTGTCACCGGTGCGGTACTGATAGCGCTAGCAGCGTGGCTGCTGCTGCGCGCGAAGACCGCGGCAGTTTCGACAGACACAGACGTGCGGCGTCTATCCGAGAGCGCTGCGGAACTCGCCAGGCGCGCGGAACAGGCAAGACTTGAGGCTGCACGTGCCGAGCAGCAGTTGGCAGATATGCAGGCCGAATGGCAAGCATGGCTCGGCGAGCGAGGACTTGGCTTCGCGACCGAGCCTTCGGCCACGCTGCGCGTGCTCGATCTGGTAGAGGAGTTCAGGCGGATCGAAACGGAGCGGAGCAAGTTCGAGGACCGTCTGAAGCGCGAGAGGGACTCCATCGACTCGTACTCCGATCGAGTAAACGAGCTCGCCCGGCGACTCGGCTCGGAGCCCGCGGAAAGCACAGAAGAAGTGCCGGCTGTCGTCGGCAGACTGCGCGAGCGCCTCGCCGAGGCCCGAGAGGCAGCCAGAGCCGCCGAGCGAGCCGCCGACGAGGCACGATCGGCCGAATCGAGAGTGGCCGATGCCGAAGGGCGCGAAGCCAAGGCCCGCGAGCGTGCGCGTGAGATTATGGAGCGCCTAGGCGTCGCTGGGGGGCTCGCCGAACTGAGGGCCATGGTCGAGAGGGCAGAGAACGAGGCGGTCGAGGCACAGGAGCGATGGGGCCTTCTCGGAAGCGAGTACGCTCGTCTGGAGACGACCGTCGGGGAGCGCGAACGCGAGGACTCCATGGGGTCGCTGCGGCTCGAGCTCTCGAGTCTCAACGAGCGCATCGCCGAGCAGGCCGAAAGGTACTCCGTCCTCAGTCTTGCGGGCCGCCTGCTCGAGCGTGCGCAGGAGCGCTACGAACGCGAGCGGCAGCCCGAAGTGGTGCAAGAAGCCGAGAGGCTGTTCGCGATGATCACCAGGGGCGGGTATCCACGGCTATCGGTGCCGCTAGGCGCATCTGCCATAGAGGTCTTCGATACCTCGGCAAGAGCCAAGGATACGGCGCTCCTGTCCACCGGCACGGCCGAGCAGCTCTATCTGGCGTTGCGTCTTGCACTCATCGGGCAGCTAGGTGAGACGGGAGCTGGGTTGCCCGTGCTCATGGACGACGTATTCGCCAACTTCGATCCCGGGCGCAAAGCGGGTGCAGCTCAGGCGGTTGCCGAGTTGGCGCGCAAGAGGCAGGTGGTCGTCTTCACGTGCCACCCGGAGACCGAGGCTGCGCTCAAGGATGCAGAACCTGCGCTCTCGACGCTTTCGCTCGACCGCTGCTAGCGCGATGGGCTAAGTCCGCGTTTCGGCAGTCACTCTTTGAGAGAGGGCAGCCGGATCGCGAAACGCGCTCCGCCTTCGGGCCGGTTGGCGGCTTCGATCTCGCCGGCGTGCGCGGTGACTATAGCCTTGACTATCGCAAGACCGAGCCCGGAACCGCCGCTGGCTCGTGCACGACTCGACTCCGTGCGATAGAAGCGATCGAAGAGTCGCCCGATGTCCTTCTCGGGGATGCCCGGTCCCTCGTCGAGCACGGAGAGGACAGTGCGATCTCCTTCGGCAGAGACCTCCACACGGACCGTACCGTCCTCGGCCACACGCGAGGCGTTGTCGATCAGGTTCGCGATAACCTGCTGGACGCGATCGGGATCGCCGAGTACGTCAGGTCCCTCGCCCGACACTTCGATGTGAGTTCTTCGCTCCTCGAGTAGTGGCTTGAGGGCCTCTGCCGCTTTGCGGGCTATCTCGGAAAGGTCGATCCTGCTTAGCGGCAACTCACCGGTTGCACCTTCGATTCGCTGCAAGGCGAGCAGGTCGTTGGCGAGTCGGGCGAGCCTGTTGGACTCGCTTACGATGGTCGAGAGGAATCGATCCGCGTCTTCGGGGTCGACGTCGCCGTCCAGCAGCGTCTCGGCTGCTCCACGAATCGCGGTCAGCGGCGTGCGGAGCTCGTGGCTAACGTCGGAGACGAAGCGCGACTTGCGGCGCTCCTCATTCTTGAGTTCGCTCACCACGCGCTCGACCTCGTCGGCCATAGTGTTGAACGCCTCGGCGACCGCGCGTGTCTCGCGCGAACCGACCGGGTCGACCCTGACCGTGAAGTCGCCCGTGGCCAGTGCGGCCGTACCGCTTTCGAGCTGACGGAGCGGCTTTGCGAGCCAGCGCGAAAGCAGCTCTGCGAAGACCAGCGTGACGAGCAGGAACGCGCCGAGCGCCCAGCCGAGTCTTAGCCTGTAATCGCGCAGAAGGTTCGTCACCGAGAGAGTGGGCGCAGAAGCATACGCAGCGCCGATTATCAGTCCCTCTGCCCTTATCGGGTAGGCGATGTACATGCCGAAGCGCTCATCATCGCCTATGCGAGTGTAGGCTCCATATCTGCCGGCCAAAGCCTCCTGCACCTCGGTCCGTTCGCTGTAGTCGATGCCCAGACCGGCTTCGCCCGCAGAATCGATCACTGCGACTCCTGCACCGTCGAGTATCCGCATTCGGGACGGGATCATCGGATCGGCTTCCAGTAGTGCCGCCTGAAGCGGGGCCGGGTTCCCGATTCCTCGCTCCCCGACTATCGCAGCCGCGACCATAGCTTCGCTTGCAAGTCTTTCCTCGAGCATCCGAAGACTGACCGACTCGAGTTGATTCAGGAAGTACCACGACAGACCTGCGGCAGAAGCAAACGCCACCACCAGTAGGGAAGCAAGAAGACGGGTGCGTATCGAGACGCTCACATCGATATCCGGCTCAGGATTGTATCCGGTAGCCGTAACCGCGCACCGTCTCGACGACCGAAGGGTCGACTCCGGCAGCTTCAAGCTTGTCGCGCAGCCGCTTTATGTGCGTGTCCACGGTCTTGGTCTCCACCAGGTACTCCCATCCCCACGCCTGTCTGAGGAGCTGTTCGCGGGAGAGCACCTTGCCCGCGTAGCGCATGAGCGTGGCAAGGAGCTCGAACTCACGGGGAGTGAGGTCGATCTGGCGGTCGCCGAAGTGCGCTTCGTGCGCACCCTCGTCGAGAACGATGCCTGCAGCTTTCAACCTCTCGCCGGGCAGTTCTTCGGCGCGTCCGGCACCCGCGCCCGCGGAGCGCCTCAGCAGGGCTTTCACCCTAGCTTGCAGCTCGCGGATTCCAAACGGTTTGGCCAGGTAGTCGTCGGCGCCCAGTTCGAGGCCCACGACCTTGTCGAGTTCCGTATCTCGCGCGGACAGGAAGAGCACGGGCACCTCGCTGGTTGCCCGAAGCTTGCGGCAGACCTCGTATCCATCCGAGCCCGGAAGCATGATATCGAGGACGATCAGGTTGAAGGAGCTTGCGGACACCTTCTCGAGAGCCTCGTGTCCTGTGGTCGCGGTCTCGACCTCGTAGCCTTCTTTTTCGAGGTTGTAGGAGACGAACTGTAGAATCGAGTCCTCGTCGTCTACGACGAGGATCCGCGCTGGTCCGGTGGTCATCGGAAGCCTCCCGGTGTCGCGGGGTACCTGGGCTGATGATACCATTGAGCCGACGAGAACCGGCGGGGCGTCACCGTTCCGTCAATCGGGGAGGAGCAGCGGTGATACTCGCCGTCGACATCGGAAACACCCACACGATCCTCGGACTGTTCGACGAGAGCGGAATCGACGGCCGCTGGCGCGTCTCGAGCAACCAAGCGCTTACCGCAGACGAGCTCAGAGTGCAGATAGCAGGCCTGTTCGCGACCGAAGGGCGCGCGTGGGACGAGGTGGAACACATCATAGTCTCGTCCGTGGTTCCACGCCTGACCGTAGCGTATGAGGAGATCGCCGAGGAGATTTGCGGTCGGCCCGCGATGCTGGTCGGCCCAGGCCTGAAGACCGGGATGCGCATACTCTACGACAATCCGCACGAGGTAGGGGCGGATCGCATAGTCAACGGAATCGCCGCCTTCGAGGCCTACGGCGGACCGGTCCTGGTGGTGGACTTCGGTACGGCGACCACCATAGACGTGATCGATGCAGAGGGCGCCTATGTGGGTGGCGCCATAGCTCCTGGTGTCGAGACGAGCGCCGAGGCTCTCTTCGCAAAGGCCGCGCGCCTTTCAAAGGTCGATCTCGAAGCGCCGCCGAGAGCGATCGGCACCAATACTCGTGCGAGCGTACAAGCGGGACTGCTGCTCGGCGAGGCGGTCATGGTGGACGGGCTGGTGCGCCGG